>CALMUT010000200.1 GCA_937872925.1 uncultured Myxococcales bacterium | reverse complement strand
ACGGGCAAGCTCGCCATCCATCCGCGCCAAGTCGAAGACATCCAATCCGTGTTTACCCCCAGCACAGACGATATCCGGCGCGCGCACCCGTTGATCGCGGCCTACGAGTCGCATCAGCAAAGCGCGGCCGGCGTGCGTGCCTGGGGCCCCCGCCATCATCGAGCGGCCAGAGCCCGCGGCGACTCCCGGCGGCACCGCGCCCATCGCCCCGACCCGGGCGAGCCTGGACCAACCGGCGCCGAGCGTGGGGAGCTCGAGTGCGTCGGGTGAGCGGCAGGCTCCGAGTTCCCCGATGCCGCCTGCGCTCGGCGCTTTGCCGACCCTGCCTGGGCGCCTCGTCTCTGTGTTCACCGGCGAGGGTTCTCCCCAGTCTCGGGACCTCGCTAAGGAGCCCGGCAAACTCGAGGGGCCGCGTTACGCATTGGTCGACGCTCTGGGCCGTGGCGGCATGGGCAAGGTGGTGGCCTGTCGCGACCGCGAAATTGGCCGCACGGTCGCCCTGAAGACGCTCCAGGAACACATTTTGAGCGACGGCGATCTGGTGCGGCGCTTTTTGCAAGAAGCGCGCATCACGGCCCAGCTGGAGCATCCGAACATCGTGCCGGTGTACGACCTGGGCGCGCTGCCGGACGGTCAGCCGTATTACACGATGCGGGTCGTCAAGCGGCAGTCCCTGGCCGACATCATCGACCGCGAGGAATTGCGCAAGCAGTGGCCGCTGGTGCGACTCTTGGGCGCATTCGTCCAGCTGTGTCGCGCGCTTTCCTACGCGCATTCGCGGGGCGTGCTCCACGGCGACATCAAGCCCGACAACATCTTGCTCGGCGACTTCGGCGAGGTTTATTTGGCAGATTGGGGGCTGGCCAAAGTGCATGCGGACAGCGAGGTGCGTTCGGGCCTGTCCGACAGTTCACCGCCACCGGGGTTCACGTCGCCTTCCGGTGGCACCCCTGGCTATCTTGCGCCGGAGGTTGCCCTTGGCCGTTGGGAAGTCGTGGACCAGCGCAGCGATCTGTTTGCCCTCGGCGTGATCTTGTACGAGATCTTGACCGGCCGTCATCCCTTCGGCTTTGCCGAAGACTATCGCGCGCTGATCGCGAGCTATGAGCGCGAGCCAACGCCCCCACGGCAATTGGTCCCTGCCACGCCGCTGCTACTCGAGGATTTGTGCCTCCGGCTGCTGGCGAAAGAGCCCGGAGACCGCCTGCACTCTGCCGACGAGGTGGCAACCCAGGTTGAAGACTTCCTGGAAGGCGCCAAAGAGCGCCAGCGCCGTCGCGAGGAAGCCGCGCGGTTGTGCCTCGAAGCCGAAGGGCCCTTCGCGCGCTACCGCAGACTCCTGCGCGAGCAGGCGGAGCTGGTGAAGCGCTCCCGCGCGGCGGCCAAGGACGTGCCGGCGTGGGCGGCAGTCGAGGCGAAGCGAACGGTGTGGCAGTTGGAGGACGAGCACGCCAGCGCGGAACGCGACAGCGCCTTGGCCATCGCCGAGGCCATCGAGCTTTATACCAAGGCCCTTGGCTACGACGCGGACTTTCCCGCCGCGCACAAGGGGCTTGCGGACTTGTATTGGTCCCGGGCGCGCGAGGCCGACGAGCAGGGCCGGGTCGCCAGTCAGGTGTACTACGAAGCGCTCGTGCTAGAGCACGACGACGGCGAGTATGCTGGGCTGCTGCGTGCGGAGGGCGCTCTCAGTGTGGAGTCCGAACCTTCCGGGGCGCAGACCTTCGTGCAGCGCTACGAAGAGCATGACCGTGTTCTGGTCCCGGGTCCAGAACGCAATCTAGGACGCACGCCCTTTGCGCGGGTTGGCCTCGAGCCGGGGCGCTACCTGGTGACGGTTCGCGCGCCCGGATTCCGGCAGGCGCGCTATCCGGTGCTGCTCGGTCGCAACGAGCAGCATGACGCCAAGGTGCAGCTGTACGCGGACTCCGAAATTGGAGAGGATTTCGTTCACGTGCCCGCGGGCGAGTTCCTGGTCGGGGGCGACGAACAAGCCTACGGTGCCCTTGCTCGGGAGCTTGCAAAGGTGGGGGACTTCGCCATCGCAAAACTGCCCGTCACGATGGCGCAGTACTGTGAGTTCCTGGACGACCTGAGCACTCGGGATGCGGCCCTTGCCATGCGACGCGCACCCCACGACTTCAAAGGCTCCGAAGGGTATTGGGTCGAGCAGAAGGACGGCAAGTGGCAGCCCGTCGATCACATCATCGAGGGGGAGGCGCGGGGGCTCTTTCCCGCCGAAGCGGGACATCTGTGGCGCGTCCCGGTGTGCCTGGTGGATTGGTTTGATGCTCGCGACTATTGCCGCTGGCTCTCTCAGAAGACCGGGGATTTGATCCGGCTTCCCACGGAGCTCGAATGGGAAAAGGCCGCGCGCGGAGTGGACGGCCGGGCCTACCCCTGGGGCGATCACTTCGATCCGACGTTCTGCTTGATGCGCGAATCACGCTCGTTCCCCCAACAGCCCGAACCCGTGGGCACGTTTCCCATCGACACATCGCCCTACGGCGTGCGGGACATGGCGGGGGGCATGCGGGAGTGGGTCGGCGATGTGTACGGCGAAAAAACCTCCGCGGAGCTGGACGCGGAACCGGAACCCAGCGCGGACGTTGATCGTGGCGAGTCCGGCTGGCGGATGGTGCGCAGTGGTTCGTGGGTGACCGACGGCGTGTGGTGCCGCGGGGCGTCTCGGGGTGGTCTGTACGCGGCGATCCGTGGGACCGGATTGACCTTCCGAGTGGTCAAGGAGCTGCGGCCGAGACGTAAGAGCGAGCCCCGGCGTCGTTGAGTGCCGTGGGTCCAGCAGCGGATCCGCCGTAGTTTTTGCGGCTTGCGCACAATGTGCGTTGACAGAGTGTCTGCCGGCGTAAACACTCCCGCCTTCGCGTGGCCGCCCGACGGCCCGGCGATTCTACCGGGAAGGTCCCGCGTTCTGGAGGCATTCGATGAAGCGTTCACTTGGGTTTAGTGTGGTCTTGGGATTGTCAGTGCTCGCCGTAGGCGGCGCCTGTTCTAGCAGCAGCGGTGGTGGGACCGGCGGCGCAGCCGGCACCGGGAATTTTGGCGGCTTTGACGCTGGCTCGGGCGGCACGGGGGCGGGCACCGGTGCAACCGGCGCGACGGGCACCGGCGCGACGGGCACCGGCGCGACGGGAGCAACTGGAGCAACCGGTGGAGCCGGCGGTGCTCCCCCCGACGGGACCTGCAAGAAATGGTGTTGCTCGGACAGCGACTGCGACAGCGGCGAGACCTGCGCTGCGATCGACGCTGCCCAACTGGGTACGATCGGCGTATGCAATGCCGGTGGAGCGACCGACGCCGGGCCTGCCGCGGATTCTGGCGCGACTGACGCCGGGCCCGCCCCAGATTCTGGCGCCACGGATGCGGGCACCACAGATGCCGGCATTGGCTTGCCAGCAGGCTGCATCAAGGGCGTGCCGGCCGACTGCAACCCAGTCAGCAACGCCGGATGCACCGGTGCTGGTGTCGCATGTGACTTCGGTTCCGATTCGTCCGGGCAGAGCGGTTTCGGCTGCTTCGACCCGCCAAACAACACGCCCAAGGGCGGCACTTGCAACAACCAAAACGGTCCATTCTGCATCCCGGGTTATCACTGCGACGCCTGACGTGAAGCCCGTCCAAAGCCCTTTGAGCAATTCGGGGGCTGGTCACGCATCCGAGCCTCGGAGCGATTTCGCTCCGGGGCTCGTTTGCTTTTGTACGCACGCCTGCAATCGCTTCGTTGCGGTTTCGAGGGCGGTTTTGCTCTGATCGATGCCGACCCACGGGCGGCCCAGGCGCTCTGCCACTGCCAAGGTCGTGCCCGAACCACACATGGGATCGAGCACCTGGCTCTCAGGCAGGGTGCTCGCGCGCAGGATCCGCTCCAGCAGGCGCTCGGGCTTCTGGGTGGGGTAGCCGGTGGTCTCTGGATTGAGGGGCGTGTTGGCGCGCATGGCTGGGCAATCGCTCCACACGCTACCGAGGCGGCGACCGACGTCGGCGTAGTAGCGGTAGGTCTTCTTGCCGATGGTGCGTTCGCGGTACCTGCGCCCGTCCGCATCGGTCTGGTTGAAATGCATGCTCAGGCTGGTGTCGGCGTAGGGCTCGCGTAGGGCAGCGTCGTCGGCGTTCCAGATCAGCTGTCCGGGTGCATAAACCAAGATCGTCTGGTGGGTCACGCTGGGGCCCGTGCGGCTGCGGCCTCCGTTGCCCGGGACCCAGATGATCTCGCCGCGGAACGCGCGTCGCCCGAGCAAGGAATCGAGCGCGATCTTGGTGTCGTGCACCGCGCGATAGTCCAGGTGGACCCAGAGGCTGCCCTGGGCCGAGAGCAAGCCGGCCATGGCCTCCAGCCGTGGCGCAAGCATCTTCAAGAAACCATCGAGGCCGCCCCAGGCGTCTCGATACGCAAACGCTCCGTCGTTGCGCGCTCCCTTTTCTCTGCGTGCGCCGCGTGACCCTCCAGCATTGAAGGGCGGATCGACGTAGATCAGGTCAAAGCGCGGACGCTGACGTCGCAGATCCCCGAGCCGGGTCAGACAGTCCCCTGCGAGGAGTTGGCCGGCGCCGATACGCTTCGCGTCACGAAGCTTGCGGGTCATGGGAAAGCTCGACGAAGGGATCTGCTTGCCCCAAAGCGCGCACCTCGCTGTCATCCAACCAGAACGGCATCTGTGGCAGAGGCAGCCAGGGCCAATAGGGCCCGCCGCCCTCGCAGCCTTGGGCCATTTCCGCCGGCAGGCAAGCGATGCGCAGATGGAAGTGGTCGTCGTGGGGTGAACTGTCGCCGGGTTGCAGCAATACGGTTTCCGCATGCCACACTAGCTCTAGATCTTCACCGCGTGCTCTCGCGTAGTCCACCAGAAGCGCTTCGACGCCGCGGCTCACGAACAGCCATTGCACGCCGATGGTCTGCGAGCTGACGAGCGCCTTGACTAGCAGCCAGGTGCGCTCGACGTCGAGTCGGACATAACGCTCCTCCTCGCCGATGGTGACGCGGCCGAGACCGTCTGTGCCCAGGCTGACGAAGCCGGGGCTGTGGATTGGTGCGCCTTCGGGCGTCGTGACATAGAACAATAAATCCGCGTCGCGTCCCGTTCGGTGCGAGCGATGCCCGGGGATCTTGCCGCCGTGGCGAGCCGAAATGTCACCCACATATAGCGGCGCCCCGCCGGGTAAGGCGGCGTTGACCTCCGCGGCGGCGGACACCAGGGTGCTGACCAGACGTGGATTGCCCCAGTAGTTCGGGCTGCGGGGCCGGTAGCGGCGAAAGCCCGTTCCGCGTTTGGGCAACTCGACGCCGTTCGTCAGCACACCGTCGTGGGGCACGCCAACGGAGCCGGCTACGCCGGGAGACAGCGGTGTGGGCGTGCCGAAGCAGCCCGCGGAGGCGAGGCCTAGGCAAGAGGCAGCAAAGTGGGAAAGCTTCATGTCACCTCCCGGAGGTAGCCGGTCAAGCGCCCTTCGATGGCGCGCACCGCATCTTGAGTCTGGAAGGACTCCGCGAGGCGTAGCTTTCCATTGTCCCTGGCCAAGTAGCCCTGCTCTAAGAACGACAGCAGGGCGTTCTCGATGACGGGTCGAGACACGGCCTCTCGTCGTGTGAGCTCGCCAGAAAAAAACATGCGATTGCCGATGCCGAGGGCCTTCTTGGCCAGATCCTTTTCGCTGGCTGGTCCTTTGAGTAGCAGCGCCAGGCTGCGAGCCGCGATGCGATAAGCTTCCAGGAAGTTGACGATGATCGAAGCATACAGCTGTAGCCACTGCAGTCCGTTCAGGTCGCTGTGCCCGCTGCCCGCGGTGACGCCATCGGAGGCGGCGCGGCTGAGAACGCCGGACTGAATCAGTGCGTCGAGGGTATCGTCGAAGATGGTGTCGAAGGTCGCGTCAGCGCGGAACCTGAATTCCCGCTTGAACAACCTGGAGAGCCGCTGCACTCGCTGCCGAAGCAAGTCTTCCTGCACCGGTGGGCCCGGCTGCACCAGCATCGCGGTGGCGACCAGGGCGCGTTCTACGAAGAAGTGGATCATCGAGTTCTTGGAAGCATCCAATACGAGTCGCTTGTTTTCCAATGGGGTGATGATGCTGTCGCGCTCCACTGCGCTCCGAGTGCGCTCCTTCTTCTTGGTGCCTTCTGTGAGTTGGCCGGTGTGCACGTCGACTAATTCGGCATCTCGAAACATCTCGACAGCTTCGCGGATGGCGTCTGGGCGCAGACTGCCCGAGGAAGTCGCCGCGGACGGGGTGGTCCGCGCTCCGAGCCCCCGCAAGACCCCGAGCAAACGCGCGCACTGCGCGACGAGGTCTTCAAAGGAGAGCCCACGCTTTTCGCTCGAAAGCAGAGCAAGGGCCGTGAGCGCGCCGGGCGTGATGGCCGTGACCTGATTGATCTCGTCCATCACGCGGTTGCCCAATCGCGTGATGAGCGCGCGGCGCCTTGCGGGGCGCAACGGCTCGTCCGCGCCCAGTCCGAGCTCGGAGCGGATCTGGCTCAGGCTGAGGATTTCTCCGAATTGGAGGTTGATGCGGCCATAGCGGTGCCGGAGCACTTCGGGGGTTTTGAGCAGGCCGGCCGCGTCTTCCTTTTCCTTGTCGCCGCCGGTCAATTCATGTTGGTAGCTGGCGGCCTCAATCACCCGTTCGTAGCCGATGCTGACGGGCACGAAGTAGGTCGTGCGCTGAGGAACGGCCATGGCCGCATCCACGATCATGGTCAAGAGACCGTATTTGGGAGGCAGCAGCTTGCCCGTTCGACTCCGCCCGCCCTCCAGGAACAACTCGATGGGAAAGCCGTCGCGGATCAAGCGCCGGATGTAGCTGTCGACAATGGCGGCGTAGAGCTTGTCTCCTCGAAAGGAGCGGCGAATGAAGAACGCGCCGCCACGACGGAAGATCGGACCTACGGGAAAGAAGTTCAGATTGTCGCCGGCTGCGATCAGCGGGAGTTGGAGGTTTTCGTTGTTGAAGACGTAGCTGAGAATCAGGTAGTCGATGTGGCTCTTGTGGCTGGGTAGCAGCACCAAAGAGCCTTCCTTCGCAGCTTCGCGCACGCGTTCGATGTCCGTCTTGTCGTATTCGATGCCGGCATAGATGCGGTGGAAGACCCGGTGAAATATGGCTTCCAGGCCTTTGATGGTCGCCATGTCCGGGGTTGCTTGCAGCTCACGCAACATGCCCAGGGCCCGTCCGGTCAGCACCGTCCGGTCGACGGGGCGCTCCCCGGCCAAATCACGGATGATGGTCTGTAGCTTCGGTGTGCGAACGATTTCCCAGCGCACGCGTTCCGGCGCTTTTTCCGCCGGGCCAACGATGCTGCGGCGCACGCGTTCCAGGCGTCGCAACAGCGCGTAGGTGACGCGCCGAACCTGCACGTCCGAGGATACGTCGGCGTTGTCCGCGCAGAAGTCCGCAAGGTTCAAGGCTTCGCCAGCTTTGAGGGCTACGTGGTTGTAGTTGTAGAGGTACTGGCCGACGGTTCGGAGCGGCGTTGGCCATTCGCGGGATCCAAGGACAAAGTCCAAAGGGCGCTTGCCCCGGGTGTCGGGCTCCTTGGTCCAAACGAAGAGCTGCGGCACTAGCAGGATGGGACGATTGGCGGTTTGCTGCATGGACAAGAGCGACTTGAGCAGATCATCGCCTTCCACCAGTCCGCGCCCGCCGCTGGCTCCGGCCGCCAGATCGAGGGGGCCGGGCGGACGCTTCAAGAATAGCGCCGCAGACCCTCCGCTGGTGAGTGCGTCTCGCAGTTCGTCCCCGGGGGTGACGTCTCGTCGTGGCAAGATCGCGTTCAGCCAGCCTTTGCCCATGGGCGCTAGCACCCACAACCCCAGATCGTTGGCGAAGCGGACTTCGGGCAAGCCGAAACGTTTGGTGAGGTGATCCAGCGCGAAGAAGTCGACGAAATTGAGACTGCGCAGCACGTACACGACGCTGCCCTGGGCCGAGAGCTCCCGCACCCGGGTCGCCCAGTCTTCATCCACCTGGACCCGATCAAAGGCCCGACGGTAGAGCGCACGCAGCGCGATGTTGGGCTCATAGGCTCGCGTTAGATTCCGTCGAGGCATGCGGGCGCCATCATACTCGGTTGTCGGCGTTGCCTATGGCTTCTGCCATCCGCGGCTGCGCTGCGGTCCGGCCCTCGGCGCTGGCTGCCCGGCAAAAGCCCTGTTATGCCCGCTGTCATGCGGCTTTCCCGCGGTACCGTTCTAGCGCTGGTCATTGCCGGGCTCGTTGCTCCGGGCTGCAAGCGCCGCGCCCCTCAACCCTCGTCCAGCGCCGCTGCGAGTGCGGCGCCAACGCCGCAGCCCGTCGCACCGCGGTGTCAGGAAAGCGTTCCGGGCGCCGTGTTCACCCTTGGGGATGTTGGCCCACGGTCTCCCGCTGAGGCCGATGGCTCCGTGGACGAGCCCGACTTGCCCTTCGCGGTCGAGTTGGGGCGCGCAGTGACTCACGGAGAGCACTTCTACGTCAGCGCGCTCCGGGCGAAGGGCGCCGGAACCACCGCCGTCGTCGCAGAGCTCCCGAGTTCCGGTCGAGGTGGGCGTTTCGTCGAACTGGGCAAAACCCATGGAGACGTCGAGCCTCCACGTTTGGCCAGCTACGGCGGAGCACTGATCGCGGCAGTGCCAGACAGTGACGCGGGAGGCGGCGTGCTGCGCATGGCGCGGCTGTCCACCGGCGCAACTCTGGGCGTCACCTGGGGCGGCGAGGTCTCTGAAGGTCGCGATGATTCGAAGGTGTTTGATGTCGCGCTGTCGAAGCAGCGCGGCGTGGTAGTTTGGGATCAATTGGACCGGAAAAAGGACCGATCGGTGATCTCGATCGCGAGCTTCGCGGCTGAGCAAATCGGGTCCATCTCGCCCGCGCGCATCGTGTCGGGCGCTGAGGAGGACGCGGAGGCGCCACAACTCAGCACCCGCCCCGGGGGCTTCTGGCTTGCCTGGCTGGGACGTGCTCTCGAAAAGCGTGACGCCAGGGCGACGCCGATGCCGAGTGCGGATATCCCGCTGATCGCTTTTGGGGCTCGCCGATTGATGCTCGTGCCCCTGGACGAAAACGGCGCACGCACCGGCGAGCCCGTCTCCATCAACCCCGTGCCGTCCCATGTCTTGGTCTATGATCTAGTCGGGCTTTCGGACGGCAGCGCGCTGGTGGCCTGGCGCGACGACCCGACCTCCCCCGGGGCCGAAGGGCGCGCGGTGCAGTTCGCACGGATCGCCAGCGGAGGGGAAATCACGCGCAGCACGCTTCAAGACGAATCCGTGGGTGCGGGTGTGCCCAGTCTGATACTCGATGCGGCCGCGCAGAAGAAAGCCTCGCCACTGTGGCTGTCCCTCGGCAGCGTGACGGACGAGACCAAGCTGGCCGCCATCAGCCCGACGGGCGCGCTGGTCGACCGCCTCGACTCGGAGCCAACCCTCCGCAGTGCCGAGCCCCTTGCGGCTCGGGCGGGCCTGCTATTCATTGGCCGCCCCAAGGGCCTGGCGGTCGAGCTTTCGGTGCTGCGCTGCGCGGTGGGCGCGCCTGCGGCTGCTGCGCCCACGCCGGGTTTGGATTGAAAGGACGTCGGCCTTTCGCCGGCTCAGTCGTGGGGATGGAAACAAGCCACTCGGTGCCGGCTGCCTTTTTCGAGTTCGGCAAGTAGGGGCGTTTCGGTGTCGCATTTGCCCTTCTCTGCCCGGGGGCAGCGCGGGTGGAAGGCGCACCCCGTGGGTGGATCCATCGGGCTCGGCACGTCACCCTCGAGCAGCACGCGCAGCCGTCGCTTGCTGGGATCCGGAACCGGGATCGCAGACAAGAGGGCGCGCGTGTAGGGGTGCAGGCGTCTCTCGTACAGCGACTCCGCGGGAGCAACCTCGACGAGCTTGCCGAGGTACATGACCGCGACGCGGTGACTCATGTACTCGACCACCTTGAGATCGTGCGAGATGAACAAGAATGAAAGCTTGAACTCGTCTTGTAAGTCCAAGAGCAGATTCACGATCTGGGCTTGAATCGAGACGTCGAGCGCGCTGATCGGTTCGTCGCAAACAATAAAATCCGGCTCGACGGCTAGAGCGCGGGCGATGCCCACGCGCTGGCGCTGGCCCCCGGAGAATTCGTGGGGGTAGCGCTTCATGGCTTCCGGGCGCAGCCCGACCCGCTTCAGCAATGCCTCGACCTTTGCTTCTTCTTCGGCGGCGTCTTTGGCCAGCTTGTGGACCGAAAGTGCCTCGCCGACGATGCTGCGCACCGTCATGCGCGGATTGAGGGAGGAGTACGGGTCCTGGAAAATGATCTGCATGCGCCGCCGCAGAGGGCGAAGCTGCCGGTGGCTCATGTGTGTGATGTCTCGGCCGTCGAAGACGATGCGGCCGGACGTGGGCTCGAGCAACTTCAAGAGAGTACGCCCGAGAGTGCTTTTGCCGCAGCCGCTTTCGCCGACCAGTCCCAAGGTCTCGCCGTGGCGAACGTAGAGCGAGACGCCGTCCACCGCCCGCACGAAGCGGGTGCGTCCGAATAGGCCCTTCTTGACCGGAAATAGTTTGCTGACGCGCTCCGCGTGCATGAGCGGGCGGCGCTCTTTTGCTGCGGCGCCGTCTTCGTCCTTGGTCTCAGAGCCGCCGGTTGCGTCTGGGCCCGCATCCGGCGCGGGAGCCTCCGGTGGATCCCAGTACACCTCGCTGCCGATGGGGGCGTCTTCGGCGGTGCCAGGACTCGTTTCTTTTCCGTTCTTGCTCATGGCTGTGAGTAGTGGCAGCGAGACGCTCGGCCGGGTCCAAGGGAGAAAAGCGCTGGCTCATCGCTGTCGCAGGCTTCGAAGCCAGGGGGCTCTGACTTCTTGTGTGCACAGCGCGCCGCGAAGCGGCAGCCGGAGGGGAGGCTGAGCAAGTCCGGCACGACTCCTTCGATGGTTTGTAGGCGCGCCTGCTTGGCTGCGCCACGTGAAGCAGCCAGAGGCGGCACGCTCGCGAGCAGTCCGCGGGTGTACGGGTGTTCGGGCGCCGCGAAGACCTCTTCCACGCTGCCGCTCTCCACCACACGACCCGCGTACATGACGACGACGTTGTTGGAAAACTCCTCAACAACCCCAAGGTCGTGGGTGATGAACAGAACGCTCATCGCCAGCTCTGCTTGAAGTCGTCGCAGCAAGTCGAGGATCTGAGCCTGGATGGTCACGTCTAGTGCCGTGGTGGGCTCGTCGGCGATCAGCACATCAGGGTCACAAGACAGCGCCATCGCGATCATCACGCGCTGGCGCATGCCGCCAGAGAGTTGGTGGGGATAGGCGTCGACGCGGTCCTCCGGAGACGGAATGCCGACGAGCTTGAGCATCTCGATGGCTCGGGCTCGCGCTGCGGCGCGGGACAGCGGTTTGTGCAGTCGCACGGCTTCGACGATTTGCGACCCGACGGTGTAGACCGGATTGAGCGAAGTCATCGGTTCTTGGAAGATCATTGCGATCTTGCCACCGCGGATCTTGCGCATCTCGCGCTCTTTGAGTTCGAGCAGGTTCTTGCCGTCGTAGAGGATCTGGCCGGCTTCGATCACGGCGGGAGGCACTGGCAATAGGCCCAGGACGGACAGTGCCGTGACACTCTTGCCACAACCGCTTTCTCCGACGATGGCTAGGGTCTGACCTCTGGGCAGGTCGAAGGAAACGTCGTGCACCGCGCGCAGGCGCCCGCGATCCGTATCGAACGCGGCCGTGAGCCCTTGAACGCTGAGCACCGAGTCAGCCATGCGGCGCCGACGCTAGCACGGTGCTCTCCGCATCCGCACCCTCAGCGACCGTAAAGCTCGAGGCGAGGGCCCTGACCGCCCGCAATGCCCGTGTTGAAACTCACACCGGCACCGGCACCGGCGCCCGCACTGAGAAGTAGTCCCCGATGTGCCTCGGGGTGTGCCGCCAGATAGCGGACGATGTTCGTGACGTCGATTCTGAGCGGGGTCGGGGGGCTTGGCCGCGCGATGCCTGTCGCCGAAGGAAGCAGGCGTCGCGGGCCGCGCACCCAACTCAGCGCCGCATCGTCCCAAGCGTCTGCAAGGCGGAACGCTTCCACTGTGACGTCTTCGCTGCCCCGGGCGACGCCGTTGGCCGGGTCCAGCAGAAGAAAGGCTGCTTCCACCTCCCGCAGCTGGAGGGAGTCGCCAAACTCCAGCAGCAGGCGCGTGGCCCCTCGCGCGTGGCTCCCGAAGGTGACCACCGTGGGCAATGCGCCCGGTTCGATTTGGGCGCTGACCACGGCCAACCGCGTCGGCTCGAGCACTGCGCGGATCGCCTTTGGGGACACAGGTTCGCCGCCAGTGGGCACACAGCGGTTCGCCAAACACTCGAGTCCGTCGCCGCAGGCGCTCGCCGACACACACGGCGTCGGCCCCCGATGGCACGCCCCGCTCGTAGCGAAGACGGAAAGTAGGAGGGCGGCGTGCGAGCATCGCATGTTGCGACCGGTCATAGCATCCGCGAGCCGCGGCGTGGTCGGCTCTTAGCCGCCACGCCGACCGCGTCGTCGGGCAAGCAAGATTTCCGCAGCGGTCATCTGCTTGCCCGACGTGGGGCCGCTGCCGCCCTCGGCGGCGCCACCGCCCGCAATGGAGGGAGTGTGCGCCGACCCCCGCGCGAAGTGGGGCACGCTGGGCGGCGCGGCGTCGGTTTGGACGCTCGGCCGGGGGGAGGCGGCGATGGGAGGTGGCCGCCCGGGCGGCGGCGCGGCACGCGTCTTGACGTCGCGCAGCGCATCGAGGGTGCGGTTCGTATCGGCCGCGGACGCCCGGGCTTGGGCGGCGCGGCGTGCCTTTGCTTCGGCTCGGGCGTCGAAGCGGGCGCGGACCCGCGCGGTGGCGCGGCTGAAGGCGTCGGGCAGCGCGAGTCGGCGCGCAGCAACGCCGAAGAGCAGGCTCAGCGCTGCAGCCAGCAGGAGCGGGAAGGTGAGGGAGAAGTACGAGAAGCGCTTGGCGTCTCGGTCGTCGAAGATCCCAGCGAGGGTGTCCCGGGTCTTGCCCCCGGTCACTTCTGCGATGCGAGTGAGCAGCGCGCGATCCGAGCCCGTCGGCCGTAGTTCTTCGCCGGCCGTGAGCACCGCTCCGGTGGTGGCCAAGGCCTTGCCATCGAGGTCGTCCAGGGCGGTCGCCACGTATGCGCCCGGGCGGGACAAGGGGACCGCGGCGGAATACGAGCCAGCCCCCGTGGCTTCGAGGGCGACATCGCGTTTGAATCCGTCCGGGCCGCCAATGCGCACGGAGAGCCGTCGGAAGGACTCCGCGCGCCCGTCATCGTCCACGACCGTGGCCCGCACGTGCAGCTCTCCCCCCGAGGCGTCGGCTTCCAGTCGGACTCGCGGGTCGTCGGCGCGTCGGGTGACGTCTCGGGCCAACTGCGCAAAAAGCCGCGCGCCGCCCGGCCACGCCGTCCACCCCGACCCCCAGCGGTCTTTGAAATCGCTGGTGAACGCGGCGCTGCGCCCGATCCCGACGGACCAGGTGGCCAGCACGGGGTCGCCTTCGGGGCCCGTCAAATGCACCTGCGCCCGGCCCTTCGGGATGGTGACGACGTATCCCAGTAGTTGCGGCGCAGTGCTGAGATCGATGCCTCGGAGCGCCGGGCCCGGGGTCTGCACGCTGATCTTGAACGGGGTTTCGTTGATGGCGCTGCGCGCTGCCAGGATGGTTTCTTGGGCGAATACGGCAGGCAAGCGGGAGGCGTCCTCGACCAAGTAGAAACGGCCGTCGCCGAGTTGACTCATCTTTTCCAGCGCCGTCACGTCGGAACCGCGTCCCAGTGCGACCACGCTGGTCGTGATGCCTCGGGATTTGGCGCCCGATACCAGGGCAAAGGCGTTCGGACGCTCTTCGGCGTCTCCACCGTCAGAAAAGAGCAACAGATGCTTGAGATTGACGGTCTCCTTTTGCAACGCCGCGTAGGCGTTCTGCAGCGTGAGATCGATGTAGATCCCGCCTCCGCCGGGTCCCACGCTGCGGATCGCCTTCGCGATTTTCGCTTTGTCGGTGATCGGCCCGAGGGGCACCGTCCAGGTGACCGCGGTGTCCACGTGCATCACGCCCAGGCGGTCGCCCACTCCCAGGAGCTCTGCGGACCGCGCTGCGGCCTCGTTGGCTAACTCCAGCTTCGTGCGGGAGCCCGCACGCATCGCCATCGAGCCTGAGTAGTCGATGGCGATCACTTCCGCCAAGCTGGCGCGCCGCCGCTCCTGCTTCAGGTCGAAGGACACGGGGCTGACTTCCTCCACCGGCGTCTTGCCGTAGCCGCCCGGGCCCATGGACTTGTCACCACCCATGAGGATCAGACCCCCTCCGAGATCGCGCACGTACGTTGCGAGCGCTTCGAGTTGCGTCGGAGTCAGATCCGCCGCTGGAATGTCGGAGAGCACGACCAAGTCGTACGCGGCGAACCCGGCCACGTCTTCGGGAGCGCCGGCGGCGCTCTTGGTCGTCACTTGGTAGGCGGCATGCTCCAGGGACTGCGCTAGCGCCGTGGCTAGCTCCGCCTTGCTCTCCAAGATCAGCGCGGAGGCTTGTCCCCGCACCCGCAAGAAGGTGGAGCCGCGGTTGTCCTCCGGGGCTTCGTCGTGTTTTGGATCGATTGCTGTGACTTCGACGTCGTAGCGATGCAAGCCAGGGCCCGGAGCGGGTTCGCGCATGCGCAGCACGTCTTCACCTGCCGCAACTTTGGCTTTGCCGCGCTTGATCAGTTCACCGTCCCGAAATACCCGCACCTCGATGGGCGCTTCCAACGTGGAAGCCGTGACGATGCGCAGCTCCATGGTCTCGCCCTCGCTGGCGCGCGTGGGCATGCGCACCGCGACCACGCGCACGTCAGTCATTTTCGCTTGGTCCAAGGGAACGACGTCCACCGGAACACCCGCGGCCACCGCAGCGGCGGCCGCTTCCAGGGCGTCGCCCCGGGTTGCCACGCCGTCCGAGACGATCACGATGCGCGCGGCCGCGTCCGCAGGCACGTCCGCCAGAGCGCGGCGAAGCGCGGCACCCACGTCCGTGCCGTCCCGGCCCAGCTCGACCTTCTGAGGCGCTGGGAGTCGCGTCTTGGGTCGAAGGGGGTCCTCGACGGCCGCTTCCGCCGCAAAGGCGATGCTGCCCACGCGGTCGTCGTCGCGCATGGACAACTCGGCCACCTGCAGTTCTGCAGCGATGCGTGCCTCGGCGTCCGGCACCAGATCGATGCTGCGGCTTCGATCGATGGCGATCAGCACGGCCAGGCGGTCTAGGGGTTTGCCGATCTCCACGCCCACGCTAGCCAGCGCTGCCGCCAGCGCCGACGTCATGATCAAGAGGTCGGTCAAGAAGCGACGAAATGGGCCCACGCGCGGGGAAAGGGTGAGCAGCCGCCAGGCGACGAACGCGACGGCGGCAGCACAGGGCAGTGCCAGGAGCGGCCGCTCCAGGCGCACGTAGCGCTCATTCAAGACCCCGGCCCACGTCGTGGCCACGTACAAGACGAGCAAGATCGCGATTGCGCTGCCGGCCAAGAGCACCGGTCGACGCGCCATGCCTTGGCGCAGGGCACGAAAGAAGTAGCCAAACGCGAGCAGCAGCGCGGCGGCCAGCGCGGCCCAGGGCAGGTACTTCGCCAGTTCCGGGGCCATCAGGCAGGCTCCCGCGCCGCGCGTTCGGGACGCTTGGGAGGTTCGGCCACCGCCGGCGCGCGCACCCAGGGCTTCCGCGTCAGCCAGATCGCGTCAGCAACGACGAACGCCAGGGCCAGCAGAGCGAGCAGCCAGGCCCAGTCTGTGAAGGCGTCGGCCACGTCGCTGGCTGCCGAGACGCTCACCTTGGCGTTGCCCTGTTCGAGCGTGCGTTCTCGGATATCGCTTTCTGCGGCGCTCACCAAGTTCGCCGCCACTAGTACTGAGCCGGGCCGCGTGCCTTCCCAGCTCGCGAAATAGAAGCCTGCGCGCCTCGCCTCGGGCACTACGGCCAGGCCGAGCCGCGCGAGCACTTCGCTCTCCTTCTCGTCCGGATGGGTGACCTTCACCTGGCTAACGTCCGGGGGCACGCGGACGCGCAGGGGCTGTCCGGTGCGCGCCGGGCCCGTGATGCCCCGGGCGCGGTGGGTGCGCGCCAGCTCCACAATGTTGCGCATGAACAGCACAAAAGACGCCTTGAGCGGCCAGTTGGACTCCCCAACGTCGAAGGCCACCAAGGTGCCGGTCCGGCCCGGCAGGGAAATATCACTGATGATGGCGCCGTCTCGGGTGCGAACGAGCGCGTCCGTCGGCCCCTCGACTTCTATCTTGTTGGCCGTCGCGATTTCGACGCCGTCCAGGGTCAAAAAGCGCAGCCGTGGATCCGAAGTGGCCCAGGACGTGATCGGCGGCCCCTTGAGGGTGGTCGTGATAGTGGCCGTCCGGCAGCGGCCGGCTTTGGGATTGAGGACAAGCAGATCACCCCCGGGCAGAGCGGCGGGGCAGGCGCCGTCGACCACCACAAGCGCATCCCCAGGCACGTCCGCGGCGGCCAGCTTTTCGATGTCTGTGCCCGACAAGTCGACATCGGGGTCCGCCAAGAGCGCCCGGCGCACCCAAGGGTTGCCGTCGCTCGGGGCGAGCACCACGGGCAGCCGGCGTCCCGCCGGAACCCTCGAGAAGGCCACGTCGTCTGCGGGTAGGGCGTCACGGGGTGAGATTTCGACGATCAGCCCCGCGTCTCGGTCCTGGGGGGTCGGCTCGAAGGCCAACACCACAGGGGCTTTCTGTCCCGGAGACAGCGTCAGTTTTCTAGAGGCCAGAGGAGTCTCGACGTTGCGCAGCCGCAACGTGACAAAGACCTCCCGGGGCGTCGCCCCGTAGTGGGCCACCGACGCGAAGACTTGGACCTCGTCCCGTTTCGTTGTGCGGTTCTTGCCGTCGCGGACGTCAACTCGAACGATCGCGCTGTTGTCCTTGGCGCTGCCCACGCGAATCAAATCCATCGGCAAACTGGCCGTTGCGAGGGCACTTGGGTCCGCCAGGGCGCCGTCGGTGATCACGACCAGGCGCTTGTCTCCGGGCAGTTGGCGCAGGCGATCCGTTGCCAACGCGACGGCGCGTCCAAGGCGCCCTTCGACGTCCCGAGCGTCCAGCTGATCCACGGCGGCTGCGAGCCGCCGCTTGTCTCGGTCGAGAGGCGACGCGATGCGGGCGTCGGCACCAGACTCTACGATCAAGGCGTCGGCGCCGGGGGCGAGGGCCGCAATGACGTCGTGTGCCGCCTTCTTAGCGGCGTCGATGCGCCGTCCTTCGCCTTCTGAAGCGCTCATGGAGGCGCTGGCGTCGATCACGATCGCCACGTGGTCGCCGACGATCGCACCGCCCCGACTCGCGGGCTGGGCAAAGGCGAGGGCAAGCAGGATGAGCGCTATGGCCTGCAAAAACAGCGGCACTTGGGGGATCAAGCGCTTGAAGGGGCTCTTGGCCATCAGATCGCGCTGGGCTTCGCTCCAGAGCCAAGTGGACGATACCAGCTTGCGCTCCCGCCTCACCTTGAGGATGTACAGAACGACAAGTGGTGCGAGCAGTCCAAGCAGAGCCAGACCCCACGGCGACCTCAGCTCCAGCGGCATCGGCGAGGACTCTAGCCTGGATCAGCGCAAAGTGCTTCCGGGGCTCGCGACGCGGGGCCGAGAGGACGCGTCGCCCGCGCGCACCTTCGCCGTGGCAAGCCGCACTCCGAACGCAGTCCCGCGCATTGTGGGCGAAAATGAGGCGAAAACTCAGCACTTCGCCCTTTCGCGGGGTGCGTTGCCGCCCACGGCACCCACACGCGCTTGCGTTGCGCTTTGGCGGCGCTGCGGCCGCACGACGGCCCGCGACGGCGACAAACCCACGCCACCGGCGTTTCTGGGCGTCGCGATTGTGTGCGTGCTCGAAAAAAAAGTTCGACCTGTGAAACCCCACGCAGCGGCGTGCGCCGAGCGGTTCTCGGCGGCGCGTGCACCAACACGTGATGGCGACGCACGACCGTGACGCGCGCGCGCGCGTCGACCGGCGTTGTGGAGTCGAGATCGCTAATCTTGCGGAAGATTGACGCCAATTTGCTCATGCTGCAGTCGACGCGACACGCGGTGGTAACGTTGTTTTGGTTCACGCTGCAACCACACCGAGCACACCTTTCGATCGCTCCCTCGACGCGCGAGCACGCGCCTCCAAGGACGCATGCGTTGGTCTCGGACGTCAGCGAAGTGCATCTCGCACTTGACGAATGGGTGCACTTTGAAAGAAAATTACTTCATGCACAGCTGTAGAGCTGTGACGAAGGGAAAAACAAATGGCAGTACGTAAGCGTAAGGCAAAGAAAGCAAAGGCTGCGGCAGCGCCCGCGAAAGCACCGCGGAAGAAGGCGCGGCGCAAGAAGGCGAGCAAGAAGACAGCCAAGAAGGCGACCAAGAAGGCGCCCGCCAAGAAGGCACGTCGCAAGAAGGCGCGCCGCAAGAAGGCGGCAGCGGCCCCCGCAGCCGCAGCAGCAGCAGCACCGGCCAAGAAAGCAAAGCGACGTAGTCGCCGCGCGAAGAAGGCGTGAGTGCGCGCGTCGGCATGGAGCGCGTCGTCACCTCGACGCGCTCTGTGCGCGGCGTGTTGAGTGGGGGGGGGCTAAGATACTGTATTTATTGACAAATTAGTCCAGCCCGCGAGCCACGAAGCGCCGCACCACTCCTTCCAGGGGCGCGTCCGTCGTGGTCCGAACATACGTAGCGCCGTGGCGCTTGGCGAAGGCGCGAAGCTCTTCGATCAATCCCGTCACGCGAAGCACGTAGGCGTCGATGGCAGCGGCATCGACGGTCAGATCAACCGCTTGCCCGGTCTCCGAATCGACGAGGGCGAAGTCGCCGTCCATATCTGGTTCGAGCTCCGAGCGCGTCAATATCTGGATAAGGAAGAGGTCATGTCCCGCCGCTCGAGCACGGCTGAGCGCGGCGAGCACGGGACCGGAGTCGAAAAAATCGCTGAGCACTACAAGCATTCCTGGCCGCGGCGAGCGTTGAACGGACTGGTCGATCGCTTTTGCCAGGTCCAGGCTGCCCGTTGCTTCGGCAGCGGCCAAGTCTCGGAGGAGCCCGGGAAGCCCGGCGCGGCCTCGGCGAGGGGAGTTCGTGCGGCGGATCCCGCCCGCAGTGCCATCGCCGGAACCCTGTGCCAAAAGGACTTGTGCGCGCTGCGAGCCGGCAAGGCCCATGTAGCCGATGGCGGCGGCAATACGGCGTGCCACGTCGATCTTCTTTGGATCCCCGAAGTCCAGGGAGGCAGAGGCGTCGACGAGTAGGCGGATGACGACGTCTTCTTCGGCGCGGAACAACTTGAGCACGGGCTCGCCGGTGCGCGCGTAGGCGAGCCAATCGATACGACGCAGGTCGTCGCCGGGCACATAGGCCCGATGCTCCTGGAATTCGGCGGATCCGCCACGTCGGCGGGCGGTGTGTTCGCCGGTGCCGCCGGAGCGCGCTCGGATCTCCAGCCGGCGCCGCAGCGCTTCGAGCTCCCGAATGAAGGCGGCGTCGAGCAGGGCCGGATCGCTCACTCAGTTCCCTCTTGGGGCGCCTGGCCCCCGGATGCCGGACCCGACGGCGCCTGGGCTGCAACTTCGTCTTCGAGCGCTGCTTCGGGCTGCGGATTGTCCTCGGCGGCTAGCACGTCGTCGAGCTTGGTCAGGCGCTGCTCGTGCTCGCGCACGATCCGGCGGGCCCGGGTTGAGGCCGCAGTGAGCAGACCTGCACCCAGGAAACCCCAACCTGCTGCGGCGACGGCGCCCGCGATCAGCGAGAGCTCCTGTTCCGTGCCGCCGATCTTGTCGAGCATGACGAAGACGTACAGTGGCGACGGCGATGCCACTAGGAGCGCTTCGTCGCTTCCGTCGCTCAAGATCCCGGCAATTGCCATGGCGAGCCATGGGCCGGCGAGCGCCAGGAACAACATGCCGACCAACAGCACCCGGGGTACCGCGCTCGTGAGGGAGCGCGCCCGCGTCCACGCTCCGAAGCCAAATAGGAATAACAAGAAGGCGCAGGAGTAGACGGCAAACGACACCACGCGGGTTGCGTCGTCGCCGCTGCCGCCACGCACGTAGTTGAAGGCCACGGCGGCGGCGGCAACCGCCAGCAGAGCCAGCACCGAAAATGCGATCCCGGTGACACTTGCGCGCACCAGGCCGGGCCCGAAGAAGCGACGCGCCTTGCCGACCTTGGCCCGATCCCAATGCACCTGCACCCGTCGGGACGCTCCTAAGGGCTCTCCGGCAAAGACGAAAGCTGCAAAGACGCCGAATACGACCAAGACACAGAGCCCGACGATGGGCGTTTCGACGCCGGGCACCGCACCGATGCTGACAATGCAGCCCACGCAGAGAAGCAAGCTGCAAACCAGAAACCAGCGTCGCAGTCCGCTGGATCGGTCGTCGCTGACGCCGGCCATATTCGCCAGAGTCACTTCGTAGAAGAACCAACCCGGCACGGCCACGGACAAGAGCGGCGCCGCCACGAGGAAGGTTACGTATTCAAGGCCAAAGTCTGCACGAGCGTAGGCCGCGGGCAGCCACACGGGTGGGCCGCTGGGCACTGCAGGCCACAAGTCATGTGCTGCGAAGGACAGGCCCACGCCGCCGAGCAGATATACGGCAATGCTCAATGGGAAGGCCACCAACAGCGTGATCACGATGGCCACGGCAGCACTGGCGAACTTGCTGCTGATCGAGAGGCCAAAGGCGACCGAGAGCACGGCAATCAAAAATAGCAGCGCAAAGGCGGCGACCACATCCGTGGCGGTGACTCCACCGAAGAGGAAGGGCAGGGCACCCACCGGGGACAGCATCACGATGTAGAGGGAGATGTAGGTAAACGAAGCCAGAAACTTCCCGCGCGCGATGGTTGGTGTGCCCAGCCCGGTGAGCAACAGCGCCTCCCAGGTGCGGCCGGAGCGTTCGCTCGAGATCGTGCTTGCCGCGACAGCGGGAGCCACCCAAGTCACCACGGCGAAGGCCAGGGAAAAGAACACGTGGTACAGGGCTGCGCCGACCTTTGCCGGCTCCGTCGCCACACTAGCGACACCGCCCACGGAGCAGATCAGAAGCGCCATCACGCCCGTGATGACCGCCAGGATCACCGGCGTGCGGGTCAGCCGAGCGGCTTGACGCAGTTCCCGCATCCACACGGGGTTCGGATCGTTGCGCAGGTGGTCGACCTGGGCGCGGGCCAGGTCGATGCGCCTGGACGAGGGCGGCGGTGCCACGACATTGGGTCGGCCGGTCTGCGCGCTCATCCCAGATCTCCTCGGGTCACTTCCAAGAAGATGCGCTCGAGCTCGTTGCGCTCGGCCTCGACGCCGACCACGCCCACGCCGCTGGCCACGAGGTGCCGCACCACGTCGGCCACGAAGCGGTCATCCCCGGCATAGTGCACGACGATCAATCCACCCGGGCCTGGCTCCACGGCGGTGATGCCCGTGCCCCCGGCAATGAGCTGCACGACGGGTCGGGAGTCGCCGAGCACGCGTAGCTTGAGGCGCTTGCGCGCCGCGCCGGGGATGGCAGCGCCTCCCGCGGTGATTTCGGGCACTGGCGGTGCAAAGATCGGAAGAGCGTCGTGTAGGGAAAGAGTGTAGATCTCGGTGGTCGCCG
>CALMUT010000199.1 GCA_937872925.1 uncultured Myxococcales bacterium | reverse complement strand
ATGCAGCAAGAAACCCAAGCGCTACTCGACAAGATCATCTTCGAAGACAAGCGCCCTTGGCTCGACGTGCTCACCAGCAACGAAACCTTCGTGACGCCAGAACTCGCCACCCACTACGGACTGCCCGCGCCCAGCAAAGCGGGCGGCGATTGGGTCAGCTACGGCAACGAACCGCGGCAAGGGCTGCTCAGCCACGGCAGTTTTCTCTCAGCCGTAGCGAAGTTCTCGGACACTAGCCCCACCCAGCGCGGTCTTTTGATCCGACATCGGCTCTTGTGTGAAGAGATCTCCCCGCCGCCTCCTTCACTCAAGGTGAACACCGATGAGCCGCCCGGCGGCAATGATCCCACAGCCTGCAAGACCGAGCGCTACGACATGTGGAAGACCGATGGCTGCTCGCTGTGCCACGCGAAGATGGAGCCCATCGGCTTTGGTCTCGAGAATTTCGATACGGCGGGGCGCTATCGCACCCACGAGACGGATCGCCCCGACTGCGCCATCACCGGCCAGGGCGAGCTTGAAGGCATCGGCACCTTCAGCGGCCCGGTGGATCTCTCCAATCGCTTGATCGAAGCCGGCGGCGTCGAGACCTGTGTGGCCGCCTACTACGTGCGCTATGCCCTGGGCCGCTACGAGCTCGATGAGCGCGACGAAACCTTCGTGCAGCGCCTGATGCAGGATGTCGAGCGCGGCGAGTTCCGCTTCGAAGAGCTGGTCGTGCGCCTGGCGAGCCAGGAAACCTTCCGTCTGCGCCGAGAGGAGACGCCATGAAAAAGACAACACGGCGAGCCGTGCTGCGCGGACTGGGCGGCTTCTGCGTTGCCCTGCCCTTCCTGGAGCTGTTCTCCGCCAAACGAGCCGGTGCCGCAGATCCCACGACGCCCCCGCTGCGTTACTTGATCGCCTTCGGTGGCACGTCCATCGGCATGGAGAGCCGGGACTTCGTGGTGCCGACCGCTACCGGCAGCTTGGTGGGCAACCTCACCCGCGGCTTGCAGCCCCTGGGCGACGCGGGCGTCGAAGACGTCACCAGCATCGTCTCGGGAATGAAGATCCCCTGGGGCTCGGGCTCGAACATCCCTGCGGGCGGCCGCGCGGTGCGTTTTCACTCCATGACGCCCAACCCGATGCTCTCGGGCATGCGCTCCGGCTCCGACGACGACGAAACGCTGCAGGGCGCCACCTCGGATTGGATCCTGTCGGAAACCCTGGCCGGCCCCACCGCGAGCACCCGCCCCGTAATGAGCCTGCGTGCCCAGGCAGCGTACTATCGCGGTTCGAACGGCACCGGCGGCAACCGCGGTCTGATGAGCGCGCGCATGAACGGCGGCAAGCTCGAAAAGATCACCCCGCAGTTCAGCCCGCAGGTCGCCTATCAGGATCTGTTCACGGGCTTCGTGCCGCCGGATCCCGCTGAGGCCGAAAAAGCCAAACGCTTGCTCAACCGACGCAAGAGCGTGATCGACCTGGTCAGCGGCGATGCCGAGCGCCTGGCCAAGCGCCTAGGCGCCGCGGATCGCATTCGCCTGGAGCAGCACTTCGACGAACTGCGCGGCTTGGAGAACCGGCTCGAAGCCATTCCCCTCAGCAACGGAACCACTTGCAAGATCATCACGGATCCTGGAAACGATCCCGCCATCGGCGGCGCCGTGGACAACGGCGACACCGGCGGCTACGCCAGCAATGGTGCCTGGAGCGACGAAGAGAAGCGCGCCCAAGTCATGGTGGATCTGCTGCACATGGCCTTCGCCTGCGACTTGTCTCGCGTCGGTTCCTTGATGTTCACGTTCTCGCAGTGCTTCCTGAACATGAATCCGGTCTACGGCTACCCCAGTGATCTGCACGAACTTGGGCACTACAGCGTGGGCGGCGGTGACAAGGGCGCGAACGCGGTCGCCGACGGTGTGGCCTGGCACGTGAAGCATTTCGCCAACCTAGCCAAAAAGCTCCGCGACACGCAGGACGTCGACGGCACGAACGTTTTGGACAATACCGCCATGGTGCTGACCTTCGAAGGCGGCTGGGGCTACGACCCCGAGCAAGACAAGCAGGGCACCACACACTCCAGCGAAAACATGATCGCCGTGGTCTGCGGCAAAGCCGGCGGAGTGAACGCCAGCGGCGGCAAGCACATTGTCGCCAAGGACACCCACCCCGCCAAGGTGCTGACCACCGTGATGCAGGCCCTCGGCGGACCCAATACCTTGGGCGAAGTGAGCGGCACCGTGCCCGGCCTAGTGGGTTAAGTCGCTAGAGGCCGCAGCGGCCGGCCGCAGGGATCCGAGCCGCTGCCGCCCGCGCCTATTGGTTGCACTTCACGTTGACGGGGCCGAATACGTCGCTCACGACGCTTCCGGCGTCGTCGTCGAGCTTCCAGTCGACCTTCAGGGACATGGTGCCGCCGCAGTACTTGCACGGGTCGTCCGTGCCACTGCCCGTGCCGGTGACTGGGGAGTGCGTGACCTTCTTGGTGGCGGCCGCTGCAACCGGTCCCGTCGCTGCGGGCGTCGGGATGTGCGTCCACGTCATGCTGTTCGCCCCACTGATCAGGGAGATCGTCACCGTCAGGTTGCCGTTCACCGGCGAGCTGTTGGCAGTGTTGTCGTAGTCAGCATCGAAGCTGCCGTCGATCTGGTCGGCGCCGGCGTCGACCTTGCATTCGACGGTGTAGTCCACGTTCGACAGAGCCGCTTTGAAGGGATGTGAATTGGCGTCCGGCGCGGCGTCCGCTGCGGCGTCGCCGCCGTCCGCACCGGTGCTGCCACCGCTGCCCGCGCCGCCATCCAACCCGCCGCTACCGCTAGAACCCGAACTGCCGGAGGCTCCGCTGCTGCCACCAGTCGCTCCCGTCCCGCCCGTGGCAGCGGTCGCTCCCGTGCCGCCGCTGCCGCCGCTGCCATCGTCGACCTCGTCGTCACTACAGCCGAACGCAGCCAACGAAAGTCCAATTGAAAAGACCCAGACCCCGCTCCACTTGCTCATGGCCGCAAGTACACCAGACCCCGGCGCCGGCTGCAACGCAACGACCTCAATCGCGCAGCTCTAGCGCGTCTGCTTGTGCCCGTAATTCGTCACTGCGCGCAGCATCGCCGCGCCCACGCTCGTACGCGGCCCACGCCAAATAGGTCTCCGCGCGCTGTCGCTCGAGGCCCAAGGCGTGAAAGGTGGAGACGCTGCGGGCAAAGCAGGCTTCGGCGTCCATGCTTTTCCCATCCAATTCGAGCACGTTGTCCGCATCGGCCTGCGCGGCCAAAGCGCGCCCAAGGGCTCGGTAGGCCTCGCCCCGAAACGCAGTGTCCGTCGCTCCAACCGCTCGCGCAGCGCTGAGCCCATGCTGGATCGCCGCGGCCACATCGCCTTTGCCCAGCTGCGATTCACACATATAGGTATGGCAGGCCGCCAGGGAAAAGGGCTCGGACGCGGCGGCCAGCGCCAGAGCCTGAGTCAGCGCGGCTTCGGCTCGAGCAAACTGGCCCAGGGCGTTGTAGCTCGCGCCCAGGTTGCCGAGCACCGCCAATTGCTGGGTGGTGTGTCCGATGCTGCGCGCCACCTGCAGTGCTTCCTCCAGCAGTCCCGCCGCAGCGCGGTAGTCGCGGCGCAGACGCGCCAGATCGCCGAGGTTGTTGAGCTGGCACGACACGCCCCAACGGTCGCCTTGCTCTCGATACAGCTGGAGCGCTTGCTCCATGTAGCGTGCGGCTTCGTCGTAGCGACCCTGAACGTGGTAAAGCGCCACGCCAATCAGGTTCAAACACAGCGCTTGTTCCCGCGGCGCGTGGGCGGCTTCCGCGCTTGCCAACCCCTCTTTGGCCGCAACGATGGCCTGGTCGGCGTTGGAAAGCATGGCCTGGGCCCAACCCAGGTTGTGCCAAGCGGCCGCAACTTCCCGCTCGGCCTCTCGGCGCAGTTCGGGCGTGCGCGCGGTTTCAACGGTCGAGCAAGCGACTTCCGCAGCGCGTTCGGCGTAACGCGTCGCCTGCTCGAAGCGCGTCGCCTGGCTCGCCGCCCAGGACAGGCCGTTCTGCGCGCGCGCCTGCGCTACGGGATCCGCTACGGTCACCGCCGCGGCGTACATGGTTTCGTAGGCCGCAAGGGCTTCGGGAAAGCGGGTCCTGCGCATCCACACTTCGCCCAAACCCAGATGGCAACGCACCGCCAGCGCGTGGTCCTTCGGCGCCAGCGCGCTGGCCTTCATGAAGAAACGTTCCGAAAGCTCCGTCGCGTCGGCTCGGCCCGCACGTTCGCCCGCATCGGCGAAAAACACCGCGGCCCGTTCGTGCTGGCCCGCCGCTTCGAAATGGCGTGCAACCTCCGCTGCGGTGCTTGCCGGCAGGTCGGCTAGGTACGCCGCCAATCGCCCATGCAGTTCGCGGCGTGTTTTGAGCAGCGTGAACTCGTAAGTCACCTCCCAGCAGAGCGCGTGCACGAAGACGAGGTCGTCTGCCTCTCCATCTGTGCCTGGGGTCCGCCCCAGCATATTCGCGTCGCAGAGCTGCTGCAGCACCGCCGGCGACGCAGGGCCTCCCCACAACACTTCGAGCTGCTCCCGAGGGACTCGCTGCCCCACCACGGCGGCACGCTCCAATAGCGCCCGCGCGTCCGGCGCCAAGCGATCCAGGCGCTCGGCCAAGAGCGGAGTGAGCCGCGCGGGCATGCGGAACTCAGCCGGCGGCTCATCCGGCGCAGACCAACCCCGTGGCGATTGCACGATGATGCTTCGTTCGAACAGCGTGCGCAGTAGTTCTTCACAGAAAAACGGATTGCCCCCGCTGTGCTCCACCAAGAAGTCGCTGAGCCACTGGGGTGCGTCGGCGATGGATAGCAAGAGCCCTCGGGCGAGCTTGTGGGCGTCGCTGCGCGACAGCGGCTCGAGGGGCAAACGCTCCAACCAGGGTCCCGGGGCATCGGCGCGCTGCCACAGATCCGGGCGCGAACTCGCTACCAACAGCAAGCGTTGGTCGCCAGAAGCCAGGCGAGCCAGAAAAGAGAGCGACGCGTCGTCGGCATGTTGGATGTCCTCGAGCAACACGACGAGCAAGCGCTGCCCGGCCTGGTGGGCCAAGAGCTGCAGCAGCAACACTTCTGCGCGTCCGCGGATCTGCCCGGCGTCGTGGCGCAGCGCCGCCAGCTCCGGGCTCTCCTCCAATAGTCCCAGCACGAACCCGACGCTGCTCGCCGCTTCGTCGCATTCCGCTTCGCCCAAGATCTCCGCGAAGGACGCCCGCAGAGTTCCCCGTACGGGTTCTGGATCCAGAGACGTGATGCCGCAGAGCCGGACCACCAACCCGCGGAGCGCCGAGAACGGCTCGAGCATCGAACTGGCGCTACACGCGTGTTCCAAACACGTCAGCGGGTCGCCCTGCACCCGCAACAGACGCGCAAATTCCGAGAGCAAGCGACTCTTACCGATACCGCCCTCGGCGCTGATGCACAGCATGCGCGTCTGTGCCTGCAGCGCCCCGCGGTAGGCAGTCAGCAGCTGACCGAGTTCGGGCTCGCGGCCGACGAAGGGTGCCGCCACATCCGCCAGGGTATGCGAAGGCAAACGCACGTGTTTGAGCACCTCTGCCCGCACGAAGAAGGTATCGAGGGGATCGAGCTTGCCCTTCACCGCCAACGGCGGCTGCGCCTCGAACCCGGAGGCGCCCTCGGCCCTGACCGGCGGCGCTTTCCCGATCAACACGGTGCCCAGATCCGCGGCGTGCTCCAGCCGTGACGCCACGTTGACCACGTCGCCGATCACGTTCCACTCGCCGGTCGATGCAACTTTGGCCACGCTGGCTTGCCCGGTATTGATACCGACACGCATCGCGAGCTCCACTCCCTCGCGCTGCCGGAACGCCACCAGTTCGCGCTGCATGGACAGTCCCGCCCGCACGGCGCTTTCTGCGTCTTCGGGTTTGGCCCCGGTCAGCCCCCACACCGCCATCACCGCATCCCCGATGTGCTTGTCGATGTGCCCGCGATTCTTGACGATGACGCGGTCTAGCTCCGGCCAGAGCCGCTTCAGCAGTTCCTGTACTTCCTCGGGGTCCAGGCGCTCGCTCAGATTCGTAACCCCAGAGACGTCAGCGAACAGCCCCGTGACCAACTGCCGCTTGTCCCCGCTGTCGGAGCTCAATGCCGCCAACTTTTCGCGCATGCCCGCCGTGGCCGTGTCGACAACGGTATTGCCCAACGCCGTGCGCTGGGCCTCGAGCGTCGCAATGGCC
Source organism: uncultured Myxococcales bacterium (assembly GCA_937872925.1). Classification (GTDB taxonomy): domain Bacteria; phylum Myxococcota_A; class Polyangia; order Polyangiales; family Polyangiaceae; genus JACKEA01. Next base: position 15,390 of record CALMUT010000199.1, on the reverse strand, counting down.
TTTTCGAGCTTCTTGGCGTCGCTCATGACTGCGGGATCAGCGAACGACTTGGGTCTTACAACCGAGCAGGATGTCGAGCTTGGCAGTGAAGTCCTTCTTCACGCTGTCGCAAATGCTCGGGCAAAGCAAGATGCGCTGCGGGGTCGCGGGTGCCGGCGGGTCGTAGTACCAACCGGCGCCTTTGTTGCAGTCCGTGGTCTGCAGGATGTCGGTCTTCTTGCCACCGCTGTCGATGGTGAGATTCACCCGCCCGTACTCGATCTCGCCCTTGCTGACCTTATCCGGTAGTTCGTATTCGCAGGGCAAAGCTTCGCCCCGCACTTTTGCCAACGCCTGCTCGAACTCCGCCTGCACGTTGGTATTGCTGACCAGGATGGCGCTTTGGGTGCCACCTGCAGCCGCGACCTGATTGGCGAAGGTCTGGTCCACGCCCGGCAAGCCCACGACATAGGTCAGCACCGAAGGACTGAAGTTCACACCTGTCGTCGCTAGCTTGGCAATCTCATTCCAATCCTCGGGATTGACCCCCGCGCAGTTGGTGCCCGGCCCAGCTGGCGCGCCGTCGGTAACCAAGAGCACCGCCGCGGTATGCCCCGGGTTGTTCTGCACGAGCTCGATGCCCTTGAGCAGACCACCGCCGAGGGCGGGATAGGTGGGCGTCGAAAGCCCGTTCGGCGACTCCCCGCCCAGGGCAGTCACCAGGGCCGCCGCGTTGCCCGGCAATACCGCGAAGGCCACGTCCGGAGTGGCGTAGGCCTTCTGATCACACGCAGGTGGTCCGCCCGCTGCCCGCGGAAAGAACTTGAGTCCGACGGAAACGCCCGCCGAGTCCGCGGACTGCACGAAGGCCGTCAGCCCGGCCACGGCAGCCGTCCACTGCCCGCCAGCCATGCTGTTGGACTTGTCCAACATGATGTACAGGTGCAACGGCGAGTTCTTTGCAGACTCGGTGATTGCTGCGCAGGCGGCATCCGGATCGATCCCATCCGGCGGTCCCGCGTCGGTGATCACCGCGCCGGTTCCGCCACTGCTCGACGCGTCGCCGGCGGTTCCGCCGCCCGCGCCGGTGCCCGAACTGCCGCCCACACCCGAACCGGGGGGCGCGCTGGCGTCGGATCCACAGCCGTAGAACGCAGCCGTCAGCCCGCAACAAACGGCAATCGAAAGCCCAATTCGAAATGTAGGTGTCATGGCTACATATGCGGCTCCCTACCGCGACGTGCAGCATAGCAAAGCGCACTGCCCGCCGCTGCTCCCTGGCTCGCAAAGGGGAGATTCGCCCCGCTTCCTGCGGTCGCGCTTGTTCCGAGGCGCGCTCCGCGGCACACTTTGCCTCATGAAAGCATCCGCTCTCTTTGCTTCTGTCTTTTCTGCTTCGGTAGCGATCCTCTCCATCGGTTGTGCCGGCGGTGGCGAAGCGGACACGGTTCCGAGTTCCGGAGGCAACACCTCCACTGATGCCGGCGACGGTAGCGCGGGCAACAGCGGTAGCGGTGGAGCGACGGGTGGCACCGGCGGGGTGATCGGAACCGGTGGCAACGCGGGTGCTGCAGGCAGCGCTGGATCTGCGGGCAGCGCAGGCAGCGCGGGTGCTGACGCCGGCGCGGACGCCAGCACGGGTGGAACCGGCGGAACCGACGGTGGCACGGGCGGCGCGGGGGGCGCCGACGCCGGGCCCTGCTCCACGGGCTGCCCCGCCAACATGTGGGATGTCGACAAGAACCCCCTCACCGGCACCTGCGGCTGTGAATACAGCTGCACCAAGAAGGGCAACACGGATCCCATCGACCCTAACTACGAAGACGACAACTGCGACGGCGGCGACGGCGTGGTCGAACAGTGTGTGTACGTCTCGAAGTCCACGGGCAACGACACCACTGGCGACGGCACGCGCCAAAACCCCATGGCCACCATCGCCGCGGCCATCGCGAAAGCCAAGACCAACACGGTTCCCGCAGTCTGCTTGAGCGGCGAGCAGTACAACGAAGCCGTGACCATGGAGAGCGGGATCAGCGTGTACGGCGGATTCGACGAAAACGACTCAAATTTCAAGTTCCGCCGATCCAGCTCGGCGACCACAACCGTCCAAGCCACGGGCGCCGTTTTCACGGTCCCGGCCATATCGCTAGAAACCCACATCGAAGGTCTGAAAATAAATGCACTGACCGACGCGAGTACTCCCGGAGCCAGCTCCTACGGGGTACTGCACGCCGGCGGCAACGGCACGTTGTACGTTCGGTACAATGAAATTAACGCCAGTGCAGGCAACGCCGGTGCCAGCGGCGCGAACGCAACGCCACCGGCGCCATTTGCTTCCAATGGCAACAACGGCACGAAGGGTTGCGAAACCTCCGGCTTGCCCAGCTGCGCAGGTGGTGGACCAGCACCCAGCTGTCCCAACCCAGGCGGGAAGGGCGGCGACGGCGGCAACGAAGGACAAAAAGGCGTTGACGGAAGCCCTGGTGCAAACGGTGGCGGCAACGCCGGTGGCGGCGCGGCTCCCAATGGCTGTACTCCATTCTTGTCTGATCCCGGTGCGTCCGGGGGTCCTGGCGGAGGCGGTTCCAATGGGTCCAACGGCACTCCGGGCACAGGCGGCGCGTCCATAGGCACTTCGGCCGGCGCCTCGTACGTAGCAGCAAGTGGCAGCAACGGACTTAACGACACGGCCGGTAAAGGCGGGGGCGGCGGCGACGAAGGCGGCGACGGCAGCGGCAGCGGGCTTTGTCTCGGCAAGTGGGATAGCGGTGGCGGCGGCGGTTCCGGCGGTTGTGGCGGAATTGGTGGTCCCGGCGGCGGTGGAGGCAGCGGCGGAGGCGGGAGCTTTGGCGTGTTTTCCGCGGCTGGCACCGTGGTCGTCACCTCCAACACGATCACGACGAAAAACGGGGGCAAGGGTGGCGACGGGGGTGACGGGAGCGCCGGTCAAAGTGGCGGCAGCGGCGGCAGCGGCGGACCCCACAGTGATGACGGTGGTCCCGGTGGTCCGGGTGGCCCGGGCGGCAACGGCGGCGCAGGCGGTCCCGGTGGCGGTGGCGGTGGCGGCCCCAGCGCGTGCTTGGCTCACACCTCGTCGACCACGACGACGTTCTCCGCCAACTCGTGCACTACAGGCACACCAGGCTTTGGTGGGCTCGGCGGCACCGGCGGAGGCAATCCAGGCAGCAACGGCGCTGCTGGCCCGAAACTGCAGCTGAATTGATAAGCAGCAGACCCCGGACCCTCGCGACGACACGACACGCTGCCCACTCGCGGCCGCGCGTTCGGTGCTCGTGCGGGCGCCCGATGGCAGGACCGGCCTCAAGCTGTTGGTCTGGATTTCGGGCTACTTCGGGGTAGCGGCGTAGTGCCGACCATCGGCCGCGGCTCGGTCGGTTGGGTGCGCGCGCGCCTCGCCGCTCATCAAGCTCGCCAAGGGACGCCAAGGGACGCCAAGGGACGCCAAGAATCTTGTTTATTTGTCTGCGGAGACCAGTCCGCTCGCACGCGGGCGACAGCCTAGCGAGATCTCATCATCCTACACATCTCCTTTTGATGAGGGCGACCACCTCGTGACTGAGAATATTTGAAGAGAACCGCCACGACGCCAAGAACACCAGGCGGTTGTTCCTAGCAGAAGCGTAGGGCTCATCTGCAAGTGGAGATCATTTTCTTTGTTTGGGTCTCAGTGGCTCGTCATGCTGGACCCGCTGTTCCGGTCCGCCCCCCAACCCGCCTGCCTTGGCGATCTTCGCGATCTTGGCGTCTTGGCGGCCTGCAAAAGACCTGTCAGACCGAGACGACGCTGCTGTTCGGGCTCATCCCTGCGGTCGAGATGTGTTGAATCATAAGACCGAGATAGGCTCCTAACTGCCGAGCACTTCGTCGGCCATCTTGATGCCCAGCTGCGCGCGTTCGATGCAGTCCGGCACTTCGAAAGGCGCGCCATCGGTGATGGCGCTCCAGGCCCGCGGGACGTTGCGTTCCATCTCCGCGAAGTGACCGATCTTCTCCGCGAACTTGGCCTGGCCCCGCTCGTCGATCAGAGCCTGCCGATGTTCCAGAAACTCCGCCACATCGTTTTCGACGATGTCGTCCAAGCTGGCGAAAATCGTTTTCGTGGCGGCAGGGTCTGCGGCAATGACCACCAGTTTTTCCCGAATGTCTCCGACGATGCGCCGTGGATCGCGGTGCGCTTGGCCAATGATCCGATCCGAGCCCACGCGCTGTCCTTCAGAGGCGCGATCGACCGCGCCCTCCGGGGCGCCACCGCGCCGCTCTGTCCCTTGCCCGGCACCAACGCCGCGGCGACGCCGCGCGAGCAAGCCGCCGGCGACCATCAACACCACGCCCATGCCGAAGGGCACGCCCGCGACACCTGCCCACGCGCCGATGCGATCTGCCGGTGTGACTTGGCCGTCCTTGCCGCTGCCCGCGGGAGACACCGCGCGTGCTGCGAAGCACGAGCTGACGATCACACCCGCGACGAATAGTGCGTAGCCTGCGGTTTTCATCAGGCGCCTCCTCCCCCGAGCTCTATCAACGTCATGGTCAGCGCAGTCAACGCCTCCCCCACGATGAACCCGGCCGCCAGCGGCACGATCACATCACTGATGAAGCGGTGCCCTTTGCGCTTCTCAGCGATGAGCGTGATCATGCAGCCGATGCCGTAGCCAAAAGTGATGTCGAATGGCAGGTACATTGCCAAGCCGATCAGCACGCCCAAGCCACCGATCGGGAATAGCGTGAGCCCCCCGCCGATGACCGCGCCGGCGACGTATTTATCAACCGGCGCTTGACCGGAAAGCACACCCTTGATCATGCCCTGCAGGACGCTGGCCTGCGGCGCGGGCAGACAGCCGGGTAGCTTCTCCAGGCAGGCCTGGCTCTCGGGGCCGAAGCCCGCGGTCCCCCCGGGCCCGGCCTTCCACAGGATGATCGTCGTGCCGATGGCGATCGCCGGCCCGACCCACGCCACCGCGAACTGCGCGAGTTGCTGTCGCCTGGGCACGCCACCGATCAGGTGCCCTGTCTTCAGATCGCTCATCATGTCCGCGCACTGGTTCGTCGCCACGCAGACCGCCACTCCAATCGTGACGGCAACCACGACGTTGCCGCTCGTGATCGCCAGCATCAGTGTGACAGCGATCAGCGCAAGGCCAGACAAGGGCGAGATGTCCGTAGCGCCGGTGGCTTGCGCGACAATCAACCCGGCCAGCGCGATCCAAATCGCGCCGGCCACGGCGGCGGCAAGCGCCGCCCCGATGCCGAGCTGTCCGTGGGATTCGGCGCTGGCGACCAACGTGACGGCCATCAGCGCGGCGACGCTGGCGATGAGGCCAACCACGAGCACCTTGGGCGAGAGCTCTTCCGCAGACTGCCCGCCGGCTTTGGCGAGCTTGGCGGCCGCCGAAAGCGACGCAACCGCCCCTTTGATGGCTGGGAACGCCGCGACCACGCCGGCGAGCGCACCTCCGATCAAGATGCCGATCCCTGTCGGGCGCAGCATCGTGCCGTAGACCGCGCCAACCAACGCATCGCCCTTCAGCGCCGGTGGGGCCCAGCCCTGAGACACCACAAACGGCCCGACGATCCACCAGGCCATCACGCCGCCGATGGCAAATGCCAGCCCGCCGCGTCCGGCGAGCATGCCCGCGCCGAAGTTGGCCATGCTGATCGCCAGCGTCGTGCCCATCAGCGCCAGGGCCAGACCGCCGCGATCTCCCACGCCCAGCAGACCCTTGATCCACGGACCGATGGGCACCGCCTCTGGCAGCAGCTGGAACTTGTGATGCGTGGCTAGGGTCAAGAGCGCGGCGACCACGAAGCCCACGCCCAGCAGCTTGGCCTTCTGGATCCCGGCGCCCGGAGTCTTGAGGATGGTGGCAACAGCAACACCACTTGGGAACTTGAGTCGCTCGATCTCGATCAACTGCTTGCGCAGCGGAATAATCACGACGATGCCCATGAACGAGCCCGCGACTGCCGCGAGCAGCACCGTGTAGAAGCTGTAGTCCAGCCCCAACAGCAACAGCGCCGGGAATGTGAACACGACGCCCGCGCTGGCGGTGTTCACGCCGCTGGCCACCGTCTGGTTGATGTTGTTCTCGACGATCGAACCGCAGCCCGGGATCTTGAGCGCCTTGCGGCCGACGCCACGCAAGAGCGCGAAGCCGAGGATGGCGGCGACGCTGGAGCCCGGCAAGCCGAACCCAAGCTTGAGACCGATGTATACGAACGCGCTGGTCATCAACATGCCTTGGATGACTCCAAGCACGATCGCGCCCACGGTGATCTCGCGGTACTTGCCAACGCCGGCCGGAGGCGCCCCCGCGACTGCTTCGCTCATGGCCCGTCGTCTATCGTCGGCACGCCCCGAGAGCAACCAACACTGAAAAATGCGCCAGGAACCTCAGAGCCGGGCCGCTTGCTCCACGTAGCTGCCCAGGTGCTCGCCTTCCAGCAAGCTGGACAGACGGTGACCGTCGTCGACTTCGACGAGCCGTACGCACGGGTGCGTAGCGGCCAAATCGCGGCTCTGCTCGATGGGCACGACGGCGTCGTCGCGACCATGCACAATCAGGATCCGCGCCGCGTCCGGAAGCGCAACGGGACCCAGCAAAAAGCGCGAGGCGGGAGCCAAAAGCAGCGTCGGACCGGTCCAACTGCCGTCCTGGAGCAATTGCAGCGCCACCGCCCCGCCGAAGGACGATCCGACCAGCACGTCCGGTGTGTGTTCCCGCGTTGCTTCCCGCGCAAGTTGCACGCACGCGTCGAAGTCGCCGGTGGGAAGCGCCGGCGCGACCAAATCAAAGCTGCGGCGCAGCGCCTGTGCCTTGGCGCCCGTCGGGCTACCTTCCAGTCCGTGCAACAAGAGCACGCGCAACTGGGTCAGGGTGCCCGTTCCTCAAAAGTTGCCGCGCCGGCAATGAAGCGCAGGGGAACGATACCGGTCCGGCCAATGGTGTTCTTCTTCACCACCAAGTCGACGGGCCGCGCGCCCAGCGACACCGCGCGCTCCGAGAGCGGCACGCCCGAGCTTTCGAGCCCGCGCATCTCCGCATAGAAGCTGAGCGCGGGGGACACGCTATCGGCGAAGCCGCTGCCGCTGGTCACAATGACGGCGCAGCCGCGCTCCGCGAGGCGCCGCAACTCGAACGCGACCGCCGCCATGCGGCTCGGCATGCCAGCATTTGCCGATTGCGTGCGCTCCGGATCCCCTCCGCAATGCGCTGAAAATGCTTCCAGCCCGTCGACGACCAGCACGACGCGTTCGTGACGGTCCCAGAGTTCTCCGGCGGCGCGCCGCAAGGCCTGTGTGGATTCGTACGGATCCGCCTTGTGCAGATGCAAGTGGCTTCCGACCTTCTTGGCCACGGTATCCACCGCCAAGGTGACCAAGTTACGCGTCGCCCCAGACCACGCTTCGCCGGTCCAAATCTGGCCGTAGGTCGTGGTGCTGTCGGGCTCTTCGCGATGCAATGCGCGCGCAGCGAGGCGCGCCACGACTTCGGTCTCGTCCAGGGTGGCGCTCGCAAAAACCACTGCCGCCTTGGAGCGTGCCGCCATGTAGGCGAGGGTCAGCGACAGCGCGGTCTTGCCAATACCGGCAGGCCCCAACAGGCCGAACATCATCCCGGTGCGAAGACCGCCGCCGAGCATGCGGTCCAAGATGGGTAGTCCCGTGGGACTCGCAGGCGTGAGGGCGCCCAATCGCGTCGTCACGTCCACCTGCATGCTGGCGAGGGACCGTGGGGGGCGCCGCGTCGGGCCTTCGGACTGACTCACGCCCTCCAGAGTACCTCAACTGCTCTCAGAGAGCGGCGGCTTTCCGTCCGCCGGGTAAAGTGCCGCCAGCAGGTCGCTCCGGGTCACGATCCCGACCATGCGGCCTGCAGAGACGACGGGCAAACGGCCGACGTCACGGGCCTGCATCACCCCCAGGGCCTGCTCCAGGCTCGCGGCTGCGTCGATGGTCGCCACCTCGTGGGACATGCAGCTGGCAGCGGGAAGAGCGAGACGGCCCGCCTCCTCGGCTCGCCCCAGGTCTCGACGCGACAACATGCCCACCAGCTTACCCTCGCGCAGCACCGGAGCACCCACGTGCCCCCAAGCGACGAGCTGATCGCGCACTTTTGAAAGCGGCGTTTGCACGTCGACGACGTGCACTGGGCTACTCATCACTTCCGCGATCTGTCGCGGAGCAGGAGGATGGGCGCGCAGGAAGTCCTGTACCCCCAGGACGGCCGCCTCGGCGTTTGTGTTTCGCAGTGACGCGCTGGCAGCGGCGGCGTGCCCGCCTCCACCCAGGGATCCGAGGCAGCGCCCGACGTCGATCAGGGGTGTTTTGGAGCGTGCGATCAAGTGAACGCGTCCCTTGCCGTGCTCGACGGCAAGGAAAACCGCGGCGGCACCGGTGAGACTGAGCAGCATGCTGGCGACCTCCGCAGCGCCGCCCACGGCGGACTCCGTCCGCACTGCGCAGAGCGCCACGGGAAGGCGGCCGACGCCATCGTGCTGCAGCGCCGCGAGGGCGCTCTGAAGCAACGTCGCTTGCTCAGCAGAAAACGGCTGACGCAGGTAGCGCCGCAGGACGGTCATTTGCACGCCGTGTTCCAAGAGCCAGCCCAGAGCGTTGGCGTCCCGGGCGCAGCTGCCAGCGAAGGTGAGCGAGCCCGTGTCCGCATGGATCCCGAGGGCAAACAGCGTCGCCTCCACCGGGTCCGGATCGTGCCCCGCGGCGCGCAGCCGCTCCACCAGAAGGGTCGTCGCGGAGCCCACGGGCTCCACATGCTCTTCGTCTCCGACCAGATCCTCGGGGGTGGCAGGGTGATGGTCGTAGATGATCATCTCCACGGCGTGCCCCGCGTCTCGACGTTTGAAGATGGGCTCGTAGTCCTTTAGTCGACCGCGCACTCGGACGTCGACGGCAATGACTCGGGTTACGGCCAGGGGATCGAATTCTCCAAGGCGTACCGTCACGAAGCGATCCTTATGCAGTGCCAAATAGTTGGACACCTCCGGTCCCACGCTGCCCGCCAGCACGATTTGCGAGCCCGGATAGAGCTTCTGCGCGGCAACTGCCGACGACAACGCGTCGAAGTCTGCCAGCTCATGGGTGATCACAATCTGCACGTCGTCGTCCCTACGCCAAATCTTGAACAGATCGCGTATCATGTTCCCCGGCGGGCGCGAATCGCACCCGCCTTTCGAGCGCAGCATTCGGGCATGCCTTACCGACAGTCTACGGATCGCGTCGAAGCCGCACGTCGGCGCCTGCAGCTAGCGCTGGAACGCGAGGACGCCGCGCGGCTAGCAGAGCGCCAAGCACTCCAGGGCGTAGAGACCGCTACCGAAGCGCTGCAGCAGGCACGCCTGCGGCGCGGCCAAGCCGTGCGGGAGCAGCGCGAGCAGCAGGTGCGAGAGCGATTGGCACGGCGCGCGATCGTGAACAGGACTGCCGAGGGGGCCAGGCAGCCGGATCTCGAGGCGAACGCCCTGGCCGCGCCCTCAGCGGCGCTCGACGCGGCCCGGCGCCTGCTCGCCGCGGCGCGGCGACAGCTCGTGTCCGCGCGGCGCGAACACGCCCTCGCCACCGAAGAGCACGCGAAGCTTGAGCCGGAGCATTGAAGCGTCGCCGCTGGAGCAAAGAGCGCGCGCACTAGCTCGGCAAGAACGCGGATGCGTGCCGCGCGGCGCGCGGTCGGAACAGGAGCCCTTGGGCGCTGCCCAGGAAACCGCGGCTCACCAAGGCGGCGCCCAAGTCCGTCTCGGCGGCGGGGCCGCCGTCGATGCTCTCGATCAACATCGAGCGGCTCTCTTGCGCCAAACGTCGCAACCCGTCCGCAGCGCCACGCAGCGCCACGCCGCGCTCGGGTTCGTCCGGCGGCAGGAAGCTGAGTACGGCGCGCGCCCCTCGGGCGACGTATGCGACCAGCTTGCCATCGAGCAGCACGACCCGAGCTCCGGCCGCGCGCAGCGGGCGCTCGGCGCAGGCCGGAAACGCCACCACGGCTCCGTACACATTCGCCGGGTCCGTCGCCGCTAGGATCACTGGCTGCGACGCCGCTGCATCCGCGCCGCGCAACGCGCGCAGACGGTCTTCGGCCCCCGGCCGCGCGAACTGCGTCGCACCGAGCCCGGCAACGAAGTATCCGCGTCGAGCTCGCCCCGCTTCCTCCATCGCCTTGAGCACGGGGTAGATGGCCGAAAAGCCACCGGCGATCCCCTCAGTCCGGGCAGCTTCTTTGGGCAGGACCCCCCATCGCTCCAAGAGCGCGGCGCAAAGCGCGGCGCGACGCTCGGTCTCGGTTGCGGCGATGGCCGGCAGCAGCACCCAACGCCCTTCGCTCCCGGCCAAAGCGTCCCGACGAGGCCTGTGCAAGGTCACCCGTGCGCGGCGATCGGAACGCTCTCCGCGCACGCGCGAGCGCAGCGCCTCCAGGCTGTCGTTGCTGAGCTGCCCGGCCCAGACCATGTCCCACAGCGTCTCGAGCAACTCCGGACCAAACCCGCCCAACGCAGCCAGGATGTCCTCAAAGAATAGTGCGCCCCGGGAGCTGAGCAGCTCATGCACGCGCCGGGGCAGCTCGCCGTCGAGCGCTGCGGCGGCTGGCGCCAGAAGCTCGTAGTGCTCCTTCGGGTACAGCGCGATGCGCCCATCCCTCGGCCCCAACGGCTCGATGCCACGCCAGACCAACTCGCCCCGGGCGCACATCAGATCGAGCTCGGACGGCGAAAACCCCGCGACACGTGCCGGAAGGATCCGGGTTTCCAGTTCGCTGGCAACCAGCGGCGCGCCCTGCAACAAATCCAGAGCGCGATGCATGGCATCCCGGCTCGTATCGGGCTCCACAACCCCATGCCACTCGCAAAGAAAGCGGGAAAACAGCTCCGGCTCGATGGGCTCGACCTGTTTGCGGAGGCGAGCCAAGCTCTTGCTCTTGATCAGTCGCAGCACCGTCGCGCCGCACCACTCGCGGCCCACGCCCGCAGGCAAAAACTCGCCCTCCACCACGCGGCCCTCTTGGGCGAGGCGATGCAACGTCTCGAGCACAGGCGCCACACCGATGCCCAGCCAGGACGCGAGCTCAGTTGCGACGAAGGGACCGTGGGTGCGGGCGTAGCGGGCCACCAGATCGCCCAAGGGATCCGCGACGGATCCGGCCAACGCTTGGGGCACGCCCATCGGCAATGCGGTTCCCAGCGCATCTCTGAGTCGCCCGGCGTCTTCCATCGCGCAGAGTCGCTGCTCAGCGCCCACCTTTGCGAAGAACGCTCGACGCTGCTGCGCGAGAGCCTGCATGTGCACAGCCGCGTCCGTGCCTTCGGGCGCGCGGCTCTGGATTTCATCCGAAGTCATGGGACCCAGGGCGAGCAACAGATCGTGGACGCCATCGGCATCTCGCGCCGGGCCGTAGTCCATACGTCCCACGCTACCGACGACGCTTTCGATCACCTCCGGATCGAAGAGCTGCCGCAGCTCGGCTTCTCCAAGCAACTCCCGCAACTGCGCTTGGTCCAAGACCAACGCCTGAGCGCGGCGCTCCGCCAAGGGCGCGTCGCCGTCGTACATGAAGTTCGCAACATAGCCAAAGAGCAGATTCTTGGCATAGGCGGAGGGCCGGGTTGAATCGACGCAATTCACCCGCACACGCCGGTCGCGAATGCGCTCGAGCAGCGCCGTGAGCGCTGGCAGATCGAATACGTCTCGCAGACACTCCCGATACGTCTCAAGCAGGATCGGAAAGGCACCAAAGCGCGCCGCGACGCGCAACAGATCCGCGGAACGTTTGCGCTGCGCCCAGAGCGGACTGCGCTTGCCGGGAAAGCGCTTGGGCAGCAGCAGCGCGCGCCCGGCGTTCTCCCTAAAACGCGCGGCGAAGAGCGCACTGTGGCCCACGCTATCGGTGACCAGCGCCTCCACCTCGTCGGGGCCCAGAACAAACAACTCTAGCTCCGGCGGCGCGTCGGCCTCCGGGAACCGAAAGACGATACCGTCGTCACTCCACACGGACTCGACCTCCAGCCCCAGCTCTCGCTGGGCGCGGGCCGCCACTGCCAGCGCCCAGGGCGCGTGCACCCGCGCGCCGTAGGGGCTGTGGAGGCACACGCGGAAGTCGCCGATCTCGTCGACGAAACGCTCGACGACCAGATCGCGATCCGACGGCAACACACCGGTCTGCTCGCGCTGCTCCCACAGCAGCGCAAGCAGGTTCCGCCCCGCGCGGTCGTCAAAACCATGTTGCTCGGTCAAGCGCTGCTGGGCCACGTCCTGGCTTTCCGCGACCAGGCTGCGGCCAAGGGCGCCGACGGCGGCTCCGAGCTCGGCAGAACGTCCGACGCGGTCCCCGTGCCAAAAGGGCATGCGCCCCGGTTCCCCGGGAGCCGGAGTGACTAGCACGCGGTCGTGGGTGATCTCCGAGATGCGCCACGACGACGCGCCCAGCACAAAGACTTCCCCCGGCCGGGACTCGAAGACCATCTCTTCGTCCAGCTCGCCCACCCGCACGCTTTTCTCGCCGTCGGAGAGGAACACGCCGGACAAGCCGCGGTCCGGGATCGTCCCGGCGTTGACCACCGCCAGGCGTTTTGCGCCGCGTCGCGCACGCAACATGCCGCTGACCCGATCCCACGTGATGCGCGGGCGCAGCTCCGCGAACTCATCCGAAGGATAGCGACCGGAAAGCATGTCCAGCACGCCGTCGAAGCTCTCCCGGGGCAGCTCCGCAAAGGGCGCGGCTTGCCGCACCAGGGAAAAAAGTGCGTCCGCGCTGATGTCGTCCATGGCGGCGGTGGCAACGATGTGTTGCGCCAGCACGTCCAGGGGGTTCCGCGGGTAGCGGGTGCTTTCCACCCGCGCCGCTTCCATCAGCTCGACAACCGTCGCCGTGGGCAGCAGGTCCCCGCGGTGCTTGGGGAACAGCACACCCCGGGAAGGTTGCCCCACGGCATGCCCAGCGCGCCCTACCCGCTGCATGCCGCTGGAAACGCTGGGCGGCGCTTCGATTTGGATCACCAGGTCGACCGCGCCCATGTCGATGCCAAGTTCCAGCGAAGACGTCGCGACGATCGCCGGCAGATCGCCCGTCTTGAGGCGGTCTTCGATCAGCGCACGCTGTTCTTTCGACACGCTACCGTGGTGTGCCAGGGCGAGTTGTTCCCCCGCGACGTCGTTGATCTGCCCAGCGAGCCGCTCCGCCAAGCGGCGACTGTTCACGAAGACCATGGTCGAGCGGTGGGCGCGGATGTGTTCCACCAAACGCGGGTAGATCGACGGCCAAATGCTGCGATCCGTGTCGTCCGGGCCAGCTGCTTCCTCGCCGACTGCGGTCATGTCGTCCACGGTGACGACGACCGAAAGCTCCAGGCTCTTGCGCGCGCCGCAGTCGATCACCGTGACGGGGCGGGGCGAAAGCTCGTCGCCTTGGTGCTCTGCCCCACCCAGCAGCCGAGCGATTTCCTCCAGCGGGCGCTGCGTCGCCGATAGCCCGATGCGCTGCAACGGCGCGCGGCGCGCGCGCAAACGCTCCAGGCGTTCCAGAGATAGCATCAAGTGACTGCCGCGTTTGCTGCCGGCCAGGGAATGGATCTCGTCCACGATCACGGTGTCTACATGCGCCAGGCACTCCCGAGCCTGGCTGGTCAACAACAGAAACAAGCTCTCCGGCGTCGTGATCAAGATGTCCGACGGCGCGCGCAAGAATCGAGCGCGCTCTTTAGCGGGGGTGTCGCCGGTACGCATCGCGACTGCGATTTCCCGAAAGCCATGCTCCGTGCGCTCGGCGGCGCGGGCGATGCCGCTGATGGGGCCCTTGAGGTTGCGCTCGATGTCGTTGGCGAGCGCCTTCAGTGGCGACACGTACAGCACGCGGAGGCGCTGAGACTTCTCCGGCGGCGGCTCGAAGGCCAGCCGGTCCAGCGCGGCCAAGAACGCCGCCAGCGTCTTGCCGGATCCGGTGGGTGCAAGCAGCAGCGCGCTTTCGCCGCGGCACAATACCGGCCACCCCTTGCGCTGGATTTCGGTGGGCGTACCCAGGGATTCGCGAAACCAGTCCCGCACCGGCGCACGGAACTGTTTGAGGGCATCGCCGGCCATCCGGGCAGTATAGAGCGCTGGGCAGCGACGTCAGCCGTCGAAGGCAGCTCCCCGTTGCGAGGACGGAGTGCGCCGGGGCATCACGGCTTGATTTCCAGCTCAAATCCGTCTTCGGCCTCCTCGCGGTCCCCCTCCACGCGCACGCCAAAGGTGCGCTGATCGTCGCACAGCCCCCGGGGGGCAACCAGTGCGCCAGTGGCGAGACTGAAAATGTAGCCGTGCATCGGGCACGCGATGTTCTCGCCATCGACGCTGCCCTCGCACAGGCTGGCGCCCGCATGGTTGCAGGCGTCTTCGATGGCGTAGACCGCGCCGGCTGCATACACCACGCACACGTCGAAGGGCGCGTAAGCCAGTCGCAAGCGGCCCACTTGTTTCAGCTCGCTCAGAGACACTTCGCCGACGCGCTTCACGGCGCGCAGACTACGCCAGATGCAGCCGCATCGCTCGGCAATTCTTGCGAGACTGCGCCGTCGTTTGCGCGGTCGTCCGGTGTGCTCGGACACGTCCCGCCTGATCGACAGGCGTGCCCTACTTCTCCGGGCGACTACTGCGGCCACGCTTGCTTATTCGTCTTCGTCGTCGAGGTCCAAGGAAGTGGAGACGTGCACAACAACTGTATCGGTGACCGGGTGTGTGGCGCGGACGAGACCTGCGGAGCGTGCGTCTGTGGACACGCCCGGCATTGTTGGGGAGCCGCTAGAAACTAGGGAGTGGCAACTCCGCCCGGAGGCGGCTAGCCTAGGCAATATGCGCTCATTCCTCCTCTGGGCTGCCGCGGCTGCGGCGCTAGCGTGTTCCTCGTCGTCTTCCAAGTCCAAAGAGACCGTGAGTTGCATTCCACCGGCGACGCAGCAGTGCGTGGGGCCGAACAAATGCGTCGGTGACCAGGTGTGTGAGGCGGACGAAACGTGGGGAGGGTGTGTCTGTGGTGCGTCCGGTAGCGGGGGCACGGCGGGCAGCAGCGGTGCGTCGGGCGGCGGCGGCACGAGCGGCTCTGGCGGCGCAACGTCGGGCGGGGCCGGTGGCGCATTGTCCGGTGGCACGGGTGGCGCATTGTCGGGCGGTACGGGCGGCCTCGCTTCTGGTGGCACGGGCGGCCCGAGCACCGGCGGTACGGGCGGCGTGACTTCTGGTGGAACGGGCGGCGCGGCTTCTGGTGGCACGGGCGGCGTGGCTTCTGGTGGCACGGGCGGCGCAAGCACCGGCGGCAACAGTAGTGGCGGCACCGGAGGCGCGGGCACCGGGGGCGCGAATACGGGTGAGATCGGAAGAGCGTCGTGTAGGGAAAGAGTGTAGATCTCGGTGGTCGC
>CALMUT010000198.1 GCA_937872925.1 uncultured Myxococcales bacterium | reverse complement strand
CGAAGAAGCGCAGCAAGGCCTGATCGCCCTCGTCAAACAGTCGCGGGCGGGTCGTGTGGCGCGCGCGATTGCTCAGACCGCTCAAGGGTGGCTGGGGTGTTGCCCGTTTCGCCGGCGCGCAGTGTGCTGAAACTTCCTAGCGCGCCGGGGCCCGGGGCGCATAGGGCTGCGTGCTTACTTCCGGCAGTGACCGTTTTCGCATTTGGGCTGACAGGCCCAGGGGGCGCACTGCTGGGTGTGTTTGCAACCGTCTTTGCGGAACTCAGCCTCGATGCGGCTCAGCTCCACGAGGCTCTCTTTGTTGAGCACGCCGCCGCAGCCGCTTCGACGACCGAGACCGCCCTGGTAGCAGCCACAGTCTGAGTCGGTCTTGCAGTCGGTCTTGCCCTTTTCGATGGCGTTCGTGTACTGCGCGGCGGATACCACGCAGGGGTGCGTGATGGGGTCCGGCATGGGATCCGTGTCACGGGCCGGTATCGGCTTTTTGGGCAGAGCCGCGGCGGTGGGCGTCGTTGCGGCCGGCGTGTTCTTGGGCGCGGCGGTTGGCTCTGCGCCTTGGTTTGGTTTCGGTGCGCTTTGGGTATTGCAGCTGAGCGCCAGTGCTGCGGCGATCCCGCAGGCAACACGAAGGGGGATCATCGCCACAACTTTCTTCGAAGTACTAATCCGAGCAGCATAGCGCACCATCCTAACAGCCTGGGCGTGGAGCTGGGCGCGATTGTGCAGCCGCAACCGCCGTCGTCCGAGGCGCGGCCCGCGTTTGTTGCTCCGGTGGCCGCCGCGCCCGCGCTGCTGCTGCCGGCGCTGCCCCCCGCTGTTCCCCCGGATCCGGGGCTACCGCTCCCTCCGCCCGTCGCGTTGCCGGCGACGCCGCCCGTTGCGCTGCCTCCTGTCCCGCCGCATACGCCGCCCTCATCAACTTTCAGATCGCAGTTGTCGTCCGTTGAGTTGCACACTTCCGCTTGGTTGCATGTGGCGTCCTCCATGCCGTAAAGGGCGCGGTACCACCAGCGGACTTCCCAGGACGCGCCGATGGGGACTCCTGCGGTTTGGTAGGCGTTTTCGCGCGCCGACAGCTCCGTGCTTTCGCCTGGATACAGGCCACCGCTGGGGCAGCCAGCGCCGCCCGAGACGAAGTGCTCCATGTTGACGCGCAGGCTTGCGAGCTTGCTGCCCACGGCTTGGTTGATCAGGTTGTAATATCCGATCCCGTCGGACGCGTTGAAGCCGTAGGTCACCGCTGCGGTGGAACAGTTCTGCTTGGCCGCCTGTCCCACGAAATCCTGGAAGTGTAGCCAGTTGACCTTGGGCGCGGCCGCCATCACGTCCGCGATGGCGCTGCGCAGTGCGGTCTGATCGCTGACAGCGGCGTACTGGGTCCAAAAGGCGGGGGACCACAAGACGGATCCGGCGCGCACAGCGGTGAGGCGGTTGGAAAGCTCCAACAAGTAGGCCGCGTACGCGTTCTTAAGGGTCGTATCCAGGGAAAAGGCGTTCAGATTTGCTTCGTAGGATACGTACCAGTGGAACGCCTGCCCGGGGAACTTCTGCTGGAAGCGCGCGTCGTAGGCCTGCGCGATCTTCTCGGAAAGAAGAATATTGTCCCAGCGAAATGTGGAGTCTTTCATGCCAGCCACATAAGGATCGGCATGATCTAGGTTGGCAGTCCCAACGAAGACGTTGTCGAAGCAGCCAAAGTAGTCCTCGACGATGGAAAGCCGCGCAGCGTCTAGGGTTCCGTTCTGGTCCGCGACTTCGGAGAGCACCAAGTCTTGAATGTAGTTGGGGGACCCTACACTGCGGTGGTTGTCACAGATCTTCTTGAACCAGGTGCGCGTCCGATATGCTTCCGCGCCGGCAGGCACGCTAGTGACTTGAACAAAAAGGCTCTTGGGCACGGCCCCGGCCTTGGGCGTGAATGATAGGCACAGCGCGGCGACGCATGCGAGTGGCGGAGCTCTCATCGACGCTTGAGTATGCCACGAGGGGTTCGTAGCGCGAGAGCGCGTCCCGTCCCGGCTGAACCAAGCGCCCAGGACTCAGCTGCACACTGCAGTGAAGTCGGCGCAGCAGTCGCCGAAATTCAAACACGCGCTGTCGCAATAGCAGCCGGCGGAGGTCGCATCCGGAGAGTTGCACGCGCCCACACAGCTCCCGCCACTGGCCGGCGGATTCGGGGAGGGGTTGGGCGGAGTGGGGGGCGAGCCGCCGCCGCATAGATTCTGATAGTCGCCACAGCAGTCGCCGTTGTCCGTGCACAAGGTATCGCAATAGCAAGCGGGTTCACTGGCCGGGACGGGCTGGGAGGAACCGCATTGGCCCTGGCATGAGCCCGGGCCCAGCTGCGGATCTGGGGCTGGCGCGTTGGGATCCGGCGCGTTGGGATCTGGCGCGTTGGGATCCGGCGCGTTGGGGTCCGGCGCGTTGGGATCCGGCTGCGTCGGCACAGCGCAAGCGCCGGGGGCCGTCACGATCTCGATGTCGGCGCCGTAGTAGAAGCGCAAGATCCCCGCGTAGTCGCGTCCGGCGTTTTCGAGGCAGCGCATGCCGTGCTGGCTCGCGCAGCCGCGATTCTGACCGAAGCCCGCAGGTCCGACGTAGCCCAGTTTCGTCTGCGTCACGCTCTTGCCGGTCTTGCCGTCGTTGAAGGTCACGTACTTCGTCAAAGAGCCCCCCACGTCCTGGCAATCAGGGCCAGAAACGTTGGAGTCGCCGGAAACGTAGAACGCATAGGTGAGCATATTCGAGTTCGCCAAGTACTGCTGCGCGGTTTCCGCCGCGGCCTGAAAGTGCACGGCCTGCGGCTGGTTCGAGCAGGTGTACACTTGGCAACCTTGGCCGTCGCAGATGGATCCCTTGGACTCCATCTCGTAGTACGCGACGCTGCGCGCAGCGATCGCTTGGGCCTTGAGTGCCTGCAGTCCCGCGCCGGTGTTCTCGCAGGCGATCACCCGGGCGATGTAGTCCGTCTCAGTGTCCTTGGCGCCCTTGCCCTTTACGGTGATCGAACAATGGGCGGACTGCAGCTTGCCGACGCGCTCGGCGGAGCGCCCCACGCCAGGTGTCGACTCGTCATCGACGGAGTCCCCGGTGGCGGGCGCGCAGGCAACGGCCAGACCCACGGAGGTCAGGCCGGCCAGAGCGAGGCGGGGACGGGCGAAGCGGAGCAGGTTGCCGAGAGGGTGCATCTCAGGGGTCAGTGCAGAGTCCATGCCGCACCTGGCAGCCCGGGGTCCGGGGGGATTCTCCCTAGAATTTCGGGCCAGCGGCCCATCCGTCCGGATCCTGCGGGCACGCGCGTCCGGACGTGACTCGGCCGCGTCCGGGTGAAACACTCCCCGCATGCAGCGTGTTTTTGTCGCTCTGGGCGCCCTCTATCTGATCGCCTGCGGAGACGCCGAACCCGAGGCGCAGAAGCTGCCGCCGGCTCCGGTCTCCGTGATGACCTTCAACGTGCTGTGTTCGCTGTGCGCAACCAAGGAGCACGATCCTTGGGAACAGCGCCTGGACATGTTCCGCGACGTCTTCGATCGCCACGATCCGGATCTGGTCGGCCTGCAGGAGCTGGGTCCCTTCGGCGACGAAGTGGGCCTGATGCTGGAGCGTTTGCCAGGCAGAGGCGCTATCAGTTTCGCGCCCGAAGACGCCGCGCCTTACCCAGACGCCGCCATCTTCTATCGCAAGGATCGTTTCAGCGTGATCGAAAGCGGCGAGTACTGGCTGAGCCCGACGCCAGACGTGCCGAATAGCAACGGCTTCGCCACACCCCAGTTGCCGCGCTTGCTGGTCTGGGCGCTGCTCAAGGACAAGGCCGGCGACCGCGAGATCTACTTTGCCAGCACGCACTTCGACAACAACACGCCCAGCCAAGCCATGAGCGCACCGCTCGTGAAAGAGCGCACGGCCCCGTTCGCACAGAACACCCCCGTCGTCGTCCTGGGTGACTTCAACTCCCAGCCCAGCGATCCGGCTTGGGATACCTTGACGACGGACGCTGGGCACGGCTTTGCGTTCGTGGACGCGCAGTCCATCGCGGCCGAGTGGAGCGTGATCACGAACCAAGAGCCGCCGCCGAGCTATGATCTTGCGGATCGCATCGACCACATCTTCGTCGCCGGCAATACCACCGACTGGTCAGCGAGCAGCTGGCACGCAGACTTGACCGTGTACCCACCGAACGACCGCTACCCCTCGGATCACTTTCCCATCGTCGCCACGTTGGAATACGCAAAGCGATGATTCCCCGCCCGCGTGGTGGCAGGTATAGTGAGCCGATGACCCTCACCACTCCCGCCGCTGCGCTCTTAATGTTGACGACTGGTCTCTGCCTCTCGGCTTGCGGCGGTGACGACGACGCTGGCGGGAAAAAGGGCAGCGGGGGAGCGAGCGGCAGCGCGGGCAGCGCGGGCAGCGGCGGCGGCAGCGCGGGCAGCGGCGGCGGCAGCGCGGGCAGTGGCGGCGGCAGCGCGGGCAGTGGCGGCGGCAGCGCGGGCAGTGGCGGCGGAGGCACGGGCGGCACGCCGGGCGCTTGCGACTACAAGGTTGGCAGCAACGGCGTGCTCGTGATGGAAGCCGAAGACCTCACGCTCTCCGGGAGCTGGAAGGCCGCCAACAGCGCCAGTGGCGCCTATGGCACGGGCTACATCCAGTGGGAGGGCGCGAGCCAGAACAACAATCCAGGCCAGGGCGTGATCACGGTGAAGCTTGGCATCGACCAAGCGGGCCGCTATCGCATGCAGTGGCGCAGCCGTATCGGCATGGGCACGAACACGACCGAGCACAACGACACCTGGGTGCGCTATCCGGATGCCGAGGGCTACTACGGTTTGAAGGGCACTTCACCGAACGAAAGCCGGCGCTATCCCAAACCGAAATGCGACGACACCACGTTTATGGCGTCGATCAACGCGCTGCCGGCGGTGAGCAGCGCCACCTGCCCAAATGGCTCCACCAAGGACGGCTGGATGAAGGTGTATTGCTCCGGCGCCAGCAACTGGAATTGGTCCACCAACACCAGCGACAACGATGGGCACGCCATCTACATGGAGTTCAAGACTGCCGGCACGTACAGCCTCGAGCTATCCGCCCGAGCCGATTATCATTTGATCGACCGCATCGTGATCCATCGCGAAGGCGTGGCAAACAACGTGGCGCAGGACTCGAATCTCAAGCCGACGCCGTGTAACTAGCTACTTGCCGGAAAACTCGCGCACTTGCTTGAGCAAGAAGCGACCGCCAGTCAAAAGCTTGAGTTCCATGTCTAGTGCGCGAGGCTTTTCGACGTCGAAGAGCACGCTGCCGCAGTTGCCGGGGTAATAGTCTGACTTCTTCTGGCAGTACACGCTCTCGACGTGCTGCGTCAGGCTCAGCATCTCGTTCATTTGTGCGTGGGTCAAAACGGTCTGCGTCAAGGGCGCGCCGTCGGCGGTAGGCGTGGCGTAGCGCGTGACTGCGAAGGTATTGGGCTGTCCAGGCAGAAACGCCGCCATTACGTTTTCGCTGGACGTGCCCGGCGCCGGGTTCGTCACAACGTTGTTTCCGGTCTGCGACGAGAAGGTATAGCCGTAGACGCCGCCGCTGTTGAGCACGCGGGTGACGACCACGGAGTTGGCGTCTACGTCGCCCAGCTCGCGATAGCGCTGCACGATGGCCAGGCCCATGCCCGCGGTGGCGTGGTCAATGCGCGCGAAGGAGCGTTCTTCAATGGCACGCTTGTTCCAGAGGCTGGCGTACACGGCCTTGATGCCGCATTCGAGACTGCGCGGTTCCGTCTCGAGCTCGCCGTCGTTGTCGAGCACGACTTGGCACGCGCCGTTGTTGGGCTCGTCGAAATCTGCCCGAAAGCTATCGTAGAGCCCTGCTCCATCGAATCCGGGGATGTCCTCGGCGTTGGCGCTGGAGCGGATCTTCACGCTTTCCGAGCCCGCGGGCAGGGCGGCGAGCAGGCCCGTGCGCACCTCGTTCAAGATGCTGGCGGGCAGCTCCGCTCCTAGCGTCAAGGACTTCACCTGGCTGAGCAGCGCCACGCGCTCGGCGACGCTGAGCGTTCCGGCCTTTTCTTGGCTGATCAGCTCGTCCAGGGCCGCGCGCAACGGGCCATTGGGCGCGTGCTTCACGAAGTCGAAGTAGCGCTGCACGGGCACGCCGACGCCGTGGGGCGCAATGTCGTAGCCCACGCTGGCGCTCTTGCTGCCCGGGTCGGCCGTGGTTCCGAGCACGTCGCGGTGGATCAGAAAACCAAGGTTGCCGGCCTTGCCACCCAGGCGTGGCGCGAGCTTGAGACAGTCCGCGGCGCTATTCGGACACATGTCCCGGTAGGAGATGACGCTGCCGTTCGGATCGATGGTGAGGGGCTGCCAGGGTTTGTCGGTGCGCTCTTTGTATTTCTGGAGCACCACGGCTTCGCTGGACTCCTCGATGAAAAAGCGGTCCGCACTGACGACCAGGTGCACGGGTTTGTCTGCGAAGGCGGCGAGCTCTGCGTGGCTCGGTCCCGCGTCTCGCAGCACCATATTTGGCGTGTTGCGCTCCTTGCTCTTGAGGTTCACGTGGGAGCTGGCGTCCTGCACCGCCTTGGTGATGGTGCCGGCCACGACGGTCAGGTCCAAGGGCAAGTCCGCGAAGACGGGAATGTCCAAGGCGCTGAGCAAGTCTTGGTTCTGGGGAAAGATGCGCAGGTACCCCCAAGCTTCGCCGGTCTGCATCGGGATGTAGTTTAGGGCGCCCAGGACGGCATCGAGGTTGAGTGCCTCGACGCCGAGGGCAGCCATCTGAGTTTTCACCGTCCCGGTGGTTTGCTGGGGACCCAGGGAGACAAATGCCAAGCGAGCCCCTTGGAGGGAAAGTGCCGGCACAAGGGTTTCCACTGCAGCCAAGGCGGTGGCTTCGGCGATCACGTCCTGGGGGTAGAACTGAATTGCGTACAAGGGTTCGGCGTTGGCTCCGAGTTTGTATTCTTGGAGCGTGCCTGCGAAGTAGGACTTGTCCTGAGTCCAATAGGTCTTGTCGTTGAAGCTCTGGCCGTTTTCGGAGAAGTTCGGCAGGGTGGCCTGGGCGAAGTTGAAATGAAACTGCTTGGCCTTTGCGTCCACGTCCGTGCCCGCGTAGTTCGCGTTGATGAAACGCACCGAGCGCGCCGAGGGGTTGCGAGCGTCGATCAGAAACTTGACGGACTTGCCCAAGATGGCGCCTTCGGATCCCGAGAAGGCGAGAGCGTCGAAAGTGGCAACACTGTCGAGGGACTCCACGGCTAGCGGCAGCGCGCTGCACACCGAATACCTGTCCGAGCAGCAGTCGCCGTAGTTCTCGCACGCATCGTCGCACCAGCAGGCGTCGGCAGATTTGCCGCCGCAGAAGTCTTGCCCCGCACCCTGGCAACTGCCGGCGGCGTCCGCTTTGCCCAGAGGCTTGCGTGGCGTCTCGGCGGTCGAGGCGGTGGGCTGCGGGTCCGGCGGCGCGGAAGAACACGCCACGCAGAGGGCAGCGAAGAGGGTGACGGAGTGAAGGATGCGCAGGGACATGGGTTCGGGCCTCCTGGGGATCAGGAAAGCATGTGGAGACAATGTAGGATAGTGTGCGACCCGTGGTATTTCAGTAGCAGTGTCGAATATTTACACAGCAAGTGCAGATTGGTACTCGCGCTGGAAATGGCACGCCGGCGCCGCGCTCCGGGCGCTACTGGGTTGGCGGAGCCCGAGGCAGATCCCTGAACGCCGAAGCGTCTACTTCAAAGCAACCCAGCAGCGCGCTCACCGCGCTGAACAGCGTTTCCAGCTGAGCCTCAGACGCGATGCGCGGTTCGACAAAGGTGGCGCGTGCTCCGGTCACCTTCATGAAGTACTCGAAAGGCTTCTCGATGCCAGCCAGCAGCAGGTACTGAAAGGCGTAGGCTTGCTGGGCTAGCTGCGTGAACTGGCCCAGCTCGGTGTCGTGCAGGCTGCGCAGGTTCCCGCGAAGATAGTGCCGGAGTTCCGCGTCGAGGAAACGCTGCGCCACAAGGTTGGAAGCGTAGTCGGACGCTCGTTGCAAGATGATGTGCGCAAAGGCGGGTCCGATGCGATCGGCTGGAGCGCCAATGATTTCCGAGGCAGCTTCGTATGCGGCCTGGTGTTGGCTGAGGGGTGCCGCTCGCAGCAACGCGTCGAACTGCGCTTCCAGTTGGCCTTGAGCCGCGCGAAACTCGTTTCGACGTGCCTCCGGCACTCGGACCCAGCCCGCGTCCACGGCCAGGTGACCCCATTCGTGGATGGTTCGCGCTGCGAGCAACTCGCGATGGAACGGCGGCGCAGGCTCGATCAGCGTCAGAATGCCGGGCTGTTCTAAGCTGTAGACAACCAACCGGCGCGTGGCGTGCAGGTAGGTGCCGCCCTCGGCCTCGATCTCCGAGGGAGGCTTCAATTGTTCTGGGCGCGTCAGGGCGGCCAAGAAAGCGCGGGAGCAATCGGATACGGTTTGCAAATCGGCACGCAGGCTTTCGGCGGCGACTTTAGTGATGCCGGTTGCTGCCTGTTGCAGGGCGTCCGTCGTGGCGGGAGCTTCGGGATCCCAAAGCACGTGGCCGTCGGCCCCGGCGACAAGTACCTGGGGCGCCGCCTGCCGCAGCCAGCCCGCGAGGGCGTCGGCGTGTTCGTCGTCCGCTTCGTCGGTGAACGGCGCGAGATAGCGGTGCGTGGCAGCTTCCGCAGCGCGCTCGAACACGTTCGCGACGCCTTGCACGGTGTGCATCAGGTCTTTGGGCACCAGCAGGCCCGCTTCGCGCAGCGGCGCGTAGGCTTCGGCGTCCGGCGCAGCCGCGGTTAGCGGGGCGAGGTCCGGATGGTGCATCCGGCGCAGCGCCTGCAAGTGCTCGCCCAAGGTACGGAAGGCGACGGCGTCGCTGCGCTGGGTGAGGGCGCAGCCGGCGCGCAGATCCGTCATCTGCGCCTCCGACAGGGTGAGCAAATACGGCAGGCTCCGGGCCAGCGCCCGCATGGGGCTCTGGGTGCGGCTGAGCCCGTCTAGGTAGACAAGCACGAACACCGCGAGTTCGTCGCTGGAGGTGGTTGCACGGAAGTCGGAGGCGTAGGCGAACCAAGAACTGCCGCGAAAGGGTTGGGTGTATGGGCGCACCGCCGCCGGCGCCGTGACGATGACGAAGTTCGGATGGCGGGCAGGCAAGAAGAAGTCGCTTGCCCGCGCGTGCAGGTCGTCCATCCGCAGGCAGTATCGAGAAAACGCGCGGTTGAAGCCCGCGACCCAATCGGCATCTATCGATGTGCGCTGTTGGAGCGCCGTCGCACAGTTTGCGTCGATCTGCCCGCAGCGCAGCGCTTCGGCCGGAATGACGAAGAGCCCGCGATGCTGAAAGAAGCCCGCGTCGCGTCCCATGATCTCCAGCATAGGCAAGTCGCAAATTTTCGGCAGTATGTATTGTCCGCGCACGCTGCGCGGTGCGCTAATCTGCTGTGAGCTGGCGGCTCCATTTCCCGGCCGTTGGCGAAGTGCCCCGGACAAGTGCCCGTGACTGACCCCGACGAAGACGAAAGCACGCAAAGCGGCGCCCCGACGCCCCCCACCGGCGAAGTCGAGCGGCTGCGCGCCGTGGAGCGGCTGCTGACCTCCATCACGCTCCACGCGCCGGACTACATCCTGCATTTCGATCGAGCCGGTGTGATTAGCTACATGAACCGGCCACCCCCCGGGCACCGGATGCAGGACGTCCTTGGTACCAACGTGCGCCGCTGGATGGAGCCCGCGTTTCATGAAGCCTTCGGCGCCGCTCTGCAGCGTGTGTACGAGACTGCCGCCCTCGCCAGCTACGAGTCCGTCGGTTCGGTGACCGGACGCGACTACGTCAATCGCATCAGCCCGGTTCTGGTTGACGGCGTCGTCGAGAGCGCCGTGTTGATCACTCACGACGTTACGGAGCTCAAGCACGCGGAACGCGAGCGCGCGGAGGCCGAAGAGCGCTACCGAACGCTGGTGGAAGCGTCTTTCCAAGGCCTATGCATTTCCGTGGCTGGGGAAATCATTCACGCAAACCGCGCGATGGAAGAGATGTTCGGTTACGGACCGGGGGAACTCGTCGGCGTCACGGCAGCGCAGCTCGCAACCCCGGAGTCTGCCGCCGTGGTTTTGCGTCACATCCAGGAGGGTGTCGAGGCACCCTACGAGGGCACTGCCGTACGCAAAGACGGGTCGACCTTTCCTTGCGAGCTCTTGGGTCGCAACGTGAAGTACGACGGCAAACCGGCGCGCATCACCGGCATGCGAGATTTGACGGAGATGCGCCGTGAAGAGGCGGCGCGGGCTCGTCGCGAATCCAGAGTGCAACATGCGCAGAAGCTGGAGACCCTCGGAGTGCTCGCTGGGGGCATCGCTCACGACTTCAACAACTTGCTGACCGTAGTGGCCTCGAACGCAGATCTGGCAATGCGAGAGTTGGGGGACAGCCAGCAAGTCAAAGCAAGCCTGGAACAGATCAGCGCAGCGGTGCAGCGCGGCAGCGGCCTCACGCACCAGTTGTTGGTCTACGCGGGTCAGGGGGATCCACGCACCGAAACCGTGGATTTGGGCGCAACGCTGGCTGAGCTTGCGGACATGCTGCGCGTATCGGTCTCCAAAAAGGCGGAACTCCACTACGAACTTGCGCCAGACCTGCCCGTGGTTGAGGTGGATCCGTCCCAACTCCAGCAGCTGGCGATGAATTTGATCCTCAACGCGTCTGAAGCGCTGCCGGACGGAGCCGGCGAAATCCAGATCCGCACCGCCGCTGTGGAGGTCGACGCTGATTCTGAACGCGCCAGAGAGTTGCATTTGTCGCCGGGCAGCTACGTTGCCTTCGAGGTCGCCGATACGGGTACGGGCATGGACGCGGCGACTCAGTTGCGGATATTCGATCCGTTCTACACGACGAAGTTTGCAGGTCGCGGCCTGGGTCTTTCGGCCGTGCAAGGGATCGTACGCAGTCATGGCGGCGCCATTGAAGTTGAGAGCACTTTGGGCGAAGGCACGCGCTTTCGAGTGCTGTTCCCCGCCAAGGAAGGCGCACCCAGTGCTCGGCCTGAGGTGCCTCAGGAACACGCTGCGCCACGGGTGACCACCGTGCTGGTCGCAGAAGACGAAGCCCCTCTGGCGCGCGTGCTGCGCGTCGCACTCACCACGGCGGGGCACAGTGTGCTTGCGGCGTGCGATGGAAAACAGGCGCTTGAGGTGTTCCGCGCGCATGCCGACGACATCAGTGTCGCTCTGCTCGACGTGACCATGCCCGGCATGGACGGGTTTGAGGTCCTGGCCGAGTTGCGAAAGATTGCGCCGAATCTGCCGGTGGTGCTTTCGAGCGGGTACCCCAGTCATGGCAGAGACGCCCGGGTGGTGGAGGACAGCGCGGTGCTCTTTCTGGCGAAGCCCTACCCGCTGGACGAATTGCAGGCCACGGTGCAGCGCGCGCTCGAATCCAAGTAGCGGCGGCGGGGCTTGGGCTTCCCCTGGCTGTGCCGAAGCAGTATCTTGAGGACTGCCCGTGAGACAGAGACCCAGATCCGCGATCCTGCCAGCGACGTTGGCCGCGGCGCTGACGAGTGCCTGCGGCGCAGCTGCACCGCCGCCGTCCGAGCCGGTCGCGCCAGCGGAGCCGGGACCCGCACCGGTTGCGGACGGCAGAGAGCCGGCGCCGGACCCGACCCCGCCGCGGGATCCCGACCCGACATTGGTTGGGGCGCCCGTCGTGCCGCCCAGCAAGGCGCCGGATCCCAACGCACCCGCCGAACAGGCGTGCTCGATCTGGAGCGGCGGACCCAGGGGCGACGCGCCGCCACCCAAAGGTTACAACCCGAACCCTTGCGGCCCGAATATGCGCTGCGAGTGCATGTCTCAAGCCGGCTATTCTTGCGGCGGAACGTGTAAGCCGAAATGAGTTGGCTCGGGGTCCAGCCCCAGCGGCGAACTTGAGTTGCGTTGGGTTGCGACTGCAATGCTTGGGCCCCTTGAGACGCTAGTCAGCCTGGGCACGCGCACACTGCATGGCGCGCATCGCCGGCGGATCAAGCTGACGAACGCAACCGCGCTACTGGGCATGCTTGCCCTGGGCGTCTGGCTTTCAGCCCAGTTGCTGTCCGGCTTCACGGATACCGCATGGCTCAATATCACCGGGATCGTGATTTTCGGCATCGTACTGCTGCGCAACGCAACCGCGCACACTCGCTCCTCCCGCCACATGCTCGTGCTGTACGCCAACGTACACCTCGCCATATTGTGCGTGGCGTCCTATGGGGCCGCGTCTGGGGCGCATCGTTGGTACGCCGCGGTCGCCGTTGTGCCGTTCCTGTTGTTCACTCGGCGAGAGCGGCTCTACTGCTACCTCTACGCCGCGATTAGCTTCTCCCTCCTGGCACTGATTGAATTCAATGTCATCGGCAACGCTACTGTCGCGCCGCCCATGGGCGTGTGGTTGGCGACCCGCGTCAATACGATGCTCGTCGCCGCGTCGCTGTTCTTGGTGGTCACGCTTTTTGTGCGCGATATCACCAATGCCGAAGCGGAGATCGAGCGCTTGTTGCTCAATATTCTGCCCCGTCCCATCGCCGACCGGCTGCGCGCCGACGAACAGCACATCGCGGACGCCATCGACGAAGCCAGCATTCTCTTCGCGGACATCGTGGGGTTTACGCCGTTGGCGGCGAAGCTGAGCCCGCGGCAAGTGGTTGAAGTGCTCGACGATGTATTCTCGGCCTTTGATCACGTCGCCGATGAGCTGAAGCTAGAGAAAATCAAGACCATCGGCGACGCCTACATGGTCGCCGCAGGCGTGCCGACGCCGCGGGCGGACCACGCGCAAGCCATCGTTGCGATGGCGCTGCGCATGCGAGAGATCGTCGCCGAGGTTGGTGCACGTACAGAGCTCGACCTGCAGATCCGTATCGGCATCAACACGGGCCCAGTGGTCGCCGGCGTCATCGGCACCCGAAAATTCGCCTACGACATGTGGGGCGACACCGTGAATACCGCGTCACGCCTCGAATCTCACGGTCTTCCCGGAGAGATCCACCTGAGCCGCTCGACCCGCGACCGCCTCGGGGATCGCTACGCCGTCGAATCCCGCGGCGAGATCGAAGTGAAGGGCAAAGGCAAGCTGGAGACGTTTTTCTTGCGCGGGGACAGCTAGGGAAGGGCGCCCTGCTGCTACCCGACCGCCGCGTCTTTCGCTCTGACGTTTGGCGGGGTTGGACCCCTCTCAGGGATCCGAGCTAAGCTACAGTGGCCTTGGAAAAAGCGCCGAACATGCCTGCCCAAGTGGGTCGGTATCAGCTGCTCGGGCCCCTCGGCGTCGGGGGCATGGCCAGCGTGTATTTGGCCCTAGTGCAGGGCGCCGCCGGATTCCGTCGCGAAGTGGCGTTGAAGGTGCTGCATCCGCATCTGATCGGTGACAGCAGCCTGGTGCGGCAATTCTTGGCGGAGGCCCGCGTCTGCTCCCGGATCCGCCATCCCAATGTCGTGCCGGTGATCGATGTGGCGGAAGACGAAGCCAACGTTTATCTGGTGATGGACTTCGTGGAGGGCGATTCGCTCTCGGGGCTGCGCAGGTTGGCGCGTGAGCAGGGCACGGCCCTGCCGCAGGCGGTCTGGCTCAGGATGCTGTGCGACGCCCTCGCAGGGCTGCACGCCGCCCATGAGCTGAAAGAGCCCGACGGCACGGAACTCGGCTTGGTTCATCGAGACTTCACGCCCCAGAACATTCTTTTGGGACTCGATGGCGTGGCGCGTCTCAGCGATTTCGGCATCGCCAAAATGGCCGCAACGCCTTCGCACACCGTTTCCGGCGTGATCAAAGGCAAGGTCAACTACATGGCGCCCGAGCAAGTGCGCGGCGACACGTTGGATCGGCGCTGCGACGTTTGGGCCGCCGGGGTGCTGGCGTGGGAGATGGCAACCGGACGTCGGCTGCGCAAGGGACGAGACGCCAACATCCAGACACTCTTGGAGATCGTCGACGCGGTGCCGCCCAAACTGGTTGCCGTGGTCCCGGGCTTTTCGCATGAGCTGTCGGAGGTCATCGCGTCCGCGCTGGTTCTGGACGTGGACGCGCGCTGCGCCAGTGCGGCAGAGTTTCGGCGCCGGCTCATGGCCGCCGCTCCCCTCGCGGAACACGAGGAGTGCGCCGAATGGGTCCAGCGGCTGGCCGCAGTGAAGATCCGAGAGCGTCGAGAAAAGCTGGGGCAGGTGAAGCAGCTGCGCGATCAGCTGGCGTCGCTATTAGTGGAGGAGCCGCCCAGCCAGTCGTCTTCGCTGCCGGCAGCGAGCTTTGCGGCGACACTGGCGGAGCAGACGGGGCAAACCCGGTCCACGAGCTCCGTGGAGACGCGTGAGTCGCGCGCGCCGCGGCGCTCCCTTCGGGGTGTGTGGATTACGGCTGCCCTCGCAGTTGCCGCGTCTTCTGCCGGCTTGTTCGTGGCGTTCGATCAGCGTGTCGAGTCGAGTCTCGCGCGCTGGCCCGACTCCGGAGCCTGGGCGCGTTCTGTCGCCGTGGCCCAGGCTGCAGACGAACCGGGCGTGGAGCGGCAGCTGGTGGTGCAGGCGAACGCAAAGATCACCATGCTGAGCTTGGACGGGCGCGCGACCCAGCTAAAGACACCGAGCAGCGTGCTGAAGATCCCATTGCCCGAGTGGGCCAAGGATCGCAAAGAGCTGCAGGTCGACGCCATCGCGGAAAGCGGCGTGCGTGTGTCGGGGTTGTGGCAGGGTAAAAACCCGATGCGCCTCGCGTTTCCGGCTGCGGCGCCTGCGCGCCGACCCTCATCCGGGCCCACAGCGCCGCCAAAGCCCGGCAAGAAGCCCCTAGCAAAGAATCCCTACGATCGCTGATCAGAAGCGCGCGCGCAGCGTGACGGAACGTGGCGTCAGCTGCATTCCGACGCGCGGCGGCGCCACTCGCGCTGAACGCGGCGTCTGTTGCGCGTTGCCGCTCGTCTCCCTATCCGAACCCAGCAGCAAGACCGTCCCCACAGTTCCAAACACTGCCGCTGCGCCATAGCCGACGAAGGCCAGGGTGCGCAGCTGCACCGCGCGGTCCCGCGCATCGAGATCCGTTTTGCCCGATGCGTTGAAATCGTCGTTGGCGGATAGTCCGCGCAGATTGAGAAAGATGCCGCCGCCGAGCGCCACGGCGCCGACCCCGAGGGCGCCGACCCCCAAGATCTGTGACGTGTTCAAACCCGACTGCGAAGGCATTGCCCGGGGAGGCTCAGCTCGCGGGTCTTTGGCGGGCGAGCCGGACGCGGGACCCTTCGGCGTGGAAAGCGGCTTGGCGCACGTGATCTGCAGCGCTTGCCCAGCGCGCGCGGTGACTTCGAGGTCGATCCGAGTGTCGTCGGACGTAACGCAAGTAAGCCGATGCGTACCCGGCTTCACGAACAAGGTTCCTGGAACGCTGACCGGCGGATCCGAAGACACGATCCGCGCGCCGCTCGGCCCGGTCCATGAAAGCTTGCCAAGAGCCATGGACAGCTCAAGCAGGCGTCGGGATGCTTCGCGCACTTCATCGGCGTTCAGCTCGCCGCGATCTAAGCTGCGCACGAACGCGTTGGCAGCGCTTTCGCTGTTGCCCGCCGCGTCCCAGGCCCAGGCGGCATTGTACGCGGCCTGAGAAGCCGGTCGGATCCGGTCAGCACGCTCGAATAGCTCGGCAGCGCGCTGGTAGCGCCGTGCGTTGAACGCGTCCTGTCCCTCCGAGAAGAGCTCGGCAGGCGACGGCGCTTCGGCGGCGTCATCTGCCCGGGCGAGGGGACTGAGACCCATCCCGCTGATGGCGAGGCCGAGCTGCAAAAGCGCACGACCCATGACGGAGTTGGCCGCGGGAGCGATGCGTCGCCGGCAAGCGCTCAGGGGTCGGCGCAAAGAATCCGCTTTCATCGCACCTCGTTGGTCCACAAGCAGCGGTAGGCGCGGGTCGAGCCCTTTTGAGTGAATTCGTAGCTAGCGGCGTTGTTGGGAGCGGTGGCTAACTGGGCCGCGTGGGGCTGCAGCAACCAATTGCCGCCGGTCGGATCCGAGACGATCTCCAAGCTGTGCAGGTAGCCGGTGTTGCTGATGGGCAACCCTTTCGGGATCAGCTCCAGAAGATCCCGAACACTGGTCAAACGGCCTCCTTGTTTGGCGCAATCCCGTGCGGCCGCGCCACCAGGGGCCGGCGCACGACTGGTCTTATCAGCCCACACCGATGCACCGCCCGACAAGTCGAAGCGCATGCAACCGCCGCTGCACGCCGCGTCGCCGGGGCCAACGTAGCTGCTGTCGATGGGGTAGAAGATGCAGCGAAACGGCCGCGGCGTTGGTTTGGGAGCTTCATCGGCGTCGGCCGCGTAGGCGAAGCGTAGCTGGACTCCGCTCCAACGAATGCCGTTGGCGTTTGCATCGGAGGCGTGGTCAGCCGTCACGAGCCGCTGACCGCTGCCGCCGGGCATACCTGCTAGGATCAGCTCGGCCAGTTCGGTGGATCCAGGCAGGTGGCCGCCGCGCGCCCAGCAGGCGTCGATGGCCTGATCGAAAGCAAGCGGCGCGGCGTCTTCACCGTCCGCCTTGCGTCCGAGGCGGCTGACAAACTCCTTCGGGACGGGGTTTGGATGCGGATCAGGCGCTGCCGCCGGACCAAAGCAACGACCCGGAATGAAATCCGTGTGGTTGCGCGCGTGAATGGAGCCGCTCTGGGGGTTCCAGTCAGTCTCTTCATCGATCCAGCGGATGCCGGCGCCTTTCAGCGGGCTTTCGTCGTCGGAGATGAACACCGGGAAGTCGGTGCCGCCAGGCAGTCCAAATCCGATGGCGCCGACAAGCTCCGCCGCCGTCGCCAGTCGACCCCCAGCGAAGCCGCACTCGAACATGGCGCTGGGCTTGGGCATGCCGGGGCGATCGGCCCTGTCCACGTTGTAGCTGGTTTTGCCGAATTTGACGCTGAAGCACTCGCTGCCGGGGGATCCCAGACAGTCCCCGGAGCCGAACCCGGACGGGATCGGTCCCGGGCACATGCAACGGTATGCGAGCGCATTGCCGGTGGGCGTGGTCGCCGTGGTGCCGTTGTTCGCCCGCACCGTCAGCTGCGCGGTTGCGTTGGCCGGCACCAGCGTCCAGAGCAAGCTGCCTGTGGCGTTCGGCAGAGTTTTCGGCTGTCCGCTTCGTAGGCGGTACACCTCCGTTGCCAACGCCAACCGCGCGCGGAAGGCGTCGCAGTTTTGGGACGCGGCGTCGAAGCTGGCTCCGGGGGGTTCTTCTCCGTCCCAGGCATTGCCCCAGGGATCTGTGATCGGCGAAAGCAGCAGCGACTCGCAGGCGACTTCGCAGCCGCCCTGAACGCAGTCTTCTTCGGCGCTGCAGCCTATCCCGCACCCGCCGCAGTGGGACGGATCCGCCAAAAGGTCCACGCAGCTCGCGCCGCACGCGGTCTTGCCGCCGCTGCAAGTGGCCTTGCATTGCGCTGCGTCGCAGACTTGGCCCGGATCGCATTTGGTGCCGCAGGCGCCGCAGTGGCTCGGGTCCACGGAAGTGTCTTTGCACTGACCGCCGCACTCGGTGAAGCCGGCACAGTTGAGCGTGCAGCTGCCGTCCACGCAGAGCTCGGTTTCTGCGCAGGCCGGCGTGCACAGGATGGGGCCACCGCCGCCTCCGCCGGCACCTTCGACGGGATCGGAGACGCTGTAGTAGCAGCCAGCACAAAGAAGCGCCCCAGCGCAGAGGCTCTGTAACAGCCGTGCCCAAGAGCGGAGTGCCAGCTTCATTTCGTCGACAGAATACGTGACTTCAAGGTCTGAAAATACCGGCGGCCAACCCCAGACGCCCGCGCCGCATGGGTGACGTTACCACCGGCTTGGCTCAGCGCGCGCTGAATGTAGCGCCGCTCGAACTCCTGAATCACGTGGTCCCGCGCCTCGGACAGGGGCAGGTCCAGCTCCAAGACCGTGGCGAGCCATTCGGCGTCCTCGCCGGCGGCGGGCGGCGCTTCTGCGGCTTCCAGCCGCCCAAGCTCGCCGAGCGCCAAGTATCGTGCGACGGCATTGCGCAGCTCGCGCACGTTGCCGGGCCAGGCGGAGTCTTCCCACTTCGCGATCACTTCGGCAGGAATGGCACCTTCCGGCGCGCCCATGGACTCACACAAATGCTGCGCCAGCACGGGGATGTCGCCCTTGCGCTCACGCAGGGGCGGCAGCTCGATGCGCGCGACCGCCAGGCGGTGGAACAGATCGTCCCGAAAGCGGCCCGCGGCGACTTCGTGGTCCAAGTCCCGCCGGGTGGCCGCCAAAATGCGCACGTCCACGCTCAGCGTGCGTTCGCCGCCCACCGGGCGAAACTCAGAGCGCTCGATGGCGCGCAGCAGCTTGGACTGCAGCGGCAGATCCAAGTCGCCGATCTCGTCGATCAAAAGCGTGCCGCCGTCCGCCTGCTGGAATACGCCGCGGCGCGCAGCCACAGCGCCAGTGAAGGCGCCGCGTTCGTGACCAAAGAGCTCGGATTCGAGCAGATTGGCTGGCACCGCGGTGCAGTCGAAGACCACGAAGGGAGCTCTTTTGCGTGGTCCTTCGCTGTGCAAGGACTCCGCGAGCAGCTCTTTGCCCACGCCGGTTTCGCCTTCGATGATCACCGGGATTTCCGCCAGCGCCAGCCGCTGACACAGGGGGTAGATGCGTCGCATCTCCAGGCTTGCTCCCACCATGCTGCCGAAGCGCGTGGCCGTGGGCACCTGCCGAACGTCTCCGTCCGCACCGCGGCGCACCGCGATCAGCGTGTCCCCCAAGGCGAGAGACTCGCCGCCCTGGAGCGAAGCGTCCGCGATCGAGACGCCATTGATGCGGGTGCCGTTGCGCGAGCCCAGGTCCACCACACGCAGGACGTTGTCGCGAATATCCAACGCGACGTGGCGCCGCGACACCGTGCGGTCGCTGAGGCGAAAGTCGCAGACAGGTCCCGAACCGATCAACAGGCGCGTCGGCTGGCTGCCGTCGATCTGAAGTGACTTGCCTGCGTCGGGGCCCGTGGTGACCGAAAGCAGGAACGGGGCGGACGGCAAGCGCGACGGCCGGAACCGGGCCTTGTGCAGCGTGGTGGCGCCGTCTGCGGGGGACTGTCCGGCCATCGGACGCCCAGGATAGCATGCACAACTGCGCGTTTTTGTTGGGGACCCGGCAGGTCGCGGCGCGTGCTGGCGGAGCGCAGTGCGGTGCGTGCTGGCAGATCGCACCTGGGTCCGTCCCGCGCGGATACGCGGGGTTTCGCGTGGTTGGGACGCTGGCACGGAGCTTGAAGTGACGAGGCCTCATGCATGTGATCACCAAAGGCTGGACGCGACGACACTTCCTGCGATCGGCCGGCATCGCCTCCGCTGCCGCCGCCGTCGCCCCGTTGCTCCCGAGCGAAGGCCACGCCGCTGGCAGCGGACTGAAGCGGCTGATCCTGGTGCAGACGGGCAACGGCTCGATCCTGCCCAACTGGCGAAGCAACGGCAGTGGCGCTGCCTTCGCGGACGGCGCCGCATTGCCGGAACTACGGGGCCCGATCTTGTCGCCTCTGGACGCGCACCGAGATTCGCTGCTGCTGCTCGACGGTATCGATCTTTCGACGATCTACCTCAGCAGCACCAAGAACAACCGAACCGGCAGCACCGGGCACGCCGGCTCGAGCGTACTTTGGACCGGGAGAAACGGCGGCGGACAAAAGTTCGAGGGCGATGCCGGCGCGTACCCCAATGGCGCTTCGCTCGACCAGCTCATCAACGATCGCATCGGTGGGGGGCGCCGCTCGCTGCAGCTCGGGATCTGGAACCGACCCATCGATCCGCGGCAGGTCTACTCCTACGACTCGAACGGAACGCCATTGCCAGTGGAGCCAAATCCGCAAGTGGTGTTCGATAGTCTGTTCAAAGATGGTTTTCCCGGTAGCGGCGTTCCCGACCGCAAGGGCCCGCGCCGCAAGCGCTCCATCGCGCTGCTCAAGGGCGAGCTGTCTCGCCTGCGCGCGCAGCTAAGCGGCGCGGATCGCGAGCGCTTCGACCGTCACGTGGAAGGACTCAATACCCTAGAAACCCGCATCGATTCCCTGGCAGGTGGGCCGCAGTGTGCTGCGTCCGCGGCGGATCGTCCCAGTGTGGGCAAGGACTTCCGCGACGACCCCGATGCCACCGCCGACGCGCAGATCGCCAACATCGTGCAGGCGCTGTCTTGCGACTTGTCCCGGGTTGTCAGCTTCAGCTTGGCACCGGAGAACGTATGGGGAAGCGCTTCCTCCTTCAGCGCCTTCATGCCCTGGAAAGGGAGCGGCGTGCACACGCAGTCTCACAACACCAATCAGGGGACCAGTAGCAGCGAACGTCAGCAAGCCGTCGCAGACATCACGACACTCCAAAACTGGTGTGCCAAAAAGTTCGCCAAGCTGCTGTCTGAGCTGAAGTCTGCGGGGCTGATGGAAGACACGCTGGTGGTGTGGGGCATGGCCATGAGCCATGCCGGCTATCACTCCAATCGCAACGTGCCCATCGTGGTCGCGCAAGGCAACTCCGGTCCGATGCAGACCGGACGCT
Source organism: uncultured Myxococcales bacterium (assembly GCA_937872925.1). Classification (GTDB taxonomy): domain Bacteria; phylum Myxococcota_A; class Polyangia; order Polyangiales; family Polyangiaceae; genus JACKEA01. Next base: position 45,982 of record CALMUT010000198.1, on the reverse strand, counting down.
ACCTGCGCTGGGGGCACTATGAACAGGAGCCCGAAGGAGGATGCGACGGCTGTGGCAATGGCAACGCGGAGGGCAACGAAACCAACAACAATCTGCTGATTTCCTTGGCGCACGCCATGGGTCAGTCCGACATCAAAGAGTTTGGCGATCCCAGCAAGTGTCGCGCCACTGGGCTCGACGATCGGTTGATGAAATGAGGGCCTCGATGACTTGGAAGCAGCGACTCGGTAGCGGCAGCGTGCTCTTGGCGGCGCTATGCGTGGCCTGCGTGGGGCAGATCGACGAGCCAACGGAGCGCGCGGGATCGGGCCCGGGCACCACAGGCGGACCGGGAAGTTCCGGCACGACGGATCGTCCCGCGGTATGCGCCGAGGGCGTATGCGTGCAGGGCTCGGCGCTCGCGCGTTTGACGCGGGCTCAGTACGCAAACTCCGTGCGCCAGCTGCTCGGAAGCGCCGTCGTTTTGGACGTGACGCACTTGCCCCAAGATCACGCGGCCGCGGAGATCTTCTCCAGCAACGAAAGCGTGTCCGCCAGCGCGGATGACGTCGACCGCTATTCGGCCATCGCTGAAGACCTAGCCGCCGCGGCGGATCTGAAAGCCCTGTTGGCTTGCGACGTCACCAGCGGCGACAAGGCCTGCGCCGAGCAACTGGTGCGGGATCTGGGCGAGAAGGCCTACCGACGCCCGGTTTCGCCCGAAGAAGTCACGGCCTACGCCGAGCTTTACGATGGAGTGCGTGGGGAAGGCGACAGCTTCGAAGATGCCACGCGCCTGATCATTGCGACAATGCTGCAGTCGCCGAGTTTCTTGTACCTAGTAGAGCAAGGCGGTTCGGACGCTCCGCGGCAGCTCGACGGGCGCGAAGTCGCCGTACGTCTCGCGTACTTCCTGTGGCGCGAAGCGCCGGATGCGGCGCTTCTGGCTGCGGCAACCGCCGGCAAGCTGGATAACAAAGCCGGCGTAGAAGCCGCGGCGCGCGGCATGATGGACGACCCGCGCTTCGACCGTGCCATCCGGGAGTTCTTTGGAGAATGGCTCGGCCTCGGCCAGCTCGACGGGTTGGGTCGCGACCCAGCGCAGTACCCGCAATTCGGCGACAGCTTGATCAGCGCGATGCAGGAGGAGACCGAGCGCTTCGCGGTGCACGTGTTCCGCAACGACAGCGGAAGTCAAAAGGCGCTGTTGTCCGCCAGCTACTCCATTGTCAATCCGGAGCTAGCGCAGCTCTACGGCGTCACGCCGCAGAAAGCGTCGGGCTTCGCTCAAGTGGAGCTCCCGAATCGATCCGGCATCTTGACGCAGCCCTCGGTGCTCACCGCTACCGCGACCGAGGGATTCACCACGCCGATTTTCCGAGGCATCTTCATCCGCACCCGGGTGCTGTGCCACAGCTTGGCCCCGCGCCCGGCCAACGTGGACGAAGCCATCGCGGAGATCGAAAAGACGCTCAGCCCCAACATGGACGATCGCGCCCGGCTGACGGCGTTGACCGGCCAAGGCGAGTGCGCGGGTTGTCACTTGCTGACCAATCAGATCGGCTTCGGCTTCGAGCACTACGACGCCATCGGCAGCTTCCGGACCAAGGACTACTCGGGCGCGCCCGTAGACCCGAGCGCCACCATCGAAGGCGGATCAGAGGAATATGCCACGGACGTCGACGCGCCCTACGACGATGCCCTACAGATGACCCAAGCGCTCGCCAGCAGCGAAAGCGTGGGCCAATGCCTGACTCTGCAGTGGCTGCGTTACGCCCTGGGACGCGACGCCCGCGGAGAAGCGTCGTCCATGGACCAGGCCTATAACGCCTACTCGAACGCAAATCTCGACCTGCGCGAGCTCGTCGTCGCCATCACCGGCTCCGACGCCTTCCGCTACCGGGTGACGCCGAGCCTAGACTGAGCAGCGTGGATGGGCTCGGGCAATCACTCGGGCGCGTACGGGAAGCCAGCGAACGCACAGCGTTGGTCCAAGAATTGCTCTCCCCAGACACGGTGGGCTCCGTGACACAGTATGGCGCAGCGTGGGGCTGCTTGCTCTCTTTCCTCGCTGCCTGCGCCAGTGATGATGGAGGCCGCATGGGTGCAGACGCTGGTGCGGCGGGCGCTGGTGGCAACGACTCCGCCGGTGGTGGCGGCTTTTGCTACGTCGATTTCCCGTGCGAGTTCGACGCCTGGTGCGACCCGAACAACGCCGGAATGCGCCTGGAGGGCTACGACATCGACTGTTCCGAGCTTTGCGGGCATCCCAATTGTAGCGGCGCGGACTGCGGCTGGCAGGAATCCGAATGCGAGCCGGGCAAGCTGTGCGTTGGTGTGGGGTCTTTGAGTAGCTACCAAGCGGTCTGCGTCCCCGAGGCCGAGACCTGCGGTGGGCCCGACGCCAAGGCGTGCCCAATCGGAGCTTTCTGTGAATATGGAGACACACCAAGCCCTCTCGTCACGCAGAATGCGTGTGAAACAAGCGACAAGAACTTGTTCGGTCGATGCATGGCGAAACCGTCCGTCAACGACTGCCCCGCCAATCTTGATCCGGTCTGCGGCTGCGACGGCAAGACCTACGACAACGATTGTGTCCGTCAAGCAGCCGGCGTGGTGCTTCGGGGAAAAGAAATATGTCCCCCTTGAATCACCGTCCCCTACCGGGTGACGCCGAGCCTAGACTGAGCAGCGTGGGTGGGCTCGGGCAATCACTCGGGCGCGAATTCTATGGGATAGACCACGGTCACCGTGCCGCCTTCCGGCGCCGGAAAGCGCAGTTGCCGCACGTAGTTCAGGACGCAGGCGACGACGCTCACGTCGGGTAGCGTCGTCGAGTCCGTCCGTGCGTCGGTGACGGCACCGTCTTTCCCGATAGTGAATCGAATGGCGACGCGTCCGGTCAGTTTCGGCGCTTTCCGCAAACCCTTCTCGTAGCAGGTACGGAAGAGACCGAAGTTCTGGCGAAAAATGCGTTGGATCACTTCCGGGGGCAGCCGACCCGAGACGGCCACGCCCGACCGAAGTCGCGCCAGCTCGGGATCCTGGGACTGGCCGCGAACGGGCGGCCCGGGCACTCGCGCGGCGGTTCCGAGTGCCGCGTAGTCGTTTCGATCCCGGCGCAGGACGACAAACTGCGCGTACGGGAAGCCAGCGAACGCACAGGTTTGGAAGACATTCTTGACCACCAGCGCGGGGACGCGCGCGTCGACCCAGAGCAAGACAGTGCCGTGAAAGGGCTCCCCCGGGTGAGCCGACTTGAATGCCTCGCGGATCGCCTTCATGTGCTCGAACAACGGATCCACGCGCTGCAGCCGGTTGGCCGCCAGGACTTCGGCGGGACGCCCCACGAGAGTTCCGCCAGCCACGATGCGGCTTTGCGTGACGACGACATGCTCGCCGTTCATGAGTTCGCGACCATTGTCGGCGCGTGTTAGGCGCACTTCGCGGAGTTCTTCGTCGAGCCACCGCGGAAGCGCGGAAGCCGCTTTGGGTGCGACCGCGGCAGCAGCGGGCCGGGCAGGAGCGGCTGTCGCCGTGGGCACGGTGGCAGGTGCAACGCCGGATGGTGTGCAACCGATCAGGCTGCACGCGAGCAGCGCGGCCAAAAGTCGCATACGCGAGTGGCTCGGGATGGGTAGCACTGCGCGACGCTATCAGGTTCCGCGCGCGCGTGGGTCACCGCGCGATGGGGCTTCCGCTTGCCATGCAGCTCACCGGCACGACGCCGCCCTGGGGGCGGGTCAGGGTGCCGAGCACGGAGCCGTCACTGCGGAGCACGATCGTCAGCTGCGCCGGAGTCTTGCTGAAGCGCCACGTTCCGGAGCAGGTTAGGGTGCTGGGCGCCGCGCTGGAACAACTCGAGAAATCCGCGGCCTCGTAGTTGTCGGTGGCCCCACCACGATAGGACGTGCCGTCGTCGTTGCGCTGCAAGCTGGTCCCAATGGGCTGTCCGTACGCCGCGCACTGCACCGACCGCGGCGAGAACTCTACGGAAGCAAGCACTGGTGGCGCGCCGCTATCCGCCGTCACAACAGGCGCCGCGCTTGCGGCGGGACACGCGGGCGGTGCGCGCCCCGCAGTCTGCGTGGGCGGCGCTGGCGCGGCCGCTGGTGCAGCCGGGCCTTGGCACGCGGTCGCGGACACGAGTGCGAGTCGCGCGAACGTGCGCCCCAATGTCCAAGCCACGGCCTGAGCGTACCGCTTTCAGCAGCGTTCGGGAATGCGCAGCAAGCAGAGCATGACTCGGGGGTGGCGCGTGGGCGCGCCGCGACGGCGTCTGCGGTTCGCGAACCGGGTGCTATGGCGTCGAGCGCCCCGGCACGTCGTCGGGAGTTCCGGGCTCTCCGTCGGGTCCGTTCGATGCGACGACCGCGCCGGAGTCGGAGCATTCGATGCGGTACGGATTTCCCCGCGCTGCTGGATGGCAGGACCCGAGCGCCGATGAGCTGCGCGTACGTGGGGCAGAAGTCGTCGCCCTGGGTTGCTTGAAAGATCTGCACCGCGGAACCAATCGCCAAGGCCCGCACCTGAGCGTGTTTCACTTTCGCCGCCTCGAACGGCCCTGCGCGATCACCCGCTGCAGCCGGCGCCGCGTCGTGCGTGGGCACCGGCGCAGCCGCCGCGTCCGCTTGCGCCACGCCACCGGCTGACCCGGCCGCGTCCACTTCCTGCGCGCTCACGGTCGTCGGTGCCGGGGCAAGGTTCGCTCCACTGGGTTGCGGCTGCGTTGCCCCACAGGCAACGAACACGGGGATCGCCCACAGCGATCGGCGGAACTCGGCGCTACGCATGCACGCCGAGGGTATGTGCTCGCGCCACGTTTTGCCAACGCGGCAGGACCAGGCAGGTCGCTGAAGTAATGTAGTAAACGGGGACTTGAAGCTGAACGACGGCTTGTCTGAGCGCCTCGCGGCGGCGAAGGAGTGGTGGGACCAGGACGGGGACCAGGGGGCACTCCGGGTGGCGTTGTTGGAGTGCTCGTCGAGCTCGAGCGCAGCTAGAGCAAGCCGGCCTTCCGCAACTCGCGGCGCACGCTCCGCTCAACCGCCTCGAAATGGGGGACTTCGCCTAGATACTGCTCGAGCTCCTGATCCCACTGGCGCTTGTACTCCTCGACACGCCTCTCGAACCTCTCTGCAAACTTCGCGGGGTCCAGACCGCGATGCGTCGCCTTCTGCCGAAACAGTTCCGCGACTGCGTCGAGGTCTTCTTGCCCGAGCAACAGACTGAGGTCGAGGAAGTCTCTGCATTGGCGCCGTTGCAGAATGCACCGGAGCTTCTCCGCCGTGATCTCAAGCTTGGTGTACGCCAGCACGTTGCATGGTGGGGTGTCCGTCCAGCGTGGAAGCAGTGGGCGATCTTCCGTGTTCACCACCAGCTCATCGTCGGCAAGGTCGAGCTTGATGCTTCGCTGCGCTCCGAGCGGTCCCTTGTAGAGGATGGCATCTTCGACGACCTCGAGCTCGGTGATTGTGTCGGGATGGGTCCCTGCCAGCGCCGCCGTGATCAGCTCTCGCGCCGCGTCCTTGCCCCGTTTGACGACGGAGAAGTCGAGATCCGCCGAGTACCGGTAGTCTTCGAAATGCAGAAGCCTCAGAGACGTTCCGCCCTTGAAAATGACTGCGCCGTCGCCGTTCTGTGCCGCGATCAGCGCGACGACATGGGCGAGCACGTAGTCCCGCTCGACGACTTTTGCGTCCACGCCGTCGTTGCTCGCGATCTTGGTGATCTGCCCCTTTGACGTCATTGGTGCACGACGTTCTGCAACTCGGATGGCGCCTGATCCCAACGGACCCACCATTTCGCGTCGCGGTAGGACGTCTGCCCGTGCCCGTGCCCAGGCTCCAGGTCGATGTCACTGCTCGGCTTCGTGAGCGGCGCCAGCCGACCAGCCAGCCCGGCAATGTGCAGCCTGTCGGCGAGGGAACCGATCCGGCGAAGCGCGGGCCCCCACGACAGCGCGCGGGCGTACTCGGTGAGCTTTTCCGCATCGACCCCCTTTGACGACGCTGCTCCGAGGGCCTCTGCCAGAACGGCGATTCCACCGACGAGATCTGGACGCGCGGCCGCATCGAGCAGCGAGCGTTCCAGGTCCGAGATGAGGACGCCGTCCTGTTTCTTCGCGCCCACGTCGAGGGCCGACTCGGGCTCTTGCACCACCGTGAGTCGCCGCCCGGAGAGGCGCTCGCTCCGCGTCGGTTTGGCGAGCGCCACCTGGATCGACCGCGAGGGATGCGCGAGAAGATCGAGCTGATCCAGCGCAGTTCGATACGCAACACGATGGGGAACGTCACGGAACCCGGCGGCGACGGAAAGAAGGACGCTCTCTGCGGCAGCAGTCGTACCGAGCGTCCCAAGTTGCCGGATCGCATAGTGTCCCCGTCGAACCCGGTCGAGCAGCCCATCCCGAACGAGTCGCCCGAGGATGTTTCCCGTCGCTGCGGCAGATCGACCGAGTCGCGCGGCGGCCTCGGCCGACGTGAATTGGTTGACTCCGTGGCTGACGAACTCGTCTAGCAGTTGCATGCCGGTGATCTGTGTTCTGGAGCGCATAAATCACGTGTTGCGTGAATAGCACTATTCTTACCACTGGAATGGCAGCTGTCAATAGCGCGAACTTCACGTAATAGGTGAATAAAGCTATTTGGAAAGAAATCACACATTCCCCGACTTCAGCACGGACTCGCTCCGGTTTGGACGCAAGTGGGAACTGCGCTCCCTCGGCGGCTATCGCTCCGAATTTGCCACTGGCACGCGCTTGCTTCGCGACGTTGCGAACACAGCTACAGATCCGCGACCGTGTCCGTGGCTGAGGCAGTGTCAGTGGCAGTGACCGAGTCAGTGACGGTGACCGTGACCGTGTCGGTGTCTGTCACTGTCACCGACCCCGACCCAGTCACCGACGCCGACCCTGTCACCGACGCCGACCCTGTCACCGACGCCGACCCTGTCACTGACCCCGACCCTGTCACAGTCACCGAAACTGAAAACAGCACCCGAATGGGTGCTGTTTTCAGAGCGGGGCGGACGGGACTCGAATTCCTGTGAGCATGCATGAAACAGCACGATTCATGCACGATCCGACACGACCACGGAACGGGACACGCGCTCCATTGTGGAGCTAAGTGCGCGATTGCACGTGGGCGAGGACGATTCAGGACGAATGGCTGCGGTGGGCGAGGGGACCGAGGCAATACACGAATCCGTCCATCAACCGTCCGTGCTGAATCTGGCCGGCGTTGTCGAACCAGCTCTGGCGGAGGCGCTGAAGTTGGCAGCCCGTGCTGGGCGCTGGGATATCGTGGAGCAGCTAGCGCAAGAGCTGGAAGCGCGGAGGAAGGGGCGATGCGCCGGGCAGGTTGCAGCCGCTGCACACGCGCTGGCCCTGGGCGGGAAAGGGCGTGCTGTTCGAGATGCCCGCTGACACCCGCCGCCAAGACTGCGCCCATGGGAGCGGTTGGCGAGCAGAAAGGGGCCATTGCCAGGTGTCTACGCGTTGCCAGGGCCTAGCTGCGTTTCGCAACTTTCGTTTTCTTTTCCCGAAGCGCGTTGGCCTGGACCACCATCTGCGGGTATCGGGTGCTCCGGAACTTCTCCGGCATGTGCTCCAACGGAATGGCCTGGAGCAAATCGATTTGCTTTTCTACATGAACCCTGATGCCTACCTGGCTCTTGATCAGTCGGTAGGCGCGTTCCGCCCAACTGAGTGCAAGCCGACCCTCCCCCGCTTGCATTGCTTCTTTCAGGAAGGCCCGTGCGCAGAAGACGGCAACGCGAAGTTGCTCCACTCCGTGCTCGTTGTCGTACTTCTCTTTGAGCTTGATTACGTTCGTGGCGCGACTCACGAGAACCAACACTGGATGCATTACGCGGATTCGGGCTTTTTCTAGTTCGATCTCTACGGCGGTGCTCTGCACCTCCTGCGGCGTGAGACCCTTAACGCTTCTTAGGAACTCAATGGTGCGTTCTTCGTCCGTGCTGTCGCGAAAAGTGATTACGGCTTCTATGATCGACCCGAACGCCTTGCCTGCCGCGTAGTCTGGGCGCGTGCCCAGGCGGTCCGCGCATTTCTCAACATCTGCTCGACTCGCTCGAAAGTCGACGTCTCTGCTTGTGTATGGGCCATAGTTGGCAAGTTCCGGTTCAACGTCGGCATAGTGCTCGGCCCAGATACTCAGAGCCTGGCCACCGACGAGCCCAACGTCAGAGCCGATCTGGCACAGCAGTGAGCGGACATCCGCCGCTGGGATTGGTGGACGAGAATCGGTCGGCGTCGGAGTCACCGCGGCATGGGCACGCGGGAGTAGTCGATGCGCACCTTGGAGCCGTCGATGATGCGGTTCTGGCGTTGGATCTGTTCGTGCGTGGCCATGCCGCTCGAAATCGCCTGACGATCCGCCTCGCGGTTGAGCCGCTTGGCGTTTTCCAGCTCCACATCCCTGCGGAGTTTGGGGGCGCGGCGGTTGTCCATTGCCCTGTAAAGGTAGGGCGTTCCTAGCAATGTTGCAAAAGCGCAACATTGTGGGTCAGCAATTGCGTGTGTTCTCATAATGATTACAAGACCTTACGCAACGGTGCGTCCTAGGGCTGAGGGTCGACGCACCCGGGCAGCAGGACGACGTCCTGGCCGGTCGCGTTGATGAGGTCGCACGTTGCCGGGCAGGCGATGAGCAGTACGGACCCGGCGCCATAGGGCGTGTCGACGTACCAAGCCTGTGAGTCGCCGACGCAAGCGCCGGGGCCCGCCACGCGCGACAGGGGCGTCTCATGCCCCGTGGCGTCACGCAGGCGTATCGAAATCTTGTTGAGGTCCGCAGCCTTCCCGTCCGAACCCAGCGGCACAGTCCAGGCGCACCCCGACTGGATCTCGCCACCGCAGGGTACGAAGGAGGTGTCCAGCAATGAGCCGTCGGCGTCCCAAAAGCCCGCGTCAAACCCCCACATCGCCGAGTCCTTCTCTGCCTGCGCGTCTTCGGGCGCTTTCCGATCCGCGTCGGAGTTGCCGGAGCAAGCGTTCGACAACGTCATCGCTCCGAGAGTCAGGGTGGCGCGAACTCCGAGCTCCAAAGCTGCTCTGAGTCGTCCGTGAAACCGGTTTTCTCTCGGCGGCAGGCGGGCTCGCTCGCCTGCGGGGTTGTTCTTCTCGGCCTCCCGCTCGTCCCAGGTGAAAACCAAGTCGCGGCATCCGTGCTCCACGCTGCAACCGTAGCAGCTCGCGGCAGAACCTGCGGCGATTCGCAGGCTGTTCGCCGCTCAGCGAGCCAACCCGACGCTGGCCACGTTCGCCAAACTCGCGGAGGCGCTAGGGCTCGAACTCCAACTGATCCCTAAGACGTCTCCCCGCCGACACGCAGGGAGTCAGACGACCAGGAAAACGGCTCGCGAGAAGCGCTCGACCTCCAGAGACGACGCTGACGACGCCCTCGCTAGCTGACGCTGCGGGGCCTCCGTTTCGTGTACTCGACGCCCAAACTGCGCACGGCCTTGTAGTCCCGCTCCCGAAACGTGGTTCGGAACGGCTTCGACATGCCCGTGATTATCGTGATGCTTGGCCCCTGGAGACCTACGTCGGGACCAGCCCGTTCGTAGTAGTGTAGTAAACGGCGATTTGGACCTGAAAAACAGCGTTTCTGAGCGCTTGGGGAAGGCGAGGGAGCGCTGGGAGCAGAGCGGTGACCGGCGGGAGTTGCGGGTGGCCCTGCTGATATTGTTGCTGGAGTGTGAGCGTGAGACCTGAGCGGCTGGCGTGCTATTCTTCGGTCGTGCCGAGCAAGGACAACGCCGTAAGGGAACTCGTGCGACATCATTTCCGTATCGAGCCGGAGCTGCGCGCGGTCTACCGGATCATCGGCGCCAGGGAGCAGGCGCCGGACGAGCCCATCAAGCTGCTTGAGGTGAACGCTGCGACGGTGGCGACCGGCAGCGTTGATGTGTTCACATTTGGTCCGACTGCCGACATGCCCTTCTACGTTCAGATCGCCGAGGTCACGCCCGAGGAGTACGAGCGGCTTCGAACTGAGGCTGCCGCGCTCCCACACGGCTGGGATCTGGGCTCCGCCGAGCCGTTTCCTAGGTCCGCAGCGGCCGAATGAACGTCGAGCGAGAGGAGTGGGCCCGGGCGTTTCTCCGCCAAGCAAGCTCGGACCTCGCTGTCTACGACCTGCTCGAGCGCCAGCCGCAGCAGGAGTTTCCTCGATGCCACTCGCTTCACTACCTCCAGATGGCCTGCGAGAAAGTGGCGAAGGCGTACCGGACGCGCGAGACGGACGCCGTCCTCCACGGCGAAGGCGGTTTGCTGAGGCGCCATGTTGGTTTCGAGAAATTCATGCGGAGCTTCCTGCTGTCTCCGCTGGTGAAGAGCCGCTACGAGGGCAAGGACGCGCAGCTGCGCCAGGTGAGCAAGACTACCCTGACGCTTGCGCGCGAGATCGAAAAGCTTGCCCCCTCCGTCGACGAAGAGGCTGCGCCGGACAACGCTGAGTATCCGTGGTGGGCGAAGGATCGTGTGGTGGCGCCGTGCGAACACGACTTTCCACGTCTGTCGCTGCTCCGAGGGGCCGGCGGCCGCACTCTGCTGAAGCTCGTTCGAGAGGCCGTCCGGCAGTTTTGACGTTGACCCTTGCATTGTCGCGAGCAAGTCGATTGCTGCTGGTCGCCGCCGCGAACTCGCTGATCGTGAGTGCGCTGTCATGTGGATCTCCCAGCCAGCCGGCATCGACCGCCGGCCCGACCTCTGAGCCCAAGTTGGCGACGAAGCCAGCGCGTCCGAGTCGGCTGTGTTCGACTCCGGAGTCCGGACGATGATTTGCAGCGCCAATGGGGCGAGCGAGGCGTGTTTTGACGGGATTTGGGCGAGGAAATTGGGGAATCAGTGGCGGGTTAGGGTGCATCGGGGGTGGGTGGCGTTGCGCGTGGGGGAGTAGGTCAACGGCGGTACGTGGTTCGTAAGTTGGTCGAGTAGTCCGAGTTGACCGATGCCGTGGAGCGCGATGACCGGTCCAGTGTCAACTATGGCGATGACCGCGTCGGCCACGGCTCCAGCTCCGTTTCGGCGTCCTGGCGCGTCCAGCCGACCCAGGCGTTATGGGCCCGCAGGCGTTTCAGCTCGGCTTGGAGTGCAGCGGCTCCGAAGAGATTGCCCGTCGCTTCGATCCGGCGGGCGCCGGTGGTTGCACGAAAAGCCAGGCGAGTCAGTTGCTCCAGCGGACCGTCCAGTGCTGTGAGGCTGGCAAAAAGGTCCAGCTGAAAGCGCAGGAAGGTCTGCTCATCTCGGTCAAGTTCGGTTTCGGAGTCGGCGAAGTGCTGAGCTGCTAGTAGCAGGGCGCTGTGCCGCTGGGGCTGCTCCGCCAGCAGGATGCCAAACTGCTCGATCAGCACACCGTACACGTCAACGGAATGCTGAAGCTGCCTGAGCGCGAACTTTCGCTCGAACTCCGATGCCGCGTATTCCTTTTCGAGTAGCTGGCGGGATGCGCGCAGGGCGGAGCCTTGGAGGGTTTTGGAAAGCGCCGCGCGGAGCAGGCTTCCCGAGCCCAAGGCGAGCACGAGATAGCGCCGGAAGAATGCGTGTTCCCCGTCCCAGCTTTCACCAAGGCTTGCGTCGCGATACTCGGCCACCAAGTCGCGAACTTGCTGGTCAAGCCGCGCGTATTCGGCTCGATCGATACCTTCCGGCAGCACGAGGTCGGCTGGTGCCTCGGGTTCTAGGAAGAAGGTGGCGGGGAGTGCCATTTGCTGAGTGTATCGTGGCCCGTGCCCGTGCGCGAGCGGGCCGGACGTTCTTGGAGTTCTTGGCGTGCGCCAGACTGTGGTTCCCCGATCCAACCCGCCAAATGCCGCATTTGTTCCGGAAGACGCCAACGACGAGTCCAGCTCGCGGACCCTGGTTCGGCACGCGCCGCCCGTCCTCTTCCCCCGCCATCTCGTGCGCCTACCGCGTGCCTGGCACGCTCTTTCGCTCGGCGATGGATCTCAGCAGGCCGGAAGTGGTGATGGTCGTTCCACCGCCCAGGACGGCGTCCTTCGCGGTGTCGGTACAGGCGCGCGTTAGCTCCGCGTAGCTCAATCCGACGCCTTCAAGCGTGGCCCGCTTCCAGTCGACCGCATGCGTCGCGAATGGCGATAGTCGCGACCTGAGCAGCTCCTCAACTTCAGCGGCAGTTGGGTGACTGTATTCAATGATGTCATCGAATCTTCGAAATAGCGCCGGATCGAGGGCTGGCCCAAAGTTGGTGGCCGCCACTACGAGACTGTCGGAGTCATCGTGTTCGATGAACTGCAGGAAGGAGTTGAGAACGCGACGAATTTCGCCAACGTCTCCTCGCTCGCCGCGATCTCCCCCGATGGAATCAAACTCGTCGAACAGGTACACGCCGCGGGTTTTGCCCATGCTGTCGAAGACCAGGCGAAGTTTGGCGGCGGTTTCCCCCATGAACTTCGTGATGAGCCCATCGAGCCGGATCACCAGGAGCGGGAGGCCCAGCTCTCCAGCGAGTGCAGAAGCCGTGAACGTTTTGCCAGAACCGGGCGGGCCAACGAGCAACACCTTACGCCTCGGATCCAGGGCATGTGCTTGCAGCTGGGATCGCGCGCGGTACTCCTGAACGATTCGGTCCAGGCGCGCCCTGGTCTTGTCGTCCAGAACGAGCTCGGCAAGCCGAACTTCGGGGTAGGACACGGCGAGCAGGCCTTCAAGCTCGCCGCGAGCAGCGGCAATAGGCACTGGCTTCGACGCGGGGCGGTGGCCGCTGCGCTCCCGGGCCTGCTCGACAAGTCCTCGAATGTCGTCGGCCAGACGACCTTGTCCCTTGCGCGCAGCATGCGCAGCGATCTGCATCGCGACCGTCATGAACTGTCGATCGTCGCCCTGCAGTTGGCTCTCAATCAGCGCCTTTATTTGTGCGGCCGTTGCCATCGCGGGTTCCTCAGGATGAACATAGGATAGCTCGTACGCGATGGGGAGGCCGAATTGGATGCTGTGCCGCTCGACAATGCTGGGCTTATCGGATGCTCCGCAGAAGTGCCCCACGAAGGTCCTGGATAATCGGGTGCGCCTTCAGCGAAGCGAAGTCCAGCAGTAGACCGGCCGGGTCGTCCTTGTCCTTCCGCATCCAATGCCGCACCTGACGGCCGGTTGCGGCGGTCAACAAGGCCTGCGCCCTGAGCACCATGTTGCCAGAAGGTGCCTTCACTTCGACCAGGTACGGAACGATGGCGAGCATTAGTGTGGCCAGGTCCTTGGAAGCATTTACGGGCGAAGCGATGATGCGGCGAAGCTTCGGGAGCTTCTTGAACAGTACATTGGCCGCTGGCCACCTGCCTGCTTGACATGCTACGAGCACCAGGCGTCGCGGCTCGAACCGCTTGATGTGATGAGCGAACTCGTCCCAGTCGGCGAATTTGTCCCTCGCGATCCGGACGCCGGTTTCATTTGAGTGCCCGATGGCTGCAATGACGTCAAATCGGTGCCCTTCGCTCGCGAGTTCTTCCAGCACGCCGCACAGGTGCTGGTGCGTGGTTGCTTCTTTGGTCACAACCACTGCCCCCGACGCGAGCGTGGTCACGACCCCAACGAACGTCGCCAGGTCCGCGAGGAGAAGCCCGTCGGCCCGAAGTTTCTCCGCGTCGAATTGGATGATGAGCAGGGACGGGGGCTGATTTTTGCGTCGACGGGCCACACTCATGCTCGATTTCTTGGAAGTTCCATCGTTGACCCGCAGCGCGTGCCGGACGCTGCGAAATTGGGATGCAGCTAGTGTCGTAGAATTCGCACCATCCCGGTTGTCGTCAAGGCGGGGTCGGACATTCTTTGGCCAAGCGCCACGGATCTTCGGCCGAGTTTTGCAGAGATCGGCTTGAGTGAATCCGAACTCACCGTGGCAGCGGCACGCGCGTGTAGTCGACGACGACTTGCGATCCATCGACGGCAGCGACTTGCGGTCTCTACACGGTCCGTCCAACGCCAAGTTCACCCAATCGCCTCCGAAGCCACTCCCGGCCAGCCAGCGTGGGGCAAACCGTGCCGTCGTGCACCTCGAGCAAGCCGATGGCTGCGAGCGGGGCGACCGCGGCGGGCATGGCTGCGGCAAGGGTGGGCGACAGGCCCAGGCGTGCCGCCAGGTCATCCAGCGCACAGCCGTCGCCCACGGCGTACACGATGCACAGCGATTCGATCTCATCGGTCGTGATTGCCGGAGTTCCGCGGTTTTCGTCGCCTTGGTGTTCCACGCTCATTGGCGGTCACCATTCGGGCGCGGGTCGGTGGTTCGTGCGGCGCGGATCTGGGTTGAGTAGGCCTCGACAACCCGCGCGAGCAGGCTCATTTCTGGCTGTTGGCGTCCCGCGGCATTCCGGGCACGTGCGGCCTCGTGAGCGAACTTGGCGATGTCGCCAACTATGAAGAGGCCCTGCTTTGCGCGGGTCAGTGCGACATTCCAGCGATTGGGTGCGTCAAGAAAGGCGGTTGCGCGATTTCGGACGAGAGAAATCAGGACGTAGTCAGCTTCGCGCCCCTGGCAGCGATCTAGGGTGCACACCTCGATGTCGACTCCTCCGAGTGCGCCCGCTGCTCGCAGCTGTCCGATCGCCGCATGGAGCGCCGCTTCTTGCGCGCGGTACGGCGCGATCACCATGACGCTGGTGCTGGCATGTTTCGCTGTGTCCGCGTCACCGAGGTTCTGGAGAAGTTCGCAGATCACGCGGACTTCCTCTTGGTTGGTTTCGACGGCATTCGCCGGCCTATCCACTTGCACAAGGGAAACCCGGCAGTCCCGATCTGTCGGCGCACAACCGTCGAACAGCGCCTCGCCGAAGTAGAACAGTTGCCGGGGCACGCGAGATAAGCTCGCATGCATACGGTACTGCTTCTTCAACGTGCCGACGAAAGGCCTGATCGCTGCCTGCAGTTCCGGCGAACAGAGGTTGGTCAAGTCGCGAAGGGGAGAGCAGTCTGTGTCTGTGGTCGGAATGGCGGTCAACCAGTCGTACAGGGAGACGGTGTTGATCGCGAATCGCGTTGAGACTGCCTGTGCGAGGCTTCGGATGGCCTCGTCGAGACTGGATTGCTTCGGAACTACTACGTCCAGCACTGCCATTGAAGGCATGCACGCTTGCAAGCGCTTGTCGAATCCGTTCGACGCGAGTCGCTGACCACTGCGCCGAGCCCAGGGTCCACAGTGGTAGGCGTCGAACGCCTCACTGAAGACCCTTGCATGCGCGCGATCTCGGTCTTTGACGCGCGTCTCGGCGCCCGCGAACTCGCCAGCGAGCATGTCGATGCCATGCTCGACCAATACCCGGACGCCGCCGCTGCTTTTCGCGAGTGCGTGGCACGCGCGCTCCGCATCTGTGGGCGTGCACACCACGATTCCACACTTCGGATCCGAATCAACAAGCCCGACGCTCGGAAGCCCAGTCGAGAACACGGAGCGGAGGTGCGCGCGAATCGCGGCGGCGGCGACAGAAGGCTCTGAGCACACCACCACGAACCTCGCTTCCTGGCGAAAGGCGCGCTTGACCCTGCCAAGCACGGTGGCCGTGGAGCAGGCCAGCTCACACACCGATGGAACCACGTCGTCCAGCGTCACACCGTTTTCCTCGGCGTCGTTGTACGGCGGGAGTTGCGCCGGATCACCAACGGCGACCCACCGACGTGCCTTGACGGCGATCGCCAGAAACTCGGGCAAGGTCATTTTTGAGACCTCGTCGACGATCAACATGCCAAAGCTGCCGGGCGGCGCATTCTTCACGGCGTCGTATGACAGCACACCGATCGGCGTGCCGCAGATCACGGCTTCCTGGCTCGACACCGCGCTGGAAAGCGGGCCCATCCCGGCGTTGTTTGGGTCCGCTCGTTTGAACAGCGGTCCCGCAAGAGGGAACCGTTCGCTGAGCCGCGCCTGGACGCGCGCGCCGATTGATTTGGCGCGACGCTGTCGTTTCGCTCCCACCCAGTATTCGAGCGCTTTCTCTGAGAGCTTCGCAGTCCGCGCCGCGTATCGGACCGGAATCGTTTGAACGTCGAGAACATCCTCCGCGGAAGGGCTTGTCGCCACGAGCTTCTCAACCACGTTGTCGACGGCGACATGGGTGGGTGACACCACGAGCACGCGGTCGCCGCGAGCCAAGGCCTGGCGCACGATGGTGGTGATCACGGTCGTCTTGCCGGACCCGGGTGGACCCTCGATGACAGAAAAGTGCGGCGTCGTTAGGGCTTTGACGACGCACTCCCGTTGGTGTTCGTCGAGGCGCTCGAAATCCTCAGCATCCCCGCGGGGGTCTGGGGCCGGCGCGGTCGCGAGTTGGGCGACGTGGGTCATGCCAATGAGAGCTCGAAGCGGCGCGAGCGGGCCGTCTTCGGGTTCGTTTTCGATTTGATGAAGCGCGTCCAGTTGGCGTTCGATTTGGACCAGGTTGGGTACGATCGCGACGTGGCGCACATGTGCGGGAGACTGCGGTGCCGCCGCCAACGTGAGCTCCACGACGCGAATGCTGCCGCCCACGTTGTCGGTTGCGAAACCGATCAACTCCGCGGTTTCCGGTCCTGGGGACAGAGCGAGGAAATCGTGAGGTGCGCGCTCCAAAAGCAGTTTCTGTTGCTCAGTGAGGAACGTGATCGCGCCCTCGATCATGCCTTTGATCGATTCGAGAACTTCCTTCTCGCAGCCACGCCACTTGTCCTCGTAGTCAATGACGATTCGCACTCGACAAGTGCCGTCGGTTGGATCTTCGCGCCAGATATCGAGGCTTGCGGGCTGGCGGTCGCGCGCGGCGCGTTGCAGCGTGCGAAAGACGTCCGGCGTCGCCGCGCTGTCCTGCGCGTGACCCTCCGGCGCAGTAGCTGCCACTTGCGCGATGATGGGGCGTGCGAGCAGTCGCTCCCGCTTCGCGTTGAGAACGGCTCGAATTCCGGCCGCAAGATTCTGGCGCTGGTTCGTGTCCATGCTGTGTGGCACCGGCCTGTGTGCTGAGAACGCCCGCGGGTCGCTTGGGTATTCCGAAGCGCTGGGCGGACGGGTCGCGTCCGCGAGGTGGATGCGAACTGCGGCTAGCCCGGGCCGCGCGCCGGCACAGCCGACAACATCAGGGGTCTCTTCGACGGGGAACGTTGAAGACCATCACCGTCACGAGCGCTTTTCAGGGTGTTGGAGCACCGCTCGAAACCACGTTGCCTCGCCGGTCGGGTTCTCGCGCTTGAACAACGAGTGGCTTCGTACAACATCGGGTACCTTTGCGAGCACGGTGGACAACTGCGTGTCGCGCGATAGCACGACAATTGCGCACTTCGTGTCTCGCCAGCTCAGATATCCCATGAGCTGATCGATGGTCTTGGAGAGACTCTCGGGGCCCTTCCAGAACTTGCATTCCGCGATGAAGACGTTCTTCCCCTGTACACGGATCAAGATGTCCGTCTTTCCGTTCCCATTGAAAGTCTCGCCCGTCGCAGCACCCTCGAACTGACCGTTCAGCCCAACCAGGAAATGAGTACGGATTGTCTCCTCGTCCGCGTTGGCGAAGCTGCCCGGATTGCGTTCGACTACGAGCGCCATCTGCTGCATGACGCCCAGGATCGCGGCGTAGTCCGCTTCTGAAAGAGCCGGTTCCGGCTCGAACCCGCCGCGCGGGGCGGCGGGCAACGCTGGAACGATGCGTTTTCGAGCGATGGGCACGGCAATGGCGTGTTGGCCGCGCGGTCGTACTGGGAATCCGAGGTTCTCTACCAGACCCTTTCTCTCCAAGATGCGCTTCTTGCGAGTTTCGAGCCGCGTGCGCAACTCCCTCGGCAACTTCTGCCCATACTCCGACACCACTGGGGTTACGCCACCAAGCCATTGCTGAATCAAGTCCAGCTCTCGCCGGAGTTTTTGTTTGACTTGCTCGGCGTCTTTCTCCTCGGTGACAACTGAGATGAACAGCTCTCCAGCACGGACGTTCGCTCGCGGATGCATGGAAGTCCACGTAGAGCCCTGATACCGAAAGAGTTCAGCGTCCCCGGTGAACGGCACGGAGAACTCCACGCCGTGCATGTGCCCAACGAATTCCCGTCCGAAATCGTTCATCGGCATCCGGACGTCGCCTTGGTCAACGACTGCGATTGCCTCCCGGTCGAGCGCGACCATGGTGACTTCGTGCCGTGCAGCAATGGTGTCGACCAGGTCGTCCATCGGTGTTGCAAGCAGGGCGTCCTCGACGAGGGCGTCGGCTTCGTGGAGTGCCTGCTGAAGCCTGGCTCCAAGCCAGGCGTGCAGGTCGCCCTCACGAAACAGAGGGTTCGTATCGCGGCGGGAACGCATCAGCCCCCCGTCGCCGCCCGCCGCACTTCCTCATAAATCCTCTTCACCAGCTCCCCAAACGCCACGTTCCTGAAATCTTCTTCGTTCAGGTACTTCGTGACGATGTCTTCGTTGTCCTCGAGGCGAGCGATCATCAGATCTTGGACCTTCTGGCGGGCGGCGAGGGAGAAGTTTTCGAGGTCGTTGGCCTGGGCTTGCTGGACCATTTCGCCGTCGCTCTTGGCCTGTTCGATCACCTGCTCGAAGAACAGCTGGTCAGCGGGCGTGAAGTCCGTGCCGAAGCGGTCGTTCAGGACTTCGATGATCTCGGAGAGCTTGGCCTTGTCATCGGTGGCCGCTCGGGTCCCGACGTCGGTCAGGCCTTTGACCACGCCGCCGTCCGCTACGGTGAGCACGATGCTTCCCTCGCGGAGCTTCTGCAGGCGGTAGTAGCGAAGGGCTACGTCGTCATCGATGTCGATCACGCCGGACTTCTCTGGCCGGGAGAGCTTCGTCAGGAGATAGCGGCCGAAGGAGTAGCGCTTCTCCAGATCCTGGTCGGCGAAGGGCATCACCTGGGACAAAAACGCATACAGCCGGACGAACGCCGTGAGCTTGCCCCGGAAGTCTTCCTGCAGGTCGGCATCCAGCGCCTTGAAGCGGTCCACGCCGGGATCGAGAAAGTGGTTCATCTCCGCCTGGTCTCGGACGGTCTGCTGGTGCTTCGGGGCGTAGAAGTAGCGGCAGAACCCCTCGACCTCGGGCTCCAGATAGACCTGGGCCGCATCGAGCTCGTGCTGCAGGCGGTACAGCTCCTGCGGGTCCGCGCGCTCGGAGACGCTGGTGCCCTCGTAGTAGGGCTGGAATGACCGCTCGATTTCGTCAGCGTCGTTCACGAAGTCGAGCACGAAGGTGTCGGTCTTGCCGGGATGGATGCGGTTCAGGCGCGAGAGGGTCTGGACCGCTTGCACGCCCGAGAGGCGCTTATCCACGTACATCGTGTGCAGGAGCGGCTGGTCGAACCCGGTCTGGTATTTGTTCGCCACGAGCAAGACCTGGAACTCGTCGGTGGCAAATCGCTCTCGAAGCTGCTTCTCGCTGATGCCCTCGTTCATGCCCGGCTCGGTGAACTCGAGCCCGCTGTCGGGGTCTCGCACGGTCCCAGAGAAAGCAACCAGCGCGCGGAGCAGCTCTTGGTAGCCGTGCTCCCGAATGTACTTGTCGAACGACTGCTTATAGCGCACCGCGTGGAGGCGAGAGCTGGTGACGACCATTGCCTTCGCCCGGCCGTCGATCTTGTGGCGCACTCTCTGAAGGAAGTGCTCGACCATGACCTCCGTCTTCTGCGCCACGTTGTGGGGGTGCAGGCTCATAAAACGGGCGAGCGAGCGGGCGGCCTGGCGCTTCGGAACCTCCGGGTCGTCGTCGATCTGCTTCGCCAACCGATAGAACGTCTTGTACGTCGTGTAGTGCCTCAAGACGTCGAGGATGAATCCCTCCTCGATAGCCTGGCGCATGGAGTACAGGTGAAACGGCCGGGGCATGCCTTCGCCGTCGGGTGTCCCGAACAGCTCCAACGTCTTGGCTTTGGGCGTGGCAGTGAACGCGAAGAAGCTCAGGTTCGGCTGCTTGCCGCGCGAGGCCATGACCTCGAGGATGCGATCCTCGTAGTCCTCGTCGGCCGGGTCGGTGTCCTCGGCCTCCTCAAGCGACTTTGGCGCCAGCACTTCCTTCATGCCGCGAGCGGCTTCACCAGTCTGGGAGCTGTGGGCTTCGTCCACGATCACCGCGTAGCGCCGGTTCGGCAGCTCTCCGATCTTTCCCGTGACGAAGGGGAATTTCTGCAACGTGGTGATGACGATGGGCGTGCCTTTGGCGAGTGCCGCCGCCAGCTGGCCTGAGTCGCTGTCGATGGGCTCGACCACGCCCTGCTTGTGCTCAAACTGGTAGATCGTGTCCTGGAGCTGCCGGTCGAGCACGCGTCGGTCGGTGACGACCACCACAGAGTCGAAGACTTTCTTGTCCTCGCTGTCGTGGAGCTCACTCAGCCGGTGGGCGAGCCAGGCGATGGAGTTGCTCTTGCCGCTGCCGGCGGAGTGCTGAACCAGGTAGCTCGCCCCCGCGCCGTCACTCCGGCTGGCCGCCTCGAGCCTTCGCACGACATCCAGTTGGTGATACCGAGGGAACACCATCGTCTCTTTGGTGGTGCGCTTTCCGTCGATCCACTTCTCTTCGGCCAGGAGGTGGATGAACCGGCCGACCACATCCAGGAAGCTATCCCGTTGCCACACCTCCTCCCAGAGGTAGGCCGTGCGATAACCGCTTGGGTTTTGCGGGTTGCCCGCGCCGCCGCTATCGCCCTTGTTGAAGGGCAGAAAGGTGGTTTGATTCCCCGACAAACGGGTGGTCATGGACACCAGATCCGGATCGACCGCGAAATGAACGAGCGCTCGCTTCTTGAATTGAAAGAGCTTGAGCTTCTGGTCCCGCTTCTTGTACTGGCGCTTCGCGTGCTCGACCGTCTGCCCGGTCATGGGGTTTTTGAGCTCGACGGTGGCGATGGGCAGCCCGTTAAGGCTGAGGAGCATGTCGATGCTCTCCTCCGACGCCGGGTTGAACTTCACCTGCCGCGTCACGACCAGGCGGTTCTTCTCGTAGAGCGCCAGCACTTCGGGGTTCAGACTGTGAGCGGGCTTGAAGTAGGCGAGATCGATCTTCTTTCCGTAGAACTTGAACCCGTGCCTGAGCACGTCCAGCGTTCCGCGCTGGTCGAGCGCCTTGGTGAGCCAGTCCAGCAGCGTCTGCTCGAGACTGTTGCCGTGTTGTTTCCGAAGCTCCGTCCACAATTCAGGCTGCGTGGCTTCAATGAACGCGAAGACGTGCTTCCGCTCCAGCGCCAGCTCGGGGCTGAAGTCGGTGGCAGTGCCCTTTTGCCAGCCGCCATGCTCCACCAAGTGCGCCTCGATGGCGTCCTCAAAGTGGATTTCCTTCGTCTTGGCGCTCACAGCCCTACCGCCTTTTTCGCTCCGAGCGCGTGCTCCCTGATGGCGGCGTAGAATTTCGCCATCGTCTGGACGGCCGTGGTGACTGTTTTGGTCCGCTGGGTCTCGTCGACGTAGCCGCCCGGCAGGGTCACCGAAATCTGACTGCCCTTCTTGTCGTCCATTCGAAGCCAGTCGAGCTTCCCTCCGAACGCGGCCTCGATGTCCTTCTTCTTGACCGCGATCTGGTCGAAGAGTGCCTTGTTCTTCTCTCGCCCGAATGTCGAGATGTCGAGGCACACTCGCGTCGCGTCCTGTGTGACGGCGTAGTTCCACCAGAACCCGTCCTGACGCGCGCCGAGCCAGCTGTACATGGTCGGCGAGAGATGTCCGTGCGGTTGAGCCTGTGCTTTCGCCCGCTCGATCAGCTCGGTGAAGAACGCTTTTCGAAGCTCGTAGCGCACTGACTTCTCGACCTTCAGCTCACTCTGTTCCTCCGGCTCTAGCAAGGGCTCGTGGGTGGGGGGCTTCACACCGTCCAGGTCAAGACGTGAAGGATTCCATACCCACTCCGCTATTCGGAGGTAGAGCTCCTGCCGCTCCTGCTGGGCCGCAGGGTCGAATTGATCGACCGGTCGGAATTCCAACCCAGTCCGCTCAATGAAAGCGTTGAACGCCGGGTTGTTCTGGTAGGCCAGGGGATGGAGGCTCCGTGTCAGGAGGCTCTGACCGTGCGCCACGTAGGCGTCGCGCTTCTTTTCGTAGGGCAGGGCGCCGAGGCTCTGATTGTGGCCTTGCTGCAGTAGCACCAGCCCACCGATGCGGTTCCGGGCCCGCTCGAAGTCACTCGGGTGCGGGAACCACTCCCTGAAACGGTCGTGCATGTCCGGCCAAATGTGCTCGACCTCGAACGGCTTGCCCTTGCCCCCGGCCGTGTAGTCTTCGTAGTGAGACGCGACCCCACATTGCTCATCCACCCAGCGGGACAGTCGCGCCAGGATGTGGCGCACTTGATAAAAGTTCTGGGTGTGCGCTCTCAAGTCCGGATGCTTGGCGAACGTGTCCTGCTCTTCGTCCAAAAGTCCCCGGAGGTGCGTCGCTAGCTCCGGCACGCTCTTGTCCCGTAAGGCCTTGGAGAGATTGAAGAGGCCGTAGCGCACGGTACGCTGTGCCGTGGAGCGAGAGCCCCAGACGCGCCGGGTGAACCATATGTCGAGGTAGTCGGAAACGACCGCGAGCTTCGCCTTGATGACGTCCGGGGAATCATCCGGGGAGAGCGCGGACAGTAGGACCTGGGTTTGCGTCGTGAAGCCCCGGTCTTCGTTGTAGCGAATGGACTCGAGGCCGTCGGTGAGCTTGAAGGCCGCGCTGCGAATGCGCAGTGTTTGCCGGGCGTAGAAGTCCAAGTCACGACTGACGAGGCGCACGAAGCTGTCGCTGCCGTTCAGCTGCAGCTTGTCTCGCTGGTCTCGAACCCAGCGATGGAACTCGGAACCAATACGCTCGTAGTCTCGGTTCTCCGCGCCCTTGTTGCCCGGCCGGATGGATTCCGCGTGGCGGGCGCGCAGCCAGTTCTTGAAGAAGTCGACGTCCTCTTCGTTCCCGACCTCCTTGAGTTGCTGCATGCGCTGCTTCCAGAGCGTGTTGACCTCGCGCTGCTTCGCTTCGGTCTGGATGTTCGCCAGCACGTAGCCTTTCAGCATCTCCGGCAAGCTGAGGGACAGGCCACGGTCATTCATCGTCTCGAAGATCGTGTAGGCGTCTTCATCCGAGTACGCCTCGATTTCGACCAGGTGCACGTTCTCCAGCAGCCAGTCCGTGAAGAAGGGTAGCGCTCGCTCGGCGACTTCTTCGGGGAAGTGCTCCGTGATGGTCTGGTAGCGCGCCGCAATGTTGCGAACCGACTCGTTGGCCCCTTCGGGGTCGAAAGTTTCTCCGGCAAAAAGCTTGTCCATGCAGGCTACGCGGTCCTCCACGTCCAGGTTGAAGCTGCGCTGCCCGTACTTCGAGCTGAAGATCAGCGTCTCGACCGGAACCTTGTCCTCGCGGTCTTTCTGGAGGTGGTGCAAGTAGATGAGTAACAGCGAGAGCGTCGTCAACCGCTGCTGGCCATCCACGATGAACTTCTGGGCGCGCTTGTTGCTGATCACGACCGAGCCGAGAAAATAGTGCCCGTACGAAGCGACCTGGTTTCGCTCGTGCCCTTCTTCGTAGAAGTCTTGGAACTTCCCGGTCAGGTCGTCGAGGAGCTCACGTACTTGGCGTTCCTGCCATGCGTACTCGCGCTGGTAGAAGTCGATGGTGTAGCGAGCGCCGTCGAGAAGCTGACGCACGGTTCGAGCCTGACCGTCAATGCGATGAACCTCGCTCATGCCGCTTCCTCGCCGACATCGATCTTGCCGGTGACGGCGGCGGTGATCAGGGCTTGGCGGTACTCGCGCAAGGCGCCGATGGACTGCTCGGACATCCGCACAAGGAGTTCGAAGTCGTCTTCTGTCTTCTTGGCATGGCGCGCGATTGCGTTTTGCTCGGACTGAGGCGGCAGGACAACTGGAGTGTCGAGAAACTCGTCATGATTGAGATCGGGGATGGTTGTGGTCCCCGCCAGCATGAGCAAATGTTCCTTTACGCGTGGGCAACGCAGCAGCGCGACTGCGTACTCTTTCGACATTGAGCTGCCCTGTAGTTGGACTTTGAAGAAGTTGTTGTGGAACGCGCCGTCGACGCCACTGATCACTTCTCCGGTCGCGCCCGTTCTTGCCATCAAAATGTCATCGAAGGTGCAGCGCACTCGTGCCGGTGGATTTTCGATGTACTCCCATCCGTTGAAATCCGCGCCCGCATTCAGCGACTGAACTGTGATGTATCGGGCTCGCCTCGGTCCAGGCTCGCTGAAGCGCTCTTCGCGAGGGATCTGAAGGCCCTGCGACAGGGCGCAAAACCGACGGAATCGCGTCACCTTCCAATGCTTCGGAATCTCCCCCAGCCATTCGATGCCCGAGTCTTTCATGGGCACGGTGGGGTCGAGGCCTTTGGTCACTGCTTGGGTGATGAGGGCCTGGCGCTTCTCCTGAAGCAGCTCGATGAGCCGCTCCTTCTTCTCGATCAGCGCATCGATGGCGGCGGTCTTGCGGTCGAGGAAGGAGGCGATGGCGCGTTGGATCTCCAGCGCGGGAGCAGGCGTGGGCAATCCAGCGAAGTCGGATGGATTGATCGCCGGATAGCTGACTCCAACCGACCGGGCGCAAATCTCGTCGACCATGTGGTCAGACCGCAGCCAGTGGTAGAGGAAGCGGGCGTGCACATCATCGCCGGGAGTGACGACGCAAAAACCCGTCGAGCAGACGACATCCGTTGGCACTTCGTCGAAGTGTGCGATTGCTTTCAAGTACGTTCGCACTGTCGACACGATGGTGTCACCAGCACGCGGAATCTTGCGGGCGCGCGAGGGAGAATCGCCAAAGCGAATGGGGTCCGACGGCACGATCTGACCGAGTGACGTGACGCTTGAGATATCGACATAGCGAAACGAGTAATCGGCATCTGTAGATTCGGGTAGCTTGTGGAGGTCGAGCTTGGCCAAGTACTTCAGGGGCCGTATAGGCCAAGAAGTCGGGAGGTCACCTCGCCAAGGCGAATGCCGGTCTCCAGGACTGAGCTTCACCCCAACACCTCCCCCAACATCCCTTGGATCTCCTCCTCCAGCTTCCGGATGTCCGCCTCGATCTCATTGAGCGGGCGTAGCGGCTTGTACTCGTAGAAGTGTCGGGTGAACGGGATCTCGTAGCCGACCTTGGTCTTGCTCTCGTCGATCCACGCATCGGGCACGTGCGGCAGCACCTCCCGTGCGAAGTATTCGTGGATGTCCTCCTTCAGCGGCACGTTCTCGTTGTCGCGCAGGTCGGTGTCCGGCTCGGGGTTGCCCTTCGCGTCGGTGCACACGTCCGCCGCCTCGTCCCGCTCCGAGAGCGCGGCCAATACCGCCTTTCGCACCGGGGCAGCGAGCCTCACCTTGGCCGCGCGAAGCGCCTTGTCGAGCTCGGCCTCGAAGGCGTCGCGGTTCTTCCACACCTTGTCCTGCGGCAAGCGCCCGAGCGCGTCGATGATCTCCGCCTTGGCAGCCTTTCCGGCCTCGATTTCCTTCTGCCCCGCCGCCCCCTTCTTCTTGCTCTTGGCGAGGTTCCCGAAGGCCTTCTGTTCCCGGAGCAACTCGAGACGTTCGGCCGAGGCCTCAAAGCTCAGGCGCAGCGGCCGCTCCACCACGATGCGGCGGAAGCCGAAGTCGTCGTTGTCGAAGATCTTGGAGTGCTTGCCCTCGGCGGCGTCGCAGCAGATCCGCGTCAGCTCGTCGATGTGCTCGGGCGAAAGTTCGTTCCGCTTGTTGCCCAGGCTCTTCTTCATCTTCTGGAAGTAACCGACCCCGTTGATGAGCTGGACCTTGCCCCGCCGAGCCTTGGGCTTCTTGTTCGTAACGACCCAGACGTAGGTGTTGATGCCCGTGTTGTAGAAGAGCTGGTCCGGCAGCGCGACGATGGCCTCCAGCCAGTCGTTCTCGATGATCCAGCGACGGATCTCGCTCTCGCCCGACCCCGCGTCCCCCGTGAACAGCGGCGAGCCGTTCAGCACGATGGCCAGCCGGCTGCCGCCTTCGCCCGCCTTGGCATCCGCCGGCTTCATCTTGGAGACCATGTGCTGCAAGAAGAGCAACGACCCGTCGTTGATGCGCGGCAGCCCCGCGCCGAAGCGGCCAGCGTGCCCCTGGGTCTCGTGCTCGTCCCGCACGGCCTTCTCGACCTTCTTCCACTCCACGCCGAAGGGCGGATTGCTGAGCAGGTAGTCGACCTTGCGGTTCGGGTGCCCATCCTCGCTGAAGCTGTTGCCCCGCTTGATGTTCTCGGGGTTCTGCCCCTTGATCATCATGTCAGCCTTGCAGATGGCGTAGGACTCGTCGTTCAGCTCCTGCCCGAACACCTCCAGCCGCGCGTTCGGGTTCAGCTCCCGCAGGTACTCCTCAGCCACGCTCAGCATGCCGCCTGTCCCGCACGCCGGATCGTAGAGCGTGCGCACGATGCCCGGCTTGGTCAGCGCCTCCGAGTCCTCCACGAACAGCAGGTTGACCATAAGCCGAATCACCTCACGCGGCGTGAAGTGCTCACCCGCCGTCTCGTTCGAGAGCTCCGAGAACCGCCGAATCAGCTCCTCGAAGATGGACCCCATCACGTGATTGGGCACCCGCTTCGGGTGCAGATCGATCTCCGCGAACTTGCCGACCACCAGGTACAGCAGGTTCGACTCGTCCAACTTCGCGATCTGGTCCGAAAACTTGAACCGCTCGATAATGTCCCGAGCGTTCTGGCTGAAGCCCTTCACGTAGCTGGTGAGGTTCTGCGCGATGTGGTTCGGGTCGTCCTTGAGCCTCTCGAAGTCGAGCTTGGAGACGTTGTGGAAGGGGACGCCCGTCAGCTTGTTGAGGATCGGCTCCGGGTCCTTGATCTTGCCGCCCTTCAGCGCCTTGTGCTTCTCGAGCACCTTGCCCTTCGAGTCCTTCAGCACGCAGTCGAGCCGCCGAAGCACAGTGAACGGCAAGATCACCTTGCCGTAGTCAGCCTGCTTGTAGTCCCCGCGCAAGAGGTCAGCGACGGACCAGATGAAGCTCGTGGCTTCGCTGAAGCTCGCGAAGGTGCGCGCACTCGGTGGCGCGGCGCTGGTCGTGGTGGTTTGGGTCTGGGTCATATTGCACTGCGAGGCTAATACAACACCGAGGTCAGGTCTCTGCCGGCGTAAAACTGACCCGGAACCGAACTGCGGTTTCCTGGCGACTGTCGTACTCAGCATTCGCCCCGCCGCTCGCTAGGCCCACGTCTGCCAGAATACCGGTCGCCTTTGCGGAAGCCGCGAGCGAGAAGCTGGTCTCTTGGTGCAGTTCGATGCTGGCGGTGACGCAGGCGCCGACCCGCCGGGCATGCATCACGGCCTTCCAAGCGGGCTCGTACTCCAGCCACTTGTACGCCGTGGGATCGAACTGCATCTCCGCCGTCCACGGGATACCGCGAAGCTCGAAGACCCTGAGATCACGGGCGGCGCGAGTGCTCTCGCCGCCGGCCGCGATCTCCGCGCCGCTCACGCCGCTGGCTTCGGCCTTAGCGCCGCCGGACAAGGAACGCGAATTGTTTCCGGCTTTCGAGATTTCGATGCCAGTGGCGCCGAGGTCTACCAGCAGGCGTATTAGCTCGGCCTCGCGTTCCTCAAGCAGCAGCCGGTCGTACATTTCGATTGGGATGTACGTGTCTTCATTGAGGGGATGTCGGCGGTAGTACCTGGCTGGCAGTGGATGACCCGGCGGGAAGTTCAACCCATCCGGCATGGACGCGAGCGTGACCACAAGCACTTCTTCACTACGTTCAAGAGCGGAGCCAATCATCATCGCGTGCTCGGCCAACGCGGCCTCGTGCTCGCGGTGCTCATTCGCGTCAGGTTCGCTCGCCGGGCTATCCTCGGCGCGATCATCGCGCCCTTTCCGAATGGCGTCGTACAGCAGCTTGGCGCCGAAGAGTGGCAGTCCGACTGCCGGAGTCAGCACGAGGGCACTGGCTAGGGCTGCACCGGTCGCTGCAACCGCGCTTGCCGCTGTGGCCGCTTCCACCGCCGAAGTGCTGGTTACGTCGGTCGCTGCGCCCGACGCCCCTTCTTGGGTGGTGCGCTCAATCTCGCTGGTGGGTTTTACGAGAATCAGCGGCTTGCGGACCTGGCTATCGCTCATGGCATTCCTTGGGTACAGCGAGCATACCGCTTGGGTGGATGCCGACGAAAGGATGCGTGCTCTGCGCGAAAGTCGTCGCGTTCCCCATGCGACGATTCTTGTCGCATGGCAGCGTCGCGGGCTTGGCGCCGTGCCATGGAAGGGGCGCGGCACGGCTCTCGAACCGTTGAATCGCGCAGCGAGCGTGGCCCGGAGCCCGTGGTGCCCCCATCCAACTTGAGCACCGTCAGCACGGAACCGGAGTGCAATGGCAGGTTGAAGAAGCGTCGTCGGACCAGCGACGACGCACGTCCGCGCCGTTTCGGCATGGTTGTTCCGCCGGCCTATCGCGCAGGTATTTCCAGAAACCGCACAGGCAGCTTCATTGCCACTCGTGCCTTGAGTTCCGGAACCCACGGGTTGGAGGCGAGCAGTTCATTCAGGGCTGCGCGAGTCTTGCGGTTGACCAGGCGAACCTGAATCACCGCGTCGGCGCGCCCTAGGTTTTCGATGACCTGACAGAATGGGCCGCCCACGTCCTCTTCCAGCTTCACCTCCAGCGCGACCAATTTGGGCGCCGTGCCATCTCGTGCCCAGGCGCCGTCTGACTGGGCACCGCGCCAGAACGTCTGGTACCTGCTGGTCGGGGCTCGCCGGAAGCCACGGGCGACCAACAAGCTGTCCATAACCGGTCGGACCAACTCTTCGGCGCCCTTGCTGCCGCTGATGCGCTCGACGTCGAACTCGCGGGAAAGCAGTGCGTCGCGCAGAGCATTGACCAGATCGGTAATCCAACCCTGGTGTGAAGGCGGTCGCGTCGGCGCAACCCTCATGGTGTCGTGCAGTCGGTCTTCTGTCACGAAGACAACGCCAAAGCCATGCCACGCTGCTGCGCGATAGCGCGCAGTGTACTCGTCGGTTGCACTGTTGCCACCGGCGGCAGCATTAGGCGCTTTGAGGATCGCGAGACTCCGTTCAGCGCCGACGGCTGCGGCATACGCAACGGTCGCATCGAATAGCTGCGCATTCTCGTTGACCAGCTGGGTTTCGCACACGACCCAGCGCTGACCGCGGAACGCAAACGCCGCTCCCTTGTAGTTGCTCGTCTTGCTCGCGTCTCCGTGCCCCAGTCCCGGGTGGATGGGCTCGCCCCTGGATAGCGCCGCCGTGCCAGCCTGAATGAGTTCCTGGCCGTACTCCGGAAACAATACCAGGGCCGAAAACTCTTCGAGCGTGGCGCATGGAGTGTCATCGCGCATTGTGATCCAGCCGCCAAGCCGGTAAACATGTCGAACATCGCTGCGTCGGCGGTTTCTCTCGGACTGCGCCCGAGCGCCAAAAAACCGCGCAACGCCAGGCATTGGGCCCGGCTTCGGCACTGTCGTTGTAACCAGCGACCCGTTGGCCCGCGCCGAGCCGGTCGTAGGTTCGTCTCCTGCCTTGAGTCCAATGCGTCATCCTGACATCCTGTGTGAGACAGCGTCGGGGATCCGGGGCCGGGCGCCCGAACCCAAACAAGTCGAGCGTGATCTTGACTCCCGAAAGAGGAACATATGGCTACGACCGATGAAGTGTTCGGAATTCGTACCCAACTCGTACTGAGCTACGTCGAGCGCGATGAGGTTGATCTTCGGTTCCGCGAATCGCTTGCCTCCGACCACCACATCGTGGTGTACGGATCATCGAAGCAGGGCAAGACCTCGCTCCGACAGAAACACCTGCCGGACAACGAATGCCTGATAGTTCGATGCGGCCCGCGGATGTCGATCGAGGGTCTGTACCAATCGATACTGCGCCAGTCTGGCGCCCGCATTCAGACGATAGAGACACGCACCCTTGGCGCGACCGCCGGAGGCAAAGTGACGACCGGATTCAAGGCGCGTATCCCCTTTCTGGGAGGCGGCAAGGCGGAAGTCGAAGCGTCGGGGCAGGCATCAGGCCAACAGGCGCTGTCGACCGAGTTTGTCGCGTACGACTTCGGCGATGCCCAGTCAATCAGCGAGTTGCTTACCCAGCTCAAGTTCAAAAAGCGGATTGTGCTCGAAAACTACCATTACCTACCGCCAGACACGCAGCGGGCGCTCGCTTTTGATTTGAAGACATTCCACGAAATCGGAATCAGGTTTTTGATACTCGGAATTTGGAAGGAGGCGAACCTCCTCGTTACGCACAACGGTGACTTGCAGGACCGTATCATTGAGATTCCTATCGAGCCTTGGACGGATGAAGCCTTCGATGGCGTGGCTTTGGCCGGGAGCACACATCTAAACGTCACGATTGCCCCGGCGCTGCTCAAAGTCCTGAAGCACAACGCCTACGGAAACGTTGGGCTCTTTCAGGAGTTCCTCAAGCACCTGTGTCTCGAGCACGGCGTCACTCAGACGCAGGCCAACGGGGCGCCAATGGTGCTCGCGGAGCAGTCAGCGCTGGACCGCACGATCGCGGCGAAACTGGTATCTCAACGCAGCGCTTTGCTGAAAGGCTTCCAAGGCATCGCCGCCAAGTCCCGAGTGCGGCGAGGCGAAGCGGAGCAAGTCCTGTTGCTGCCATACTACCTAGTGCAGGTGGTGCTGGGCATGGACTTGGAGAAGTTGCAGGATGGAGTGGAGCGCGCGCAACTGCTGGACATGCTGCGGCGGGCACATCACCGCCAGGACAAGGAGACAATCCGGGGCAGCGACGTTACAAATCTGTTAACGAAGTTGCCGAAATATCAAGCCGAAATGAGTCCACCGCTTTTCTACTACGATGCTAACAGCATGCGTTTGCGCATCGTGGACAGCCGAATCTTTTTCGTGCTCTCCAACGCTGACCGAGAGCTCCTCGCCGAGGAAGTTCCGATGCCCGAAGTGGACGCCCGCGAACCGGAGGGTTCGGACTAGGTTGCGCGCTCCGCCGGCAGAGCGCTGAAAGAACTCGCCTCGGTGAACCCGCTGCTGGCCCGGTTCGGTGAATACAAGGGCCAGCAATGCAGGCCGGGCTGCAGTACCTCGTGCCAAACGGGAATAAGAACTCCGGTGGGAGTCCCTCAGGAGCCGGTCGGCCACAGGGTTTCGCTGAGACCGTCGCCCACTCTGAGATTACCGATCCAGTCGCTAGTTCGTCTACCGTCCAGCGATCGCCACGGGCACGCTCACCTGGGCTTCAACGGCGGCGTAGATGTCCACATCCACGCCTACTGCTGGCGTCCGAATCGAAACCACGAGCGCGTACCTCGCAGGGCTCCCCCAGCGTTTGAGCGCGGGCCTGGATCTCCACCAACCCGACCCGCCCGGGTAGACGGCCAGCACGCCGCGTGCAGCGAGGTCGGCTGCGGTGCCGCGCCAGGTGTCCTGATGCACCGAGCCTTTGTTCCGGAGGTTGGGGCCCAGGTCCCACGCGGAGTCAGAACCACCCCTGCGTTGATGCCCGTTAGCTTGCGCTTGCTTGTTCACTCGCGCACGGAACGCCCCACTTGTCTCGTGCGCACGGCGTACGTCGAAACGTAGCTGGTGGGATGGGTATACGAATCGAGAGCGCCAGCCACGGCGCGCAGGGTTTGGTTCGACAAAATACGAGAGCGTGACTCGGAGTTCCACTGGGGTGTGACCAAGGCCCTGAAGCACGTCGGTGGGCCAGGGCAACTCGTGCAGGTTCATCTCGTTGGTCTTCATTCCCGATGGATCCTTGCGGAACGGGACTAGTTCGTCCTCGATGATGAGAGTGAGCTGGTCACGCGCTGACCAGAGGGCTCGCTCGAGGCTCGGAACACCGTGGCCGTAACATCGCAGCCGGTTCCGTCTGTCGTTGTCGGTTGGAAACTCGCGGAGCATCCGCTCGGTCCACTCGGCCGAGTGTAAGAGCAGCGCGCGGACGGTCTCGGGCCAAAGGCCCGGGCACTCGCCGAGGAGCAGCGCAGCCATTCTCGCGGCCTGTGTGGCGGCGGCGCTCGTGTCGCCCGTTGTCGTGAACCACCGTTGGGTCGGGTGATGGAACGTGGTGAGAAGTCGGACATCATCCACTGTGTCGGCTTCGTTGGTTTTCGGGTCCGTGGCGAGATTCCCACCTTCCAGAACTACATCGGGCTTCAAGGGCCAGCTGTCGTTCCAGGTGAGGCTCGTCGTGCTGGTGGGGCTGAGCGCGCCGGCATCAGCGACCGGAGTCCATCCCGGGAATCGGTTGGCGTTCAACGTGGCTCGATTGGTGAATCCGCCCACGGTAAGCGCGTTCCACGCCTGGCCCGGGTCATGGATCCCGTCTGCGCGGTTGACATCCGGGTACGGGCCGGTCCGGCACGAGGCCTCGATGACGTTGCCGGCAGACACCACGAGAACGCGGGCGTGCGCGTCGTCCTGGACCGCCTCCGTTACCAGTGCATCCACCCTGGCGGACCAGGATGAGGGTGCGCCCCGGTCTCTTGAGTCCCTCGTGGTGACGGGCAGGCAGAATGCGCGCTGGCGTTCAGGCGCGCTGGCTTCGGCGGCATAGGCAGCCTGTGCGGTCACGTGACCGTAGAACTCTGGATCCGTTGGCGAAGTCTCGTGCCACAACTTCACCGATTCCACGACGTTGTCGATAGCCACTGGCAGCGCGCTTGTGAGGTGGTCGGCAAGCTCGTCGGCAAACAGTGCAATGCCAGCCATCTCCGTGCCGTGGCCGTCTCTGTCACCGACGCCGAAGGACTTCGCCAGGGCGGTGTCGCGGAGCGCGATGAACCCCTCAAGAAGTGGGTGGTCATTCACCCCACTGTCCAGCAGGCAGACCGCCGGCGGGTTGGAGCGGCTCACAACGAGCCTCTTTCGAAGGTCTGCTGCAAGGTCGCGCTGGAACTCTCCCGGCACATCGAAGAACTCCCCCGCAAGCTCCTTCGCCTTGCGCAGTTCGGCGATGCAATCCAGCAATTCGACAGAAGCACGCATCGCTTCCGGTGGCCCCCACGCCAGCAGCACCGTTCGGTCGATGAACTCGACCACTTCGCCGCGCTTCAGTTTTAGCCCAAAACGTCCCGCGTGGAGTTCGAACGAATCGAGAACGCGCCGGCGATCATTGCCCGCACGTAGCCAGACTTCCCACCAAATGTTCGTGCCGTCGTCCGGAAAAAGCGCTTCGTCGTCAGTCCAAAAGGCACGCAACGCTGCTCTGCGGATGGCCGCCAGGCGCGAGACAAGTTTCGCATTCTTGGGCGCACCTTTGGGCGTGTCCTCGTCACGGAACTTCTCAAGCTTTCGCTCCAGCCAGCCAAGCTTGCCGTGGGGAATAAACGCCGTGGCGCGTGTGGTCGGGCCTTCCTTGATCGATAGCAACTCGACGCCCTGGTCTCGTGCGTCGAGGGACTCAAGCGCGAGTTCAAAACCTGAGACGGCCTCGAACTCGACCACCAGTCCCTCCTGCTCTTCGATTTGGTGCGCGGCTCGTTCTGCCGTGACGTCGGCCATGGCCTGTTTGATCAGTTCGAGTTGCGCAAGCAATACTTCGGCGTGCGATTTTCGATCCGCAGTTGGAATTGGCTTCAAGCGCTCGCGCCCCGAACGAGGCGAAGTGAAAGGTTCAGTCTGGCCGTTCGCGCCGAGCACGAAATGCCGGCGCCTGTCGTCCTGCTCCCCCGCCATCCGGTACCTACTTCATTACTGGCAAGTGCTTGCGTTCGCCGAGACACGCCAGCAGCCCGGTTGTCGTGATGGTCGTTCCTCCGGCGAGCACGGCATCCTTCGCCGCGTCGGTACATGCGCGGGCAAGATCGGCGTAGCTCAGGCCCACTCCCTCGCTGATGACCTGCTTCCAGTTCATCCCCCCGGTGCTGAACGGTGAGAGGCGCGACCTGAGCAACTCCTCGACCTCCCGCGCGGTCGGTAGGCTGTACTCGACGATGTCGTCGAATCTGCGAAAAAGTGCCGGATCAAGCGATGGGCCGAAGTTGGTGGCAGCCACCACCAAGCTGTCGGAGTCGTCGTGCTCGATGAACTGAAGAAACGAATTGAGCACACGGCGGATCTCCCCGACGTCGCCCCGCTCGCCACGAGCCGCACCGATGGAATCGAACTCGTCGAACAGGTACACGCCGCGGGTCTTGCTCATGCTGTCGAAGACAAGGCGCAACTTTGCTGCCGTCTCGCCCATGAACTTGGTGATGAGCCCGTCCAGGCGGATCACAAGCAATGGGAGGTTCAATTCGCCCGCCAGCGCTGACGCCGTGTACGTCTTGCCAGAGCCGGGCGGTCCGACGAGCAAGAGCTTCCGTCTCGGCTCCAGCGCGTGCTCCTGCAGCTTTGAGCGCGCGCGGTACTCCTGCACGATGCGTTCGAGCCTCTGTCGCGTCGGGCCGTCCAGCACGAGCTCTGAAAGCCGCACTTCTGGGTAGGAGACGCCAAGAAGTCCCTCGAGCTCGCCACGGGCTGCGGCGATGGGAACGGGCTTGGACGCGCGTCGGTGCTCGCTGCGCTCGCGTGCCTGTTCCACCAGTGCTCGGATGTCGTCCGCGAGGCGGCCCTGGCCCTTGCGCGCGGCATGGGCAGCGATCTGCATCGCGACTGTCATGAATTGACGGTCGTCGCCTTCCAGCTGGCTCTCGATGAGAGCCTTGATTTGTGCAGCGGTTGCCATGTGCGACCTGGACGGGACCCTAGGATAGCCCGCGGGCGGCGGGGAGGGCGAGTTGCGCGGATTCCGTTTCAGGCGGCTCTGTTCACCGCTCGGCGCCTGCGCGGCTGTTTGGCTGCACTTTCTGTCGCCGGCCGGCACGGCTCGACCTCTGGTCCGGATTTGGGAGGTTCCCAGTCATGGAATCGCTGAAGAACGGGCGTACCTGATACCGAAATTGTAGTGGGCTTGCGTTTGGAAGGCCGAGCTGCGCGCATCTGCTTGAGAAGCTCCACGGGATTGATGAACTCAAGAGTGACCTCGCCGAACGGGATGCGCACACCGAGCAACTTCTCTTCGCCAAACGGGTTGATCTTCAGTGTTAGCGGATGCTTGCCGTCGTCTGGGCCGGGTGGGGGTAGTTTCGGCCGCCGCACCATGTCCATGCTGAAGGTCATGTCCGTGCGATACGTTCCTGTCTGAAGCAACTTGTGCACGCGGACGATCGTTGGGATGTCGGCGTCCGCAAGATTGCGGACATCAAACGCGCCGTACCTGCTCACGCGGTCCTGGATGAAGCTTAGCTGCTGGAGAGTCTTTTCCCACCGCAGGAGCTCGGCCAGGGGACGCCCGGCGTCGGGGTCGAGTTGTACTTCTCCAAGGGGTGTTCCTCCCGGCAGTACCAGCCGAATGGGAGCACCCCGTTTATGGGTGATCAGGAGTCGAGCCAGAGCCAACGAATCGTCAACCTTTTTGCACGGAAAACCAAAGTCGAGAGTGGTCTCGACCCGCTTCTCATGCGTGTGCAAGATCAGCGTCATATTCATCGGTCCAGCGCCCGGAGTAGATTCAAGCGTAATTCTCTTGAGGCCGGCCCTTGTAGTACGCAGTAGGATGTCCACCGACGCCGACGACGTAGGGCAGACGCATTGCAGTCGGAGGGGAAACGTCAGCGGCCGCGCCCGCGACGTGATCGTGATGCTGTCAGGCTCAATGGAGCCGCTGGCTCGTTGCCACCATCCGGGGATTCTGAAGGCTGTAATGTGTTCTTTTTCGATGGTGGCGGTTCCGCCTTCATCGATCGCGCGCGTTAGCGCTTCGTGCGCTGCCCTGCCTGAGGGCGTCTTAGGGAACGAAAAACTGGGGGTGACTCGAATTTTCCTGCCGTGCGCCAGCGTTGGGAACGCCAACTGGGCGAGCCGCCTGCGTAGTTTCGCACGACCGGCAACATCGGTGCCTTGCGTACGAGGTAGCAGTACTTGCACCGTCTCGCCTTTTGAGCGCCAGCCGGGAGTCCTCGCGTCTAGCTGCTTGATCGCGGTCGGGACGTCAATCCACACCCCCTCCGCCTTTTGGACGTCCCAAACCACGATAATCACGGTGGGGGTCGAGTCTGTCCAATGAAGTAGATCCTTCGTTGGCAGACGATACGTGACAGAATCCGGTGTGCGTTTCTTGATGAAGCGTGCAAGGTCGCTCGCGCTCTTCAATTGCACGTAGAATGACAGACTGGTGTACTTGCCATCCTCGTACAGTTGAAAGAGCAAGTCTTCGCCGAGGTCCTCGACGTTCGCCTGTAGCGGCCATGATTTCCAGGCAAGTGCGAGCTGGTGACGACTGGTACGTTCTTGCTCTTGTTGCGGCGTGCGCCGCCGGCGGCCGACTGCGCGGTTCTTCTTGGTGGTCACGGCACTAGGGTCGCACCGGGTAGTGTCGGGTCAAGGTGTGCTCGGACATTGAATGACAGTGCCGCTGCTTCCCGCGGATTTGGGGTTGGCGGCTCACCCGCACGCGCCGGGATTCCACGGGGCGGGGCAGTGCTTCTTGGTTCGGGGGCGTGGCGTCGTCGCCGGGCATCTAAAAGAGCGTCTGTTCGGGCGGGATACCGTGTCGTATCCAGATTTGCGCCACCGTGCTTGCGCGTGTGACTTAGAGATCTCCCCTCCGACCCAATTCGGCCAATCGGCTCTGCAACCAGACCCACCCCGCCGGAGTGGCGCACACCGTGTCATCGCGTAGTTCGACGTGCCCCGCTGCGACGAGCGGCGCGACCGCCTCCTTCATGGCCGGGGCGAGGGTGGGGCAGAGCCCCAGACGCGCCGGCAAGTTGCCCAGGGTGCAGCCGGTCTGTCCGATCGCATGCACGATGCACAGTGACTCGATCTCCGCGCGAGAAGGACGCCTGATCTCGGCACTGGTCGAAGAAGTTCTGTTCGAGGTGGTCACGATTGACCGTTTCCGTGCCGGCGCCTGAGCGCCGGTTCGCGGATCTGGGCGGCGTAAGCCTCGATGACGCGCGCGAGCAGGCTCATTTTCGGCGGCCTTCCACGGGCGGCGCGGCGCGCACTCCGGGCCTGCTCGATGTAGCTGTCGATGTCGCCAACGATAAGGAGGCCCTCCTTGGCACGAGTCAGAGCCACGTTCCACCGCTTTGGCATCTCGAAGAACGCCGTGGCGCGGCTGCGCACCAGAGAAATGAACACGTAGTCTGCTTCACGCCCTTGGCAGCGGTCCAACGTGCAAACTTCGATCTCGCCGCTGCCGGGTGCGTGGCGGGCGGGCAGTGCATTGATGGCGTCCTGAAGCCTTGCTTCTTGCCTGCGATAGGGCGTGATGACCATTACGCTGGGTGCGGGTCGGTGCGCTGTTTCGCCTTGGCCGAGCGATTCGAGTAGCGTGCACACGGCACCGACCTCTTCTTCATTGAATTCGCCCGGTGCGGCCTCCGACTCGACCTGCACCAGCGTCACCCGACAGTCCGATTGCGGGTCGGCGCGCCCGTCGAAGAGCGCCTCGCCGAAGTAGAACAACTCTCGGGGCACCCGGGACAGACTTGGATGCATTCGGTACTGCTTCTTCAATGTGCCGACGTACGGTCGGATCGCGCCCTGGAGCGCCGCGGAGGTCAGCCCGCGCAACTCACGCAATGGGGAACAGTCTTGGTCTGTTGTGGCGATGCCGGTAAGCCAGTCGTACACGGAGACCGTGTTGATGGCGAAGCGGGTGCATATGGCCTGGGCGACGCCGCGAACCGCTTCGTCAAAGCCGGGCTGCTGTGGAAATACGGCGTCCAGCACGGCCATAGACGGTGTGCACGCCTTCATGCGCAGCTCGAAGCCATTGGCTCCGAGCTGCTGGCCAGTTCGGCGAGCCCAGGGTTGCGAGTGATAAGCGCTGAAGGCTTGCTCGAACAGCGCAGCATGCGCGCGCTCGCGGCACTCCACCAGGGTCTGGTCAGAGCCATTCTCAGGCCGACGGGCTGCGATTCCGCGTTCGACCAGGACGCGCACGTTCTCGTGCGTGGCCGACCGCACCAGCGTGTCGTAGGCGGTTTCGGCGTCGGCTTCCGCGCAGACAACGATCCCTGGTGTCGAATCCGCGTCGATCAGGCCAACATCTGGGAACCCACCTGGCAGCACAGAGCGCAAGTGCGCTCGGATCGCCGCGACCGCCCTCGGTGGCTCCGAAGACACGACCACCAGCGCGTTTTCTCTTCGCACAGCGGGCCGTGTCCTCGCGAGGAGGGTTGCGGTCGAGCAAGCGAGTTCAGGCGTGGCGGGCACAACGTCATCGAGAGTCACCGCGTTGTCTTCGGTGTCGTTGTACGGAGGGAGCTGTGCCGGATCGCCCACAACGACCCAACGGCGTGCTTTGACTGCGATGGCCAGGAACTCCGGCAGGGTCATCTTGGAGACCTCGTCCACTACCAAGAGGTCAAAGCTGCCGGGGACGGAGTCTTTGACGAGGTCGTACGACAAAACGCCAATGGGCGTGCCGCAGACCACGGACTGCACGTTCGACACCGCGGCTGGCGCGCGGCGTCTGGGTCCACCTGCTCAAAGAGCGATCTTGCAAATGGAATGGCGTCCCTCAGCCGCACTTCCACGCGGCGGGCGATCGTGGCGCCCCGGCTTTGTTTTCGGGCACCGACCCAGTACTCCGCAGCCTTGTCCGACAGCTTCGTGACGCGCGCCGCGTAGCGCAGCGGTAGGCCGTGAGGAGCCAGAAGGTCATTGCTCGTGCCCTGCACGGAGACCAGCTTTTCCACCACGTTGTCCACGGCGACGTGAGTTGGCGAGACGATCAGCACTCGACCGGCACTGGCCAGGGCGTCGCGGACTATTGTCGTGATCACGGTCGTCTTGCCTGATCCTGGCGGGCCTTCGATGACCGCAAAGTGGGGCGTCGCCAATGCCTTGTGCACGCATTCCAGTTGGAATTCGTCGAGCTGTTTGCATGACGCCCGGTCTGTGAGCGCCCCGCCAGTCGAATCGCCTCCAAGTGCCACATCGTCGCTCGCTCCGATGAGAGCGCGCAGCGGTCCGAGTGGGCCATCGCCTTCGGCGGTTTCGACCGTATGGAGTGCGTCGAGTTGGCGCTCGAGCTGCACGAGGTTGGGTACAATAGCAACGTAGCGCACATGCTCGGGAGACTCCGGTGGCGCCGCGAACGTGAGTTCTACGACGCGAGTGCTTCCTGCAATGTCATCCGTCGCGAACGCGACCAATTCGGTGACCTGCGGCCTTGGCGACAAGGCCAGGAACTCGGCCGGTGAGCGCTCTAGCAGCGACTTCTGCTCCTCCGTAAGAAACGCGACGTTGCTCTCGATGGTGCTCTTGATCGTTTCGAGCACTTCCTTTTCGCACCCGCGCCATCTGTCGTCGTAGTCGATGCAGATCTGCACGCGGCAAGTGCCGTTGTCGGGGTCTTCACGCCATGCGTCGAGGGCCGTCGGTCGGAGGTCTCGCGCGGCGTTCTGCAATGCGCGAAATACATCCGGTCCCTCGACCGTTTGGTCCGCGTCGACACTCGGGCTCGCGCGTTGCACCTGCGCAATCAGCGGGCGAGCGAGCAGCCGCGCTCGTTTCGCGTTCAGGCTGGCTCGAATCGCAGGAGCGAGGTTTTGGCGCGTCTTAGACCCCATGTTGACCGTCACCATTGGAACGCGCGGGTGCGGACGCGCTATTCCGCGAAGCGTCCTGGGCACGCGTCGGCGAGGCGTTGCAAGAGATCTCTGGGTCGGCTGTCCCGAGGCTGTCCCCCGGACGCGAGCTCTTTGGCTGCCCAACGACGAATGTTGTCCAAACCGAGTGAGGGAGTGGCTGACCTGAGCGGTCACGTCAGGAGAGTCCAGCATCAAACAACAATCGCTCAACGAGGTCCGACGGGCGATAGGTTTCACCTGTGAGCCCGTTGCTAAACCACGGTAGAACCGGGGCTTGCGCGAAGCTGCGTAGACGATGAGCGACTTCTCTTTTCTCGCGCGCCGGAAGGAGTTCAAAAACCGGGACTATTGCGCCCATGTTGGACGGACCGTAGCGCTCGACCTGTCGAACTAGGCCGCTTGCCCAGGCTTCCGGGGCCAGGGCGATGAGCTCTCCGACCTCAACGGAATCGAAGCTGTCGAAGGTGTCGACGTCTCTCAAGGCCGCAGCGACGGAGAGCTCGCGAGCTTGTTCCCTTGACACCAAACCACTCAGCGCGCAGGCGGCGGGGATTGCTGCGGGACCGCGCTGCTCAAGCAGAGCCCTGAGTTCCAGACGAAGGTCGTTAGCGATGCCTTGGGCGACCGCTAAGCGTACCAACGCCGGGATCGTGACGACGTGGAAAGTGCTGGCGGGTGTGCGTAGTGCCGCGCGGAGAGCGGTGCGCAGTACATCGTTTTGCGCGTTGGTCAGCGTAGCGCGCTCGAGCCCTGTGACCGCTGCAGTCTGCTGGTTTGGATCTGGTGCAGTCAACCACTGGATGAGTCCATCGACGATGTGTCCGCCATCTCGCCAGCATGGAGCAAGATGTTTCAACACCGAAGCGGCCGATCCGGGGAATAGCCAATTGCGCTCTTGTTTGTCGTCTAGAAAACCCTCGGTCGCGCGTTGCCACGCCCTGTCAACGGCGCTTCGCGCCGCCAGAGCTACCGGCTGGTGCTTGAACACGCGGCTGTCTGGGCTGGCACCGCCCCACATGCCCGAAACGTACAGCGACCGCGGGATCCACTCCGCATAAACGTTCACGGCTTCAGGGTCCCCGTCCGCGACAAGGCGCTCCAGTGCTCGGCCAGGGTAGATACTCGATCGCCATGATTCGCCCGAAGCGAACTCGGCCCACTTTTTCACGAGCTCTTGGCGTACATCGGTGTGCCGAATCGCAGCCAGCGCCAAGAGCTCTTGCGCCCGCTCACTGAGCCGAGGGAAACGGTCGCCCGGAATTTCCAGCAGCTTACTTGCCTCCGCTGGACGAAGAAGGCCAGCTTCGCACACCGCTTCGAGGTAGAGATCTTGCGCGTCATCGCCCATTGCCTGGAACAGCGTGGCGGCTAGGGCCTTGTCGCGAGCGATCGCCTTCTGAGCTAGCCGGACCAGCCTCCGACGCGTCCAGCTTGACGGCGGTGGTGGCGTGGATGTCGCGGTGGCGGGACTCGGTCGGTGGGAAGGTGTTGGGCGATACGTTCGCCAATCGGGCCATTCCGCGTCCAGCGTCGTCACGCCTTGCGGTGAGACCGAGAGGTCAACCACCACCTCGACCGGAGAATATCCCGCGGCGGCGCCGGCTCGCAGCGCCCGAGCAAGCACAATCGCCGCCTGCTCGCTCGGCCGAAGTGCGACCGACGCGGCCGTGGGCGCGAGTTGTCCGGGCTGCTCCGACAGGTGGCGAATGGAGTCAAGATATTCGGCGACCGGACCGAGCCGATTTGCCTGCCGCAGCGCCAGGCCGGCCTCCACGGCTGGTGGGCGGGCAAGGGCGGCGTGAGCAGGCGCATCCAATAGCATCGCCATCAGGCACGCCGCGACCTTCGGTTCATCCACGTGCGGGCGCAGCCTCCGGACGCCCTCGGACCTCACCCTTGGGTCGCAGTGAAAAAGAGAATCAATCCATGCTTCCGGTGGACTATCGCCCAGGGCAGCATACCAATCGCCTGGGTCGCGCGGATCGCGAAGTGTGCGGACAACGTGCTCCGCTAATTCGGCCCAACACGGTCCACCGTGAGCGGCCAGCTCAGCCGCCGCCTCCGCAACCCGGTCCGCGCGCCAGGGTGATTGCTCGTTGCCAACTAACTTTGCGCAGATGGCTGCTGTTTCGGCTGCCACGGGCCGGCCAATGTCCCCGACATCACTCAGCGCTCGGATCACCACGTTCAGTGCGCGCAACGCCTCGTGCAAAGGTGGGTCCGACCCGACCGTGTTCGCCAGAATCGTTCGCACAAGCTGGCAAAACCTGGCCGGATCTTCGTCGGCAATCAGATCCAGCGATTGGCGCGCGGCCTCGCTTCCCCAACTGTGAGCGGCCGCGTCCAATGTGTCGTCGTCCGATCGCGAAAGGAGTTCGGCGGCAAGGTATTCCGCTAGTCCGCGCAACAAGAACTCGTATCCGCTGGTCGTGGGTACAAGCAGCCCAAAGTCGACTTCAACGGCGACCCGCAGCCCGTTGGAGCGGTCGGGCGCCGCGCGGTGCGCAAAGCGCTGCAGTTCAGTCTCGGACACGATAGCGCGGTCCCCCCGAACACACTCAAGCGCGAATTGTCGAACATCGTCAGCCACGGCCGCCCACTGGACGCGCGCATTTCTGCGCTCGGCCCACTGCTCCACAAGCGCGGGAATGGCGGACCGGAACAGCTGCGCACGATTCAGCGGAACGACGTCGTCGCGCAACGCGACGATTGCGGCGAGCGTCGCCGTCAGAGGACGGTGCAGGACGCCTGCGCCGATATCCAGTTTCCGCAAGGTCTCTGCTCTCGTTGGGTTCAGCTCCGCCATCGAGCCAATGAACAACTCCGCATCGGCCGGGGTCCAGGGTTCAATCTGGAACATCGCTGCAGGCTCAAGGGTCCGGCCGATGGACGGCCGAGCGGTTGCCACGGTCATCGCGTTGGGGAACCGGCGCATCAGGGCATCCACCGTTTCTGCGCCGTTTTCAGTCTCGTCGACACCATCGATGAGCACGCCCCAGGCTGTGTCTGGTCGTCGCAGAAGCTGCTGGAGTAGCTCGCCCACTCCCGGCGCCACC
Organism: uncultured Myxococcales bacterium; assembly: GCA_937872925.1. Classification (GTDB taxonomy): domain Bacteria; phylum Myxococcota_A; class Polyangia; order Polyangiales; family Polyangiaceae; genus JACKEA01. Next base: position 3,455 of record CALMUT010000198.1, on the reverse strand, counting down.
GAATCGGCGGCCGCAGCGATCGCTTCGTCCGTGGCACCTCGCGCGTCAATTGTCCGAAGCAGGATCGGCAAGGCGGCTTCAGGCGACTGATGGGCGTGCCCGGCGAGCGTCGCGGCAAGGCGCGCAAGGATTTCGGTCTTCCCGCTTCCCGCGGGGGCCGACAGTAGGTTCAGGCCGTGGGCTGACAGATTGGTGACCAACTCGCCCTCTGGGAACTCATGGCCTGACGCAGTCGAGAACCGTGGCTCGGTCCACACTTTGGTGAGCTTCACGCCGTCTTGGCGAATGTTTCGAAGGACCCTGCGGCTCTCGACAGCGGACTGTACGGTCCGAATGTACCGCCGCCGAACCGCTTGGATGTCGACAGCCAGCGTGGCTCGGCGCCGAGTTTCAAAATCCAGAAGTGCGGTCTGACGAAGCGACGAGACAGTCATTGCCGAACCCGTTGTTACCTCCACCGTCGTGCACAGACGGTCGAGCACCGCCGCGAGCACGTCCGCTTCGTACACCTGTTCCAGATGGTCACGTGCCCGGTCCCGGACCGCCTCAAGGTTGCCTGCGAACACCAGGTTTAAGCGTCGGGCCACACCCTTGGCGCCCTCGGATCCCCCGCAATTCGCACATAGAAACTTGAACCAAGCCGACGATGTTTCGATGCCCGCGCCCGCACGAACGGACTGCAGTAACTCATCCAGCACCCCAAGCTCGCCGATGCCGGGAATCCGAGGGGCTGTCCTGGTTACGAGCGTGGCGTTTGCTTCCTTCAAACCGTCATGGAGCTTCGTCACGAGGCTCACCAGTTCAGGTGCCAAAACCGCTCCCGATTTCACCTGCCATACATGAAGTCTGCCGTCGCTCCAGTTTTCGACAACATCGTCCCACGGTGCGAACTCTCGCGTCGCTTCCACGGTGATGGACGGCGCTTCTTTGCCCACGGCCTCGTCGTGCAGTGCAGCGGCGATTCGCCAAACGCCAACGTGGCGTCCAAAAGCGGCACCTGCGAGCATTGAAGCGACCGGGTTACGTCTGTGCATCGTGAGTTGGATGGATTTTCGATTCGCTCTGACCGCGTTCCCAAGCGAGCACGGTCATACGTCAAAGGCTGCCCCGTTCTTGCGCAACCACTCTTTCCGCTCGCGGAAGTCGGGCATCACCTTGTCGACCTCGTTCCAGAAGGCGTCGGTGTGGTCGCGGTGGTGGACTCGGCGAAGTACTTGATCAGGTACTCGTACGCTGCGCCGAGCAGGTCGGGAAACTCGAAGTTCTCGTCGCGCAGTGGAATCTTCTCGAAGTTCTGGATGAAGTCCGACAGCGTGTCATCGTCGAGGGTGCGCTGACCGATCTGTTTGTTGAAGTTGATGTGCTTGAGCACATCCTGCAGCGCGTCGACGTTCGCGTCTTCGAGGGACTCGAGTGCCTTGTTCAGGTATGAGCCCACGTCCGTCTTTTGGTGGGCAACCCCCATGCGCTTTCTGGTGACAGTCGCGCCTTCCTTGGTCTCACTGTAGACCGGGCTGCCATCGGGGGCCCTTGGATTCCAACGGGCTTCAACAGGAACGAAGAATGTGTACTTGTCAGGGTTGTCAAGCTGGGTGGCGATGGCATGATCCGCCATGCCCTTCGCCTTAAGGTCCGTGGCGAGCTGCTCGCGCTCCTGATCGAAGAGGTCGGAGAGCCTCTTCAGAAAGAGCATGCCGAAGATGTATTCCTTGTACTCCGAGGCATCCATGTTGCCGCGCAGGTCGTCGCAGGCGCGGAACAGCAGACTGGAGAGTTGGCTCAGCGTGAGCTTGTTCATCGTGCGGGCTCCCTCGCGTTTTCCCTGGTGGGGCCGCCAGCGCCGTCCCAACCCTTCCCTGAGACGCCTCGAAACTTGCACAGCGGAACGACGGGCACCATGTCGTAAACTCTTTCCGGCGCATCCTCCGCACCCGGGGGCCAGCCCGTGCCCCGATTCAGCCGAGTCACAGGTTGCTATGGGCGGCGCGGCGGCATCAATGCAAAACTGTTCGCTCAGAAGCCCAGGCGGTACCTGACGCCAGTCATGGTCGGTGCCTTCCGCACCATGGCCGCCAGAACCGCAGGAATCCAGGCGGAAGTTCGCGCTGGACCGACGCACAGGGAACTACCGGCACGGGGTGGCATCTGCCACGGTCGGATTCTACCTGTGGCCGAAGCACTCGGAGCTAGGCTTTGGCGCGCCGTCGTGCTCGGAGGGCGTGAGTTCGACTCGCTGCGCTTGCACCACGTCGGCAAGCCCAGCGGCCACCGCTCTTCTTTGCCTTGATCGGCGAAGGCCTGATCCGCCCGGAGGATCGCGACGCGTGCGGGCGACCGGCGCCATGCGATGCTTTGATCGTGTCCGCTTGAACAACGTCGGTTCCTGACAAAACAGCCGTGCGCGAGGATCGGCGGCAGCAGTTCTTGACGCCGCAGCGACGACCGGTCGACCCTGCTTGCCGTGGCTGGGAAACGGTTTAGTGGCAACCTTCTCACCTGGACCGTCAGGCGCGAAGGCGACCCGTTTCGCGTCTATGTTGTCGAACCCAGTGTCTACGACCCGAGCGGGCATGCGGCGATCTTCGGAGCTGCGATTACGGCGCTGATCAGCCCGCCGGCAGACAGGCTTGGTGATCGCCAATTGCCGCATCCCACGGGACTACCGGTCCCTGCAGGATTCGACCTGGTCACCTTTCCAGAGGCGTTCTTGCCGTGGCAAACGCTGATAGCGTTCCTCGAATCTGTGTCCGATGATCCGGTGCCACTCGGGTGCGTGCACGTGGGTCTGCGATCGGAATCCGCAGGGAACAACCACCTGCTGCCGCTTGACGAGGTCCGCGATTTCGCGAGACGGCTGCAACGTGTTCCCGGGGTCGTAGCAAAGGACCTCGCCCGGTTTCTTCGTTGGCTGAGCGCCCAGGTCGCGGGGCACTTCAACCTCGCGTGTCTGCTAACCATCGATGCCGGTTCCAGGACCCGAGTGTGCGTGCATCCCAAAATGGTGAGGTCGCCGTATGAATTGAGTTCGCACCCTGAGCAGCAACTAACGGAGGCGAACCTGCTAAGCCTGGTGACGCTCCGCCCGATGGACGCCAACCTGCCCACCGTGACGATTCAGCCGCTAATTTGCTCCGACGTGCTTGCGCTCGGGACCGATCGACCGATCCGTCGTCCACTCGAGGCCCTGAATACGGATGCGCACTGTCTCGGCCGAAAAATACCAGACCACGTGGACGTGGTCAGCGTGGTTGCGTGCACTCCCCAGCACGAGATCCCGGAATCTGGCGACCGCCGGTGGCGGCAGGAGTTTCGCGAGTCGTTCGTCCGCGCGTCCTCCGACGATCTGTTCGGCCGGCAAAACTTGGCCGTCTTCGTGCTGGCAAACTACTCCGTTTTTCCCGGGAAGGAACGCCCCGGCGGCCTCTCCGGTGTGTTCGTTCCGCTTCCCGTCGGCA
>CALMUT010000197.1 GCA_937872925.1 uncultured Myxococcales bacterium | reverse complement strand
GATGGGTCGAAAATGGCGACCAACACGAACTCTAGGAGTGCCCGCAAGAAAAGCAAGTCGAAGGCACGGCAGCGAAAGCCCCAAAGGCGTAAACGGCTACAGGGGAAGCCCGAGATGGCTTTGCCGGCGCAGTGGTGGCGCGCGCTACATCAGATTGACTCTGAACGCCTACGCAGCGCGCTCGACCCCGACGAAGTCCCCGGCATTCTGAAACGGATTTCGACCCTCGCGGACGCGGCGGCAGCGCGCAACGCTGACGCTATTCTGACGCCTGGCATTGAGGCGATCGCGAGAATCGCTCAAGACTTGCGGCGACTGCTGGTCGCCGATGGTTCCGTTAGGGCGGCGCGCAGGGGCGACGTCAGAGAAAGGCACCGCGCGGCGCTAGCCGCAACTGTCGGCAGCGAGGGCAGTGAAGCCAAGGCGGAGATTGTTGGCAACATCGTGGGGGAGGCGGCGGGGCTCGGGTGTTCGGAGGACCAAGGTCACACCCGTTGGTTGATTCCCGAGAACGAGGCAATTGAGCAAGCCGCAGCGTTCGTGTCGATGCGGCTGCGGGCGCTGGGGATCGAGTGTACCCGCCTCGGTGATTCGCAGGGTAGAGCGGCTTTGGCATTGGCCTTTGATGAATACCGGAAGCCGCGCGCACGAACGGGAAGACCCCGAAAAGGATGTGACTACTCAACAGATGCGAGCCGCGCAGAGGCACTCGCGCCGGTGCTTCAAGCCCTTGGAATCGAGGCGTCCGACAGACTGACCCGCACGCTTCAGGAGAAGCGAAAAGAGCGGAGAGAGCGCGTAAGCACACTTGCCGGCAAATAACAACGCGCTGGCGGCGCGGTGTATTTTCGGAGGCTGGGCCATAGGTTCCCGGCATGCCCGCACATAAGAAACGAAAAGGCACGCCACCGCCGGGCGAGGTCCGGGAGGCTGTCCGAGAGCTGGTGGAGCGCTGCGGCCCGACACCCGCGGCGAAGAAACTCGGATTGAGTCGTGACGCGGTGGTTGCGCTTACGGCCGGGATTCCGGTGCTTGCAGGCACGCTCGCATTGGCACGCCAAGGGTTGGCGGCGCTGCCGCATATCGCCGCCATCGGGCGCGAGCGAGCCCAGGGCCTGGAGGCGAACAAGTGAGAACCCGCCGCGGAGTTGCGGTGGTCGCGGTGGCACTGGCCGAGTCAGACTGGCGCGCCCTGCTGGCGGCGCTCCCGCAGTGCGAAGGCTGTCCCTCCGCAACCGAGCTGACGCTCGTGCTCCCCGGTGGGTCGAGGCACCGGGAGAGCAGCGGCTGCGCCCCCCATCGTCCCGGCGATCTGGCCGAGCCTCTCCCACAGGGGCGCGGCGTCTGCGCCATTGAAAGTGGTCTGCTGGCAGAGGTCGGGCTGTGACCGTGGCGGAAGCACAGGGCGTGTGCCTTGGGCGTGCCGGTCGATGTCGTGCCCAAATCCCGGCGGACGGAATTCTCTGCACGACATGCGAAGCCGCCGGCGCCGAGACGTCAAGGAAGCCCGGCCTGCGGCGGCCTGCGACGGCCACGTTCCCGCTGGCGGACGTGCTCCGATTACCGATGCAGCCGAGCATCGTTGCCGCGTCCAGCGCCGAGGCGCTGAAGGCCCGACACCGCGAGCGGGTCGAGCAAAGGACGGAATGGAAGCGCAGAACAGCACTTGCCCGAGCGCGAGGTGAGTGGACCGATGACGACGCGGCTTTCGCTGGCGCCGTGAAGTCTAGAAAGATGCGAGCTGTTGCGGACCGCTGGAGCCTGAACTCTGGTGGCCTGCTCCTGACCGGACCCACAGGTTGCGGCAAGACCTCCGCCGCACGGAGGGCCTTGCGCCGTCTAGTTCGCGCCGCGACGTCTGAGCGTGACCCTGTCCTGGCGTTCCGGTGGCTGACCGCGGTCGAAATCGCACGCGCGCGCCGAAACCATCCGCTCGGCCAGGGCGACCCACCGATCATCGAGGCGGCGGCAACGGCATCGCTGCTGGTGCTGGACGAACTCGGTCACGAGGCGCTGGACGAAAGCATCTTTGAGGTCTTGGACCGGCGGTACGTCGCGCAATTGCGCACCATCGTCACCGCGGGTCGTCCTGCTACGGAACTTCGGGAGCGCTATGGCGCGGCCTGCATTCGACGCATTCACGAACCAGGCGGCGCAGTAATCGAGGCTTGGGATGGCTGAGTTTTCCCTGCGCGATGCGCGGCGCGCGGTCTTCGGGGCACGCCTTCGGTCAAGCGAAAAGCTGGTGCTTCTTGCTCTGCTGGACCACTGGTCAAAGGCGTTCCCGAAACCGTTTCCCGGCCTGTCCAAGCTTGTGCACTGGACGGGGCTCAGTCGCCCGACGGTGGTCGCGACGATTGCCGAACTCGTCCGGATTCAAGCACTCCCCGAGCCCGAGGTCGGGCGCCGAGGAGTGCACGTCTTCGACGTCTCCGGACTGGTGAGTGCGCTTGACCAGTGGAAAGAGGAGCGACCGGTGCGCGGACTTAACCAGTCAAGAAAGAGCACTAGTAAAGAAACCAGCCCTGCACTGGTAAAGAAATCGCGTGCGACTGGTAAAGTCAGAACGCGGATCCAGCATCAATATGGCTCTGAATCGTCAGAAGAAGGCACTGAAGAAGGCACTGAAGAAGGCACTACTTGCGCGTCGAAGACGAACGCGCCAGTTCGGCCAACCGGAAAAACCACACGAGCAAAGGTCGAATTGGAGCGCACCAAAACGGAGCTCGAAGCGCGCAAGCTTGTGGTCGCCGCCTACTTCTGTGCATTCGAGGCGAAGACTGGTCAGAAACCGAGTTTCGGAAGCAGGGAGGGCAAGGCCGCCTGGAAACTGCTCGATGCTGTTGGGGGCAAACCCGACGTTGCAATCACGCGGATCCGCAACGCGCTGGACGCTGAATGGGGTGGCACTCAATCGCTGAATGTGATCGCCGCTGACCCGAACAAGTACGCCGCGCCGAAAAAGAGGTCGGGGCAACGCGTCGAAGTCCAGCGCGGGCGGTACGACGACTCCGCGGCCCGTGCTGCCGGAGCCGCGCTCACGGGGGAAGCATGACGGTCTCGAGCCGAGTGGTGGTGCTCTCACCGGATGAGCTGCGCGTGGTGCTGTCCGAGTGCCTGACTGAGCTGCTCGAAGGCGTTGGGTACGCGGCGGCGCCCGCAGCACTGCTGGACCGGGCCGGCCTGGCGCGCGCTCTCGGCGTGGCAGTGCCGACCGTGGACCGCATGCGCCAGCTGCCGGACTTCCCCGAGCTACGCGTCGGCGACGCGCCTCGATTCGAGCTGCCGGCGGTGCTGGAATGGCTGCGCGGTCGCAAGCCGGCTGGGCAAGCCGGTGGGCCAGCGTCAAAACCGGCCGGAAATCCCGAAGCTATTGCACATGCCGCAGGGGGTTCTGTCCGCGAGGTTCTGTCCGCCACGCGTAAGCGCGCGAAATCACATGGCCGAGAAAGCGGCGCGACCGGAGCGCTGGCCGTCAATGGGCATGGCTGGCGGGCCGGCGAGCAAGAAGGGAAACGACAATGAACGACACATTCGACTTGGACCATGACGACACAGATTCAGACCTGCGCGCGGCCTGTAGAATAGCTGGCACGGATCGGCAAAACCTTCTTCGCGCGTTGGGCCTGAATCGGCACCTTCGCAAGCTGTACATGACTGCACTGGCGTCCGAGTTGCTGGTCCTTGGTGTGGCCGAATCCATGGAAGCGGAGGACGGAAGCTCGTGCATGGACAACGTGACGAGGCTGTTCGATGAGTTGTGGCGGCAGAAGGAATAGCAGCGTGGCCATGCGCGGACCCCGTGCCAACGGCCAGGTTATCTGGAAAATGCACGCGACGGAGTGTGCTTCCAGTTGCAACCTCGGGGCGCAACACACCGCCCGCCAGAGGTGGGTCCTGCGTGACCCACTACACGCGCAATCGCGGGGCGCGACATGAGCGGTCATCGCTCCGCGTCGGACTTGACCAAAGCCAGGGCTCTTGAGCTGCTTTGCGAAGGCAAGCCCGTGGGCCAGGTTGCAGCCGAAGTCTCTGTCCACCGAAGTTCCGTCTGGCGGTGGATGCGGGACGCGGACTTCCGGACCCGTTACCGGGCCGCACTGGAAGAACGCGTCCGCGACGGCGCGCTGCGCCTGGATGCGGCGGCTACGGCGGCGCTCGAGCTGCTTGAAGACGTCTGCCAAGACGAAGCGGCGCCACTACCGATCCGGGTACGCGCTGCCGATTCCCTGTTGCGTCACGCTGGTGAGGCACGCGCCAACATCGTCAGAGCGCTTGGGAATCAGGCCGGCCCCGAGAACCTGCCGTTGCGGCCGCTGTTTGAAGACGCCCTACGTAACGCATTGCGTACGACCGAAGGACGCGAACTGGCGTCTAGGGTCATGGGCGAGACGGCAGAGACGCCGGCAACATTGGCGACTTTGGAAGAATGCCGACGCTAGTTGCTTCTGTGGCGCTTGCGCGACCCAGCATGGCGCGAACCTCGGAAACAACGAACTGAATGGAAAGCAAAAGCATAGGGAAAAAAGAAGAGACCGACATGACGCAACCTATCCTCAACCCACGGAGTCGCCCGTGAACCGCCCGTTCCGAAAAGGCATCACCCTGCCCCGTGTGTCGGTGCTTTCACACGACCCTGAGTTGCAGCGCGTGCTTGGTAGGATGGAGCGCAACACCGAAGCGGCAGTTCAGCACTTGTCACGTGAGCGCATGGAAACGCTAGCGCGAACACCCATCCAGCGCAGCGACTACGACGCTTTGCTTGGGGAGTTTGTCTTGATTGACCCGACGGGCGGCGCAATCACAGTGAGGCTCCCAAAGGTCGCCACCACCGACGCCGGCCGCTGGCTCGTGGTGAAGAACGCGTCCGGCAGCTCGAACACGATCAATGTCGTCGCCGCGGCACAGACTGAGTTTGAGGGCATCGCCGGGGCGGAGGTGACCGTCAGCTCCAACCCGTACGCTTCGGCCCGGATCCTCTGTGACGGCAAAGGGTTCTGGCGCTTCTGATGGCGGGTGTAGTCAACACCCGCTTCCCTGGTGCGCGGCCAGTCGCGTGTGGCGGCGTGGAGGCGCTTGCCGGCGATGCACCCGATTCACCATGACGCCAATGGACCGAACCCGTCGCTTCGGACCCGAGGAACTAGCGACACTCGACCATGAGTTCGCCAGCGCTTTGCTTGGTGGGCTTTTTGGCTCCGTGTTCGCCGCTGCTTCCGATCACGTCGTAGCCGCCGGGACATGCGCGTTCCGCCAGTTCGTAGCAGTTACCGAGCGCCCGCACGCAGGCGATGCGAAACCTTCCCTTGGTGTCGGGCTTCGAGATGCGGCGCGCCAGCGCGGAGTCACAACGGAACCGCAGTTCGCCGCGGTAGATTTGCTTCGTGAGCGTCCAAGACTCCGTCTTGTCACGCGTCGATTCCTTCATATCGAGCTTGTGGAGGTACAAATCGCCGCAGTACTTCCGTGCGATCATCGCGCAGTTCTCTGCCGATTCGCTACAAGTTGCGACGAACTCACCGTTGGGAAGTGTCTCGGGGTTTGGCTTGGCCCCGCCGCACGCGTAGAGCGACACAGCAATCAAGGCTCCCCAGCTCCAGTTCCGCGCCACGACCGAGAGCATAGGCGCAGCCCTCTTGGGAATCCACGGTTTCGCTGTCCAAGAGCGCACCGCCGGCCCGCCGCTGTTTGGCGCGCAATCTGGCGTTTTCTTCCAGAACGATTCCACGCGTTTACGCGTGAAGCGCCAGCTCCGCACTTGCCGACGCGTTTCAGACGCGTATCCTAAGACTCGCCATGCCAATCACTGAAAGCAGCCGCTACAACGCACGTTTCAGCATGGTGATGCTGCCCGAAGAGCGCGCCATGCTCCAAGCCCTGGCGCGCAAGGCGGGCCTGCGAGAGTCGGACGTGCTGCGGCAGGCGATACGCCGAGACTATGCCGAACACTTCGGCCGCAAGAAGCCGGGCAAACCAAAGCCCGCGCACAACGCACGCAAGTAGAACGAACAATGCCCCCGCAGTGCGCGAACACTCGGGGGCGTGGCCCAAAGGAGACAACCCGATGAGCGAAGAAACAACTAGCACAGGCGGACGCCCGCGGAAGGGCACGCTGGTTTTACAGAAGCGCGGATGGGCTGCCCGTATCTGGACCCAAGTCGATGGCGAATGGATCCGAGTGACGCTCTCACTTGGCACCATGAACAAGGCCGTCGCGCGCCGCAAGATGGCGCGCCTGGTGGCTGAGGCGAACGCCGGGGCGGCCGTGACGGCCGGCGAAGCAAAGGCCGCCGACACATTCAAGGTGGCGACTGAGCGCGTGCACAAGCAGCGAGTCAAGGACGGCGTGAAGGACGCTAAGAACGAGCTACACCGGCTGCGCGCGTTCGCCTTCGAGGAAATGGGCGACATGCCCGTAACCGAAGTCCAGACGTTGAACGTCAACGCGGTGCTAGATGCCGCGAAGGCTGCGGGCAAGTCGCGGCAGACGGTGGCGCACCTGCGCCAGGACATTCGCAACGTGCTGGCAGCTGCAAAGCGCGAGGGCACGCTCGCGAGCAATCCGGCAGACGACGCGGAGATGCCGAAGTTCCCCGAGACGGTCCGCAAAGAGAGAGCGGTGCTGACGGACCCCGAGCTTGCACGCTACCTGGCTTGGCAGCATCCAGATGAGCGCTACGCCACGGCGGTTTTGGAACGCCAAACGATGGCGTGCATCGCCCGCATGTTCGGAGGCCTGCGCACTGGCGACTTGCACGCGCTGGTTTGGGAGGCGCTCGACGTAGAAGAGGGTGCGTTCGCGTGGGGCTGGGCACCGCGCAAGAAGACCAAGCGGCCGCAGCTCTTGGAGGTACCTGCGATGCTGCGGCCGATCCTGCGTGACTGGTGGGAGCGCCATGGCCGGCCGCGTGCGGGGCTCGTGTTTCCGGCCAGGCGCGGTGAGCGCGCGGGCGAGGCAAAGGCCAAGGCAAGCCACGCCGACGCACTGAGGCGCGATCTGGCGCGAGCGTTCGGCATCCAAGCCCCCGAGCGCATCCGGACGAAACGCAGCAACGGTCGGCCGCTGACCAAGATTGTCTGGCGGACGGTGCGGGACCTCACCCCACGCGAGCGCGAGCTTTTCGAGGAAACGGCCTACACCCTGCCGCTGGACTTCCACAGCTGGCGCCGGGCCTTCTCTCAGGCCCTGGCCGAGGCCGACGTCAACGCGCAGCAAGCCACCGCGCTCACCGGGCACGCCTCGCTGGCTGCCCATGCGCGCTACCTCGCAAACAGCGGCAAGCTCCGCCGGCTACCCAAGGCAGCCCTGCCCAAGCTGGGGGTTCTGGCATCCTCACGGACAGAACCTCGGGGCCAAAATCACGAAAACAGGGTCGGGGTGGTGGGATTTGAACTCACAACGTCCGGCACCCAAAGCCGGCCCTCTACCAGGTTGAGGTACACCCCGATGGGGCAGGGGTTTAGTGTGAAAGTGGGGGATTGGCCAGGGGGAAAAGCGCGGGCCTAGGCCGGCTGTCGTCGAAATCGCTCCCAAAGACGCATCAGGACCCAGGCGAAGATGGTGAGTTCCAAGAGCGCGCCGATGAGCAAGAGACCGCCCACGACGGCTTGGGGCCACGCGGTGGCGCGGCGGAACTCCGGGACGAAGTCCGACGGATACTCTGGATCGTAAAAGACCGGCGTGGCCACGGGCGGGTTCAGGGAGTCCCAAAAGCCTTCGCTCACGTCGTAGTCGTCTTCGTAGCCCTTGAAGTGCACCGCGACCTTGAAGGTCGTCGAATCCTCACCCTCGCTGAGCCATTTGCGCACGAGGGTGCCGTTGGCTTTGCTGCCGACTTGTTCCAGGTAGTGCGCTTCGAGATCCGCAGTGGCTGCGAAGTCGACGAAGATCGCCGCGCCTACCGCGCCGGCGACGATCCAATCCTTAATGTCCCAGCCTCCGAACTTGCGCCGCGCGAGCCACAACACGAGCAGCGCAGGCAGCATGAACAGCAGCTGTCCACGGATGAACAAGGCGAGCATCGAAAAGGGGCTGAGTTCCATGGCGGCGTTAGGGAGCAGGCGGTGCTGGCGTCGGTGGCGGCGCGTCGAGCTCAAGAATTGGGGGGGCAAAAAAATCTGCGGTTTGGAATACCGTGGGCGAGAAGGCGTGGGTGGCGTTCATATGCTCGACCCGCAGACGTCGCTTGAGCACGAGGTCGAAGAGCAGCGGATTCTTCCGGTACAGGCGATTGCACATCTCTCGATCCTCCGCTGTGAGGTAGCCGTCGCGTTCAAGCAGCCGCGTCGAAACCAAGGGGTCAATGGCGGGAAGTGGGTAGTCCGAACCATATAGAAGCCGAGAGTGCAGGTCCTTAGAAAGCAAGATCTCGCGCAGCGGCCGCCCGCTGCGTGAAAACTGCGTCATCGCAGAAATGTCGGCGAACAACGTCTCTTTGTAGCGCTTGTCGGTGAACAGCCGCATGAAGGCTGCAAACGCGGACACGCGGTGCCCCGGACCGGAATCCAGATCGTCGACCTCACCCAGACTGGCACAGTGGGCCACCACCACGCGCACGCCCAAGTCCAGGGCGCGCCGTAGCCGCAGGGGGTTGCCGAGTTCTTGCCAGCCGCTGACTTCGACGGCCTTTTCTTCGCCGGCGTGGGTAATCAGGGGAAGCGAGAGCTCCTGCAGGGTCTTGTAGAACGCATCGCAGCGCGCCTCCATGGGGTCGATCCCCATGGCGTTGGGCAGCCACTTGATGGCGACAGCGCCGTCCTGCGCGACTTGCCGCAGCCTCTCCGAGGCGTCCTTGCGGTAGGGATGCACGCTGGCGCATGGCACGAACTCCGGGTGCTCCTTCGCCAGGCGCAGCACGTAGGCGTTGGGCGTGTGAAACTCAGATAGTTCGGGGGTTTCCTTGCCGGAAGCGTCCACAGCGTAGTCGAAGGCAAGGGCGAGTAGCTTGCCCTTGGGATTGGCGAGGCGAAACAGTTCTAGCGGTCGAGCGACCTACATTTCGTCGGCCCGCGCAAGACCCGAGCCCCCCGCCGCCTGAAGGTAAATCTCGAGGCGCAACCGCCGCAGTGGGTGCCAGTGGCTCATCGCATCGGGATGGACCCAGCAGCCCGTGCCGGCGTGCCCCATGCCGACGATGTGCACGTGCGTGTCCCAGATCTTCTCGCGTTCAAGCCCTGTCAGGGCCTCGGCGACATATTCCTGTTCGTCGTCGTCGAGGGGCAGCGGAGGTCCCGGCGCAAATGCCCGGGGCGCGCCGACGCGGCCGCCGACGAGAAGACCCAGCCCGAAGCTGAGTGCCCCCCCGAGAAATCCCCGCCGCGACCGTGCCATCTTCGCCATCACATCACGGTCTGGCCCACCAAGGCCAAACCATCAGTCGGGGATCCGCACCATCTTTACCCGCAGTAGGATGGGCTTGCGATCCGATTCCACCAGGCGATCCCAGGGGAAATAGCCCGATCGCTGCACCGTGATGCGGTGCTCACCGATAGGCAAACGCACGCCGTGTGCGGCCACGTAGCCCAGTGGGCCGACGTACTCCTCGTCGATGTACACCGAAGCATTGGCTGGAGTGCCAGCTTCGGTCTGGAACTTCAGGGACACGGCTGGGCGGCCCGCGCCCATGCCGCAGCCTTGCAGCAGCAGCGGCGCGCACGCCACCAGCATTCCCAGGTGCCGCCGCGTCATTCCCATTCGATGGTCGCTGGCGGCTTGCTGCTGATGTCGTAGGCGACGCGGTTGACGCCAGAAACCTCGTTGATGATCCGCGCCGACATGGTGGCCAAGAGGTCGTGGGGCAAGCGCGCCCAGTCCGCCGTCATCCCGTCGCTGGATTGCACCGCGCGGATGATGCAGGTCTCTTCGTAGGTCCGGTCGTCGCCCATCACGCCGACGCTGCGCACGGGCAGTAGCACGGCGAAGGACTGCCACAGCGACTCGTACAGCCCCGCAGCCCGGACCTCTTCGTCGACGATCGCATCGGCGGCACGCAAGGTGTCCAGCCGCGTCTCGTTCAAGTCACCCAGACACCGCACCGCGAGACCAGGCCCGGGGAAGGGTTGCCGCCAAAGCACATCGTGGGGCATGCCCAAGGCTTCGCCGACTTGACGCACTTCGTCTTTGAACAGTTCGCGTAAAGGTTCGATCAGCTTGAGCTTCATGCGCTCGGGAAGGCCGCCCACGTTGTGATGGCTCTTGATCACCGCGCTCGGGCCCTTCACGCTGACGCTCTCGATCACGTCGGGGTACAGCGTGCCTTGCACCAAATACTTTGCGTTCTCGACGCGGGCGGCGTGCTCATCGAAGACGTCGATGAAAACGTGTCCGATGATCTTGCGCTTCTTTTCGGGGTCCGTGACCCCTGCCAGGGCATCCAAGAATTGTTTGCGCGCGTCGACCACGATCAGATTCAAGTGGAAGTTCTGGCGCATCATGTGTTCGACGACGTCGCGCTCGCCGGCGCGCAACAGGCCATTGTCCACGAAAATGCACACCAGCCGTTCGGCCAGCGCCTTGTGGCACAACACCGCTGCCACCGAAGAATCCACGCCGCCGCTCAGTCCCAAGATGGCGCGTTCGTCTGGCGCGACCTGGTCTTGGATGCGTCCAATGGCTTCATCGACGAAGGAACCCGGCGTCCAGGTTGGCTCGAGCCCGGCGACGTCGAATAGGAAGCCGCGCAAGAGCTCAAGTCCCCGGGGCGTGTGCGCCACTTCGGGATGGAACTGAATGCCAAATAGGTTCCGGTCAGGATCCGCAATCGCGGCGAGGGGCGCCGAACCGCTCTGTCCGATCCCGCGGAAGCCAGGGGGAGGCGCCGTCAGTTTGTCCCCGTGGCTCATCCATACCGAGAGTTCTTCGCCCGCTTTGAAGGCGCTGAAGATGCCAACGGCCTCGGTGACCTTGAGCTTGGCCGGTCCGTATTCACGCTGGGGCGAGCGCTCGACCCTGCCGCCGAGTTGGTGGGCCATGAGTTGCTCGCCGTAGCAGATGCCGAGCAGCGGCAACCCAAGTTCGAATATGCCCGGGTCGCTCTTGGGCGCGGTATCCGAATAGACCGAGTCTGGTCCGCCGGAAAGGATGATGGCCTTGGGTGCGATGGCGCGCACGGCGTCCAAATCCAGCGTGCCCGGGTGGATTTCGCAATACACATGACATTCGCGTACCCGGCGGGCGATCAGCTGGGTGTATTGGGAACCGTAATCGAGGATCAGAACGAGGTCGCGACCTGACATGGCGCCGCTCTCGTACCACGACCCGCACTGGCGGGGGAACGCTCGCCTCAGTCGTCTTCGGGGCGCACGACCAGCTGATGCGACACCGTCAAATTGAGCTGCAAAAACCGACGGATGGATGCCGCCGTGGGATCCGCTGGCGCTGCGGCCCCCCAGGTCTGTAGCAGCCGCTGGCGCGGGTCCAGGGATCCTGCCATCCGACTGCGGGCAAAGTGCTCTCGAGCAGTTTCCACGTCAGCTGGGCTCATCGCGCCGCCGGAGAGACGCGACAGCAGCGCGCGCACCTGGGCGATGGCGTCTTTTTGAGTCTCGGGAAACGCGTGGACTTCGATGATCAAGGCGGCGCGCAGCTGGCCACCGACCAAACGCGCCCGAGCGCGCCCCAGGCGAGTGTCCTTCAACGCTTGATCCAAAAGCCCGCCGGGCCGGTTGAGCAGATAGGTCAGCCACTCGGCCTCCGCTCGGGAACCGGGGTTCAAATGCGCCGCGACGATGCTTTGTCCGGGCTTTGCCCGGGGGATTTGGATCTCGCCGCTCTTGGGAAGCCGCGCGTTTCTTTTGGGACAAGCCGCGACTTCACTGACCGCTGGCGCGAGCCAACTGCTGAAGGCGGCTTCGGCGATGCGTGCTTGCGCAGCGTCCCCGTTGGCGAGCACAGCCAGGCGTAGGGGTTCGCTGAGCCAGGTACGTCGCCGGGCTTCCGCAGCGTGCCCGCTATGCCCACTGAGGGTCGCGAAGCTACCGCGCGGTTCGAGCCAAGACGGATGCTCCGGGCTGAGGGCCTCGAGTGCTGCGGTCCACACGCCGCCGCTTTCCTTGGGGAGTGCCTGCTGCATGCTGGAGCGCGCCGCGGCGACTTCTTGGCCGCTCAGGCGGGTGCCGGCGATGGCCCAGCCCAGGGCATCCGCGATGCGCCGTGCGTGCTCTGGATCGCCTTCCCCCGGACCGATGCGCGGCCCGTGTGCCAACAGCCCCATGACATCCGAAGTGATCCACGGCTCGAAGCGAACGCCTGGGTGGCGCTCGGTGGCCGCTTGCGCCAGTGCGACCAGAGTCAGTGCGGTCAGGCCGCCGTCTGACGCAGATTCTTGAAAGACGCCGCACGGGGACGCTGCCAGCAGCCAGAACTCCCCCTGACCGTTCTCGACGCGACTGCGCGTCTGGTACGTGTTCGCGCGCCGGTTCGTCGCCTGGCTTAGCTCCGCGCGGATGTGTTGGCTGTCCGATGCTGCAAAACGCACGAAGCGCGCGGGCTCGCTCGTGACGAGTCGGCCGCTCAAGGCACGCCAGGCAGCCACGGCGGCGGCCTCACGGGGATCCGCAGCCCGGAGCACGCCGTCCTCGATATCCCACCACGCGCCGGCGCCTTTGGGCGCGGCTTTCCAGGCTTCCTGCTCGGCAATGACGGCGGCCCAGGCCGCGGCCTTGGCGTTGACGTTGGCGTCGTCACTGCTGAGGTCAATGCGCAGACAAGCACCGCGAGGACGCGTCGTGGCGGTGACGCGCTCCAGCTGGAAGTCTGAATCGAGGCTGGCTAGTCTCGCTTCGAGGCGCTCCCGAGCCCCGCCCCCGAGGGACCGTGCTGCAGCAATTGCCCGGGCGCCGGCCGCCATGCGCAGCGCAATGGACAGGGTCGCGCCGCTGGCGTTCGGCGGCACGCCGTAGCTGCTTCCGGCCTGGGGCCAGGGATCCTCGGGACCGCCCGCGGGCCACGAGTCGCCGGCTTGCACAGCACGGGTCACCGCGTCGAGCACCCCGCGGGACCCCAGTACTCCGACGGCGACTGCGCCGGCGCGCGCGGCCTGGACGCGCACGCTTTCGACCGTGGCGTGGCTCGGCGTCAGGGCGGTGGTCGGGCGGGCGAGTTCCCCGCTACAGCGGCGGACCGGGTCATCGTCAGGTTCGCCGGGAACGCGGGCAAGTGCGCTCAGCTTTTCCTGAATGCGCGTTAGGGCTGGATCGTCGGCGCCCACGGGAGCCGTCAGCGCTGCTAGCGCGGCCTGCGTGAAGCGCACGCCACTGTCCGCGTCGACGACCAAATGACTCACGATCACGCCAAGGTCGTGGGGCCGCGTGATCACATCTGGAAACGCGCCGCGCAGTCGGGCTTCTAGCAACCCCGCCAGCGCCACGGAACCGGCGGAGCCGCCATCGTGCGCGACTGCGACGGCGACGCCAGCCATGGGGTCGCCGCTCCGGCTCACCCGCGCGATAGCGGGGTGGTCCTCACTCGAGAGGAGTTCGAGGCGAGGGTGCTGCGCCGGGGGCGCGATGCCCGGGCCGTGTTTCGGGTGCTTGTTTTGGGCGCCGCCCCCCACGCATGCAGAGGCGAGGGTCGCGACAGCCGCGGCCCGGGCAAGTCGCACGAGACGGCGCATCTTAGGGGGTGATGTCCGCGGCGGAACGGGGGCCAATGGCGAAGTTGAAGAAGAACTGCACAATGCCAACCACGGAAGTGTACTTCGTGCCCGACGCGAAGGAGACCGGCGCCGCTTCCACGTCGTACAGCGCGTTGTTGATGGTTGGCAAATCCGAATCCGCCACGCCGGGAACGTCGAGGCGCACCGAGAACCTGCCGGAACCGCCTTTGAATCCGTCGGACTGCGCTGTGACGTTTTCCACGCGCACTAAGGTCCCGATCCATTTGCGACCGGTTTCGTAGCTCGCTAGCTCTTCCAGTTGGATGGTGATGGGCTCCGGCACGACGTGCTCGAAGCGCAGGCGGATGGTGCCGCTCACGATCTCCGGCAGACTCTCACCGATGTCGAAGGGACTGCTCGGAGGGCCCAAGAACTCTTCATACGCGCCGCGCACGTCCACCACGTCGCCGGGAGCGATCCGCAGGGTTGGGGGGTTGAAGCTTGCGTTGAAGAGAGTGATGCCGCCGAAAGCAGGCACGGCGCCTTGGACCGGAAGGTCCTGGGCGTAGATGTTTCCTGCACTCGACCCGTTGTTGGTTTCGTCGAAGGTATCAATGGCGAGCACGGTGATGCCCGTCACGTTCACTTCGGCGCCTTCGGGTGGGCGCGGGTTCGCGGGGTTGTTCAGCTCTGCCAGCCGCAGGCCATCCCCGCGCACATCGCCTTTGGGGCTTGGGGTGAGATCCAAGTCCCCAGGCGCGCCGTCGCTACACGCGCTTGCGCAAATCAGGGCGATCAACAACCCAAGCGTCCGAAACGGTTTCACTCCTTAGAGGGTGTAGACCAGTCCCCGCTGACTCGCAACTGAGCCCGGCTCAGGCTGCGAGGCGACGTTCAGAGAGCAAGTTTTCCAAGCGCGTGCGGATCTTGTGCTTCTTTGAATAGACGGTCTTGATGCTGATGCCCATCCGAGCCGCGACTTCCTCGGGCTCTAGCCCGTCGCCGAAGTACAGCTGAATGAACTCTTGGTCCTTGTCCGTGAAGCTTTGGAACAGGTGGCCAACGATTTCGGCCTGCTCCCGGCGCACGCAGTGGTCGTAGGGGTCCGGCAGCTCGGAGCTGAGGGATTCTGCCTCAGTGAGGCCGGTCCGCTTCGGCTCGCGTTTGACGGTGCGGAGGTAGTCGTAGGCTGCGTGAATCGCCAGCATGCCAATCCAGCTACCGAGCTTGTTGCCGCGGCCCGGCTCGAAGGTGCGGAGTTTCTTCTTGTCATTGGCGAGCAGCGACACGCAGAGCATGGCGTAGATCTCGCGGACATCTTCGGGGCCGACTACAGCGGCGAAGCGCGCGGTCACCCGGGTGATGCAGCGATAGATCAGGCGGGCGTATTGGTCTGAGAACGCGCGCCACGCCTGTTCTTCATCGGCAATGAGCCCGGCGAGCAGAGCCTGCTCATCAAAGGACTCGGCATTGGGTGTGTGGCTGGTTACGGTCTGCATGGTGGGTCTCCCTCGGACAGCCACTCAATGAGCATCCTTCGTGCCAGCTCGTTACCAAAGGATTTCAGCTACTTACGCGCCGTAACGCTGCGTCACAGCGTCACGATCCGGCGTAACAGTGTGACGCTTCCCCCTGCTCCCTTCATACGCCAGCAGGCCCTTTCACGTTCCCGATCTGCCGCCCACGGGCAAAAGGCGCTAGCGTCGCCGCGGTGCCGGGACGTCTCAAAGCGTTTCTCTTCCTGACCTGGGCCTTGGTCTGGACGTTTTTTGTGCGGCTTTTTGGCGGCGGGCGCCAGGGCATCGCGGCCTTTCGCGAGAACTACGACGCAGACCGACTGCCGCCCGTCACCCCCGACGAGCGGAGCCTGATGACGGGTTTTGGCCGCTGCATCGCGTGCCAGCTCTGCGATCGCGGGGAGGGAACGCGGATCGCAGAGTCCCAGGGCGCTTACCGCGGGGTGATGGCCGTGGTTTTGGCTGGATCCCGAAGCATGCCGGATTTTCGTGCGGCGGCGGCGAGTTTGACCCACGTGCCCGAGGAGATCCTGGCGGAAAAAGAGCTAGTCTGCCCGACAGGCGTTCCCATCGCGGCGATCACGCGCTTCGTGCGCTCGAAAGCTGCCGAGGTGGGCTATTCCTTACCCGCGCCGCGTGGGCCTAGCGAGTCCATCAAGAACGCCTCTTCCCCAGCCGCAGACGTGTAGTACACAGGCAGCACCGAAAATGACGCAGCAGCGAGATGTGAGTCTGCCGGCCCTCGATGGCTGGGCATTGATTTTGGGAGCCTCCAGTGGCTTCGGCGAGGCGTGCAGCGTGACCTTCGCTAAAGCGGGCCTGAACATCATCGGCGTCCACCTCGACCGGCGTGCCACCATGCCCAACGTCGAACGCATCACCGCCGCGGTGCGCGACGCAGGAAAGGAAGCCTGGTTCTACAACGTGAACGCCGCGGACCCGGACAAGCGCGCGGACGTGCTTTCGGACGTCAAGCGGCGCCTCGCGGAGCGTGGCCAATCCGAGCAAGTGCGCGTGCTGCTGCACTCCTTGGCGTTCGGCACCCTGCGCGAATTTGTGTCGAAGTCCGAGGCCGACCAAGTCAATTCGAAGCAGATGGATATGACCCTCGACGTGATGGCCCACAGCCTCGTGTATTGGGTGCAAGACTTGCTGCAGCGCGACTTGCTGAGCGATGACGGGCGCATCTTTGCCATGACCAGCACCGGGTCCACCTCCGTCTGGCGCGGCTACGGGGCGGTCAGCGCCGCGAAAAGCGCCCTTGAATCCCATGTGCGCCAACTTGCATTCGAGCTGGGACCACGGGGCATCACTGCGAACGCCGTCTGCGCCGGCGTCACGGATACGCCGGCCCTCAAGAAGATCCCCGACAGCGACACCATGATCCAGGTCGCGGTGCGCAAAAACCCGTCGCATCGGCTGACGGAGCCCATCGACGTGGCGCGCGCATTGGTCGCACTTTCGCAGCAGTGCACCTACTGGCTCAACGGCAACGTGCTGTGCATCGACGGCGGGGAAGCCCACAGCGGCTAGGTTCGGGCGCCGCTCAACCTTTGACTAGCGTGAGGCGGGCCGCTGCTCCGAACGCAGCCACGTGTCCGCTTTCTTCCGCAACGTAGACGTCGCAGCGCTCGTCCACGCGCAGCAGATCTGGAATCAAGTCTGTCGGCACGACGCCGAGGGTTTCCCCATCCCGGGGGCGCACCACGTGCACCTGTTGTTGCGGAACGAACAGCGCGCCGCTGCGCAGCACGGGTTCAAGACGCCGCGGTTGGTCGGCATCCACGTGGCGAGCAAAGGCGTGGCTGTAGCGTACGCGCCCGTCGGTGCCGCTGATGCACAGCAATGTGCCCGCTGCAGTGTTGCCAATCACGTCGGCGTCCACGCCGAGCCAAGACACGATGGGCGACGCAAACCCGGGGTCTTGCTGCCACAGCCGCTTGCCGGTTTCTTTGTCGTATGCGACCAAGCCGCTGCCGCGTCGATCCCGCAGCGGGACGACGATGGCGTCTTTCGTCACGACCACGGAGTGCCCTGTCGCCACGCGCTCGTCGATTTCGGCGCTCCAGCGCACCGCGCCGGTGAACGGATCCACGCGCAGCAGGGTCGCGCCGACGCCGTCCCCGGATACGGCGAATACGGTTTCGTGATCCACCGTCAGGTCCGTCGAAAGCGGCGCTTCAGCGCGCAGTCGCCACACCATTTCGCCACTGGCGACGTCGAGGGCCGCCAAGCTGCGGTCCCCACCACTGACGAGGAGCAGACGCCCAGCGCGGCGCACGCGATAGGCTCCCGGGCGTCGTGCGGTAAAACGCCAACGGATGTCGCCGCCGACGAGATCGAGCGCCGTGATGCGGCGATCACCTTCGGTGAGCACCAGCAATTTGGGCAGTCCGGCGCTGTGCACCACGGCACCGGTGGCGCCCCCGCCGGCGCGTGGTGCGACCCGGCTCTCAAAACGCACGTCACCCGTGGCCAGATCATGCAGTGCTACCCGGCCGTCGGCGTACAGCCGCGCGAGTCCCGCAGGCGTCGCGACGCTGCAAGCGGGCGGGGAGGGAATGCGCCACAACAGCGAGCCCGTCGATCGGTGGATGCACGCGGTTTCCCGTTCGGACCCGACGATCAGGCGGTCACCACATAGATAGGTTGCGCGCAGATCGATGCTTGGCACCGTCGCGACCCAACGCGCTTGAAAACGCATCTTGCCGCCGTGGGACCAGCGTCCCGTTGATTCACTGCGACGCGGAGCCGCAAACCCGCGGTAGCTGTCAGGCTCGTGGTTTTCGAGGGGCTCGTCGCCGTCGGCGTGGTCTTCGGCGCGGCGTTCCAGCCCCGCGGCACCTTGGCGCAAGGCGCTCAAGCGTAGATTCCCCCGGGCGGCGCCGTCGCCGGCCATCATGGCGTCGCAAGTGCTGCGAGCGAATCGCGACACACATTTGGCGAACGCGATGGGGTCCATGGCTGGAAAGGTCACGCGATCTTTGCCGGGCGGGCCAACCAAGAGGGAGAGCGAGGCAACCCCCGGGCCGCGCTGGACCCCAATGCGCAGCGGGCCGAGTTCCACGCGTCGGAAACAGGCGCGTCCGTTCTGAGTGGCGTCGAGCACATCGTCGGCGAGTGCCATCAAGCGTTCTGCCAGCAGGAACAGATGCGTCTCGCCGAGTTGCACGGTCCGCGAGCGAATCGAGAGCTCTGCATTGCCGCGGGCGAGCAGCGCATGCAGGTCGGCACGTTCTACTGCGGGATCGGAGTTGACATCGTCCGTAGCGACCCGGAGTTCGGCGCTGGCACGCAGGCGCATGCCGCCCACGGCGCGAGGAGTGATCTCGGAGTGCCTGCGCGGTGCCGGAGCGCTGGCGACCACAGGCAACTCCGAAAGCGCACGTTTGGCGAGCTGCAAGCTGGCTCGAGCCGCTTCGCTCCGCGCACCACGCTCCATCGCTTCGGCAACGGTGCTGACGAGGGCCCGTCGCAACTCCGCGCGCTGGAGGCGCCGCTCGAAGACCGCCACGTCCGGGGACGGCGTGCTGCGGAACAATGTTAGGAGGATGTCCGTCGCGTCGTTTTCGAGGCCGATTTCCCAGACGCTGTCTTCCCCATACACCTGCAGGCAGACGCGCTGGCGCTTACCGCCGTCGAGGGCAGCCACTGCCTGCGAGAGGTCCGCAATCAGGGGCAGGGTCTGGGATTCGCCCAAGCGCGCAGTTAGGTTGACCCCGTCGACGACGAGATCAAGCCATCCAAGCAAGGACTCCGCTGGAGAACTGCCGTTTGGGTCACAGGGGCGTACGACTACGTGAATCGCTGACATTCGAGGATTGGCATCGTAGAAAGCCAACGCCCATATGCAGAACTTTTCCGGCTGGATTGCTGAGGAGTGGACAGCTTGTGAAAAGCTAGCTAGGCGCCGCGGCGCGGGCGTTGGCGCAGCGATCGGCGGATTGTGCGCGTTTGTGGGGGTGATCGCTGTTTGGGGGTTCTGCGTCGACGACGCCTGGATCATCGCGCGAGTTGCCGCACATTGGAGCGCGGGCGGGGGGCACCGGTTCAACTTGGAGGGCCCCGTCGTGGATGCGGTGACGCCCTTCGGCTACGCGCAGCTGGTCGGGGCGCTTTCTGACGGCACGGCCTTGGACGCGTTCGAAACGGCGCGCCTGGTGGGCGCGACGGGTTTCCTACTGGCGGCCATAGCACTGGGCCTCCGCGTCGGCAGCGCCGGGATCCGCCGAGAGCGTTTCCTGCCGCTGGCGCTGATGGCCCTCAGCATCGGCATGCCCGCCTGGGCAGTGGCCGGAATGGAAACCGGGCTGGTCGTCGCGCTGGTCGTCTTCGGAGCAGGGCCGCGCGTGCAGCACGCGGCCCTGCTCGGTCTGGCCGCGGCCTGGCGACCGGAGCTCTTGCCCTGTGTCGTGGTGCTTGCTCTGGGTACGGGATTCGCCGCCGGCGGTGGCATTCGCGGCGCGCTGGTGCGCGTGCTGCTGTGCCTGCTTCCGGCCGCGGCAATGGTGGCGCTGCGCCTGCAGCTCTTCGGGGTGAGTTACCCGCTGTCGTTTGTCGCCAAGCCCTCGGACGCCGAGCACGGCCTGCGCTACGCGTTGGGGGGCGCCGTGTTCACAGGAGGGTTGCCTCTGGTGATGGGCGCCGTCTCCTGGCAGGCCCTTTCGGGGGTGGGGCGTGCGCGTTTCTGCGCCGTCGGCGCCCATGGGGCGGCCCTGGTGCTGGCGGGGGGCGACTGGATGCCGCCGTTTCGACTGGGGGCGCCCGCGATCCCCCCGGCCGCGCTGGACACCGCGGGGGGGGTTGCTGGCGGCCGACCCC
>CALMUT010000196.1 GCA_937872925.1 uncultured Myxococcales bacterium | reverse complement strand
GGGCCAAACAAGTCCGCGGTCAGGCGCGACCGATCGATCACGCGTGACCCGCGCCGACACAAGGACTCTTGGCCCAATGCCGCGCCCCGTGACCGCGCAAGAATAACCCCACCTGCACCAGTTCCGTCACGACGCGTCGGACCGCGCAAGAATAACCCCACCTGCACCCGCGCCGTTTGGCCCCATGCCGCCCCCCGTGACCGCGCAAGACAACCCCGCGCGCACTAGTTCCGTGCTCAGCCCGTGGTGGCGTCGTTGGCGTCGCTGGGGGCGTCGGTGCCGGCTTCGGCGTCGCCGCTGGCGTCGTCGCTGGCGTCGTCGCTGGCGTCGTCGCTGGCGTCGTCGCTGGCGTCGCCACTACTACCGTCGGTGGGTGCATCCGTGGCTGCGTCCGTGGGGGCGTCCGTTCCGGCGTCGGTGGCGCCTCCGCAGCCACCGATGGGGCGTAGGTCGATGGTGACCTCGTCGACTACGGGGTTCTTGTCCGCCCCCAGCGCCGGCTTGCCGGTGCTGTAGTGAAGCTCTGCACGCAACACGTGGCTGCCGTCGGGCAGGTCTTTGAACGCTAGGTCCACGCTGGTCTGTGCAGCATCAACCCGTTGGAGTTCCGACTCACCACTGGGGTCGATCCGAATGAGCAACTGCCCGCAAGCGCTGACGCTGCAGGTTCCTGGAGGTCGCAACACGAAATCCGTGAGGCTTGCCCCCAGCACCACCGTGCCGGCATCGTCGCGCCCGCGCTCGATACAGGTGTCGCTATCCCCCTGCTTCCATTGGGGCCCCCCCGCGGCGGTTAGGGTCACGATCTGCATCGTCGGCGGCGTGGCCGGCTTCGGGGCCTGCGTTTCGTCGTCGCCGCTGCAGGCGCTAGCGGCGAATCCGGCACTGGTCAAGCCGATGAGCACCGCGCACATGCGGCGGAAGGGGTCGTTCACGCGGACTTTCCTTTTGGCGCTGGGAGCGCCTTGAGTTCGGCGTCGTCAAGCAACGCCTGGTCGGGATCGATGCGGAAGCCGCCCACGCTCTCCTCGAGCGCATCCGCGAGGCCCTGCAGCTTTTCACCCTGGGAGACCGCGCTCTCGCTGGACGCCAGGACTGAGGTCGCGATGCGCTGTACCGCGTCCATATTGCGGGCGATTTCGTCGCTCGCGATGGCCTGCTCTTGGACCGCTGCGGCGGTGTCGTCGATGACACTCCCCAAGGTCTTCAGGTCGGCGAGCGTCGTTTCCACGAGGCCCGTGCCTTCTTCAACCTCGCGCGTACCATCTTGCATCACGCGCACCGCTTCGCCGGTTTGATCCCGAATGGTCGCGATCAAATCCTCGATATCGCGTGCGCTCTGGCCGGTGCGTTTTGCGAGGGAGCTCACTTCGTCGGCGACGACGGCAAAGCCGCGCCCGTGTTCGCCAGCGTGCGCGGCTTCGATGGCGGCGTTGAGGGCCAGCATCGTGGTTTGCTCGCTGATCTGCCGGATGACTTCCACGATGTTGCCGATGCGCTTGCCGCTCTCGCCGAGGGTCGCAATCCGGTCGGCTGCATCTTCCACGGTCTTGCGGATTTGCGACAAGCGCGCGATGGCGCGGGTAACGGCTTCGCCGCTCTGTTTCGCGGTTCGGGTGGCTTCCGCGGCATTCTCCGCGACTTGTTGGATGGAGGAGGACAGCTCGGTGACCGCCGCCGTGGAACTGGTGATCCTTCCGGCCTGTTCTTTGGACCCGTCGAGCATCTGTTTGCTGATGCTGCTGACCTCTCCACTGGACGCGCCCACTTGGAACGCCGTGCGTTGGACCCCGGAAGCCAGGCTGTGGATCTTCGCAAACACACGGTTGAGGTTCCCGGCGAGTTGTCCGAGTTCGTCGTTGGTGTCGACTTCGAGGCGCTTGCCGAGGTCAGCCTCTCCCCGGGTGAGTTCTTCGGTCGCTTCGATGTATTTGCGCAACGGCCGCGTGATCTGCACGGCGAGGGCGTAACCCATCAGCAGAGCCAGCAACAGAGCGATGCCGAAGACCAGCGCCATGCCCCCGACGGCATCTCGGATCTTGGCGGCTTGGTGCTCCCGGGTCCGCACCATGACCAGGGTGCCGAGCTTCGTGACCTCAGGATCCGAGCCCCGTTCGTAGCCGAAGACCGGCTCGGACCACAGGTCCCAAGTCTTGCCCGAGAACACCAGCACGGGGACCGAAGACTCGCCTTCGCTCGCCGTTTTGGGCGACGCGGCCGCCTGGGCCAGGGCGTCCCACTGATCCTTGGGCAGTGCACTGGCGATGACTTTGTCTCCCGCGACGAGGGATAGCCGGTGCTGTTTTTCTGGCTTGTCGGAGCCGCTGTTGGCGGCCACGTCGTTGAACCAGGTGTCCATGCGCTGGCCGATGAGCACGGTGCCCACGACGCGCTCGCCCACGCGCACCGCGGCGCCGCTGATCCGAAACGCCTTGCCGCCGACGACGGCGATCTTGCCTCGGATCCCTTTGCCTTCCCGCAGGTCGGAGAAAATTCGCGACGAGCGATACTCAGGACCGGCGATGGGACGCAGGCCTCCACCGCTGTAGGTGGAGCCCGTCGCATCGGAAATCGTCAGCAGATCCGGCGCGACAGTACCCTGCAGGGTTTCGACTACACGCTTCGCCACCTCGACAACTTGCGCGGGCTCGCCGGCTTCGAGGGCGGCGGCCAGCGTCGGATCCGAGGCCAGCAGTCGCGCGATGGCGTACTCACTGGTTCCGAGGTCTGCGAGGCCAGCTTTGTAGCGCAAGAAGTGCTTTTCGAGCACGGCGCCACCGCGCCCGCCGGTGCTGGTCACCGCGTCGTATGCGGCCCAAGCGCCCAGCGCCAACACCAACATCGCGACGGCGATGATCGTGCCCATGATCTTCCCGCGCACACTCAGTCGCACTCGTCGCATCGTCGGGTCGCGACGTTAGGCTGAATGCACAAGGCTTTCAACCAAACCGGCACCCGGGTGGCGGCGCAGCAAGGCACGCCTGCTACGTCATAAGTGCTGGAAATCGCAAAGCAAATCAGTCCGGCTCGGCGCTTTGCGCGCTGCGATTGTAGAGATGGTTTTGCACGAAGGTGGCTCCCAACAACACGATTGCCGCGGCGATGCCGAATCCGCCCAGCGCTGCCCGGGATGCATCCAGCCAAGTCAACGCGAGCCCCCCGACCAGGGAAGCGCTCGGCAGGGCGACGCCGATGACCAGGGTGCGGCTTCGGGCTTGGCTGCTCACGGGCAAGACGTCGTAGAGCAGGTTGGCTACCGGTGTGCGCACGGCGTTGCGCAACTCTCCCTCGATGCTGCGGGCGCCCAACGCTAGCGCGACGCTCGGCGGCAGCCAGACCAGGCACACCTGCGCCACGACGTAAAAGAGGGCCCAGCCGGAGTTCAGCCAGGCCAGCGCGCCCCGGTTGAGCATGCGGCCGACCCAGCCGAGTTGGAGTGCCAGGGCGACCAAGTTCGTAGTGTGCTTCCAGGATCGCGCCGCTCTGGGTGGTCAGGGCAATCCGACCCAAAGCGAGAGCGACCGTTCCAACCATGATGGCGTACACCAACTGGTGCCCGGCGATGGGCGCGGACCTCGGCAACGCCGAGGGGGGCGCATCCTCGAGCTGCGCAAAGCGAGCCGACGCCGGCGGCAACGCTTGGCTTGCGGGAGCATTGCCACGTAGCCACAGCAGCGCGAAAAACTGACTCGCGGCAGCAACCGCGAAGAGTGGGGCCAGACCGATTCCGGCGGACAGGGCCAGGAGCGGGCCTGCCAAGATGGCACCCCCGCGTCCAACGCCGTAGACGACTGGCAAGGCCCGCGGCGCTGCGGTCCCAAGTTCTGCGAGAGCGAGCACGCCGAAATGGATGACGCGCAGTCGCGCCAGGGAGCTGACCAGGACAAAGACTCCGTAGGCACCCCAAGCCTGACCGAGCGCGAACGCTGACGCGGTGAGTACGGCTCCGGAAATCAACTGGGCCGCGACCAGTGTCTTTCGTGGCGATGCGCGTCGTGTGATCCGATCGTAAGCAACCGCTGTCGAGACTTCGACGATGGCACGCAGAGCGATTGCCAAGGGCAAGGACGCCGCGCCGACTCGTGCCAAAAACGCTGCAGTAGCGGCGCCTTCTGCCACGACTTCGGCCAAATTCGCGCAGGCGATGATGCCGCCGAGGCGGCGGACTCTTGGTTGGTCCGCGGGTAGGAGGCCAAACCAACTCGCCTTCACGTCCCGCTCCGGTGGTCGACCTTGCAGACTCGCGCGGAAAAGCGTCCGCGAACACTCGCAGGTTCTGAGTCCGGCGTTCCGGCAAACTCCAGGGACAAGATGCCATCGACGTGGCCACCCACGCTCAGATCGACCGAGCGCAATTCGATCTGCCCGCCGGGGGGAAGCACCCGGCTGCTTGGGCCCATTCTGAGGGTGGTGATGATATTCGGCAGCGTCACACCTCCGTCTGCCGGCGGAGCTGCCGTGTACACCTTCGCCTCGGGCGTGGCGTCCGGGGGAAGCACCAGCGTGATACTCACCCGCGTCGCGTCGGGGGCGGCTGGAAGAAACTGACCGCAGGGAACCTCGTCGCTCGCCAACTGCACGATCAGTTCGTTCTTCTGTCCGGCGACTTCGACGTATTCTACCAAAGCGGTTTTCGGTGAGAACCCGATGGGCTGCGGGGTGGCTCGGCCCGAGCTAACGTGCAGGGTGGGCAAGGAGGAGTCGTCGCAGGTGCAGCTGACGGCCGAGAACGCGGTGAGGAACAGCGCGATGGGCGCATTCAGCGGCCGGTTGACGCGGTGCAATGGGAGCACGGGGTCAGCCTCTGCTGGGAGCGAAGGACTCGCGTTCGTCCACCGGCCAGGCGCGTTCGACGAGCACCCGCCCGACGGTGCGCAGTTTCGCGCGCAGGGCGTCGACGGTGGCGCGCTGCCTGGGGTCGCGGCGCAGACACGCGGCAAGCACGATCGCGACTTCCGACAACTGTGGCTCCTCCGCGAGCACCGCAAGCGGCGCGGGCCAGCCGTCGTGAGCCACGTGCTGTGCGGCCAGTTGGGTTTCGTCATCCGCGTCGAAGAGCTGTCGGCCCGTGAGTAGTTCGAAGGCAAGGGCGCCGATTGCGTAGAGATCCACGGCCATGGGTGACGGCGTGTGTCCTTCAGGAACCAGTCCCAGGACTTCTGGGGCGCAGTATTCCAAGGTGCCGCAGCCGGGCCGGAGCTGCCGACCGCTGAGGCCGAAGTCCACGAGCACCGGGGTGTCGCCGTCACGCAAGATCACGTTGGAAGGTTTGACATCTAGGTGCCCGACCCCTGCGGCGTGCATGGTGGAGAGCCCCGCCAAGATCCCGTCTAGATAGTCGAACGCGCGCTTTGTGGTGAGGCTGCGGCTGCGTATGAGTCGTTCCAACGAGACGCCTCGGATCAGCTCCATCACCAAGATGGGCTTCGGTCGGGCGGCCAGATCGAAGGTGACGAATCGCGCGAGGTTTTCTTGCTGCGGCAAGGCGAGCAGCGCTGTTGCTTCTTCGCGAAACAACTGCATGAACTCCTGCTCAGAGAGGCTGCGTGCGGTGGTCGGATCGTATTGCGGGACCTTGAGGGCGAAGGCTTCGGCCTCGGGCTCGTGGCGGTCTTCCAACCGCCTGGCGATGAAGACGCTGCTACCGCCGCCGCTGCCGAGGGCGCGGGCCACGTAGAATGCACCGATGACCCGTCGAGGCAGGAGCCAATCCGGGAGCGCCGCACGCCTGCGGCCGAGGAGGATCGGTCCAGCGTCCTCAGGTGCTTGGCCCGGCAATTCAGCGAGGCGCGCCAGCACGACCTGGGTGGCATGCGCGAGCGGTTCCGGCAGATCCGCGACGAGCTCCGCGGTTGCCATCGCGAGTTGTTGGGCGTTGGGCGGCACACCGCTGGATGCGGCGCGTTCGACCAGGCTGGAGAGCGGTGCAACGTCTGTGACGACGGTAATACTGCCATGGGTTTCGCGGCCCAAGGCGCGGCGACGCGTGGTCTCCAGCAATTGACGCAGCGCATCCGCGGCGCCTTCGATTTCGGCGAGAGGGGCCGTGTCGCGGGAGGCGTCGGGCACGAGATCCGACATGCCCCTCGCTGCAGCGACGAGTTCTAGGGCGCGCCCCAGACGCAACAGCGCCTGACGCAAAGCTTCGGCGCGATGGGTTCCGCCTGCGGAGATCCGCCCCAGTCGTGCCACGCGGCGCGCCACGGAAGTCGCTTCTTCGGGACGTAGTAGCGTCGATCCGGTGTCCGTGGCGTCCGCCACGGACTCGGGACTGGGCCGGGCGTGCTGGTCCAAAAAGTGAGCGTACGTATCCGTTGCGCTGCATACGTCTGGATGCGTGGATGCTTCCGCCAACGTGGCAACGCTTTGCCGGTCCACCAAATGGTCGGCGACGATCAAAAGCACGTCGGCGGGTTCAAACACGCCTTCGCGCACGGCCGCATCAAGGCTTCGCGCCAAGGTAGCGCACAAGATGCGATGCACCGAAGCGTCCGGTCCGGCCACCAAACGTTCCAGCAGTATTTCGACGCTTTGCACTAGGCGCGCCCGCACCCGCGCGTTCGCGGCATCCGTGTCGCTGCGTGACGAATCGACGTCTACGAGATGTAGCAGCGCCCGCAAACGGCGGGTGGTGGCTTCGGATCCGGACCGGGACCAGGGGGCACTGATCGCCGCGGCCTCAGCGTCGAGCAAGTATCCCGAGAGTTCGTCGTATAGCTTCTCGATGACATCAACGGTCGCGCCGGTTTCCCCTGGGGGTCGCCCAAGCAACATCAGATCGTAGAGTCGCGCGCGTTCCAGAACCGCTGCATCGATGTCGGAAAGCCCTTCGACGAGCTCGGCGATCGTGTCCGGCGCGTGGGGATCGAGTTTCGCGATCTTGTGCACCACTTCCGTGGCCTGGGCCAGCGCCGCTTCCGCCAGGGCAAAGGCGGCGCGCGCTCCTTGGGACTCGTATGCGATCATCGCCGCTTTGAGTGAATCCGAGAGCATCGGTGGGTCGTGCGCGTCCTTGTCGAGGCAGGCCAACGAGCGACGCGTGAGTCCCAGCAGAGCCGGACTCTGTTTGTCAGCGGCCCGGGCCAGGACGTCACGCAGGATCCCGGCTGCGCGCTCACCCACGGTATGCACTGCCATGTCGGAGAACAGCTGCGCCACGGCTTCGGCGACATCTGGGCGTCGTGTTGTGCTCAGCCGATCGAGGAGCTCTTCTGCCGCGTCCGGTTCCACTTCGATCACCGGGGGCAACGCCCACACCATCGCGGCCAGTAGCCCAGGGTCGCGTTTGACAATCTCGCCTTTTAGAAGCTTGTGTAGCGAGCGCATTGCGCCCGTGGGGTCGCCGACGAGGCTGGCCACCAACGACACTGCCGCGCGCCGCCACTCCGTGGGGGTCAGTTTTTCGTCGAGCCGCTCTTCGATTTGGTTCTTGAGGGCGTCGTCCACGGAGGCCAAGAGCCCGCGAGCGATCGCCGCGTGGCGCCAGACAAGAGGCTCGCGGTCTGCCAACAGTGCCCGGCGCACGGGGCGCACCAACTCGCCGGCGAGGATGTCGCGGGGCAAGTTGTCTCCTTGCTGCACGCGGTAGACCGCCTCCCGCGCCGCGTGCTCCAAGAGCTTCGCGGAAAGCCGTCGTTCTGGCAGTGCGCCCGCGGAGGGCCGGATCACCCATTTTTCGGCAAGCTCCCGCCGTGCCACCAGGCTGTAGGCGAGGGCACCGGTGTCGACGGCGGAACCCACCGGTAAGTCCAAGACCAAGCCGATGCGCGCGCGCATGGTGGCGGCTTCGAGGGGTTTGCCGCTGCCCAAGGCCATGCGCGAGGCCACGGCGGCGAAGGTGGCTGCGTCTCCTTCGTAGATGGCGGCAAAGACACGTCTGCCCACTTCGCGCCGCTCGCGACCCACCGGCAACGAGATGGTCATTTCATACAGGGCAACGGCAGCGGAACTCGGTGCGATCCAGTCGAGTTCGTCGGCGAGTCCAGCGCCCAAGGCGATCGCGACCGCGCGCTGGAGCTGCTCCGGGTCGACGCCGTCGAGGGCAGGGGGCCCCTCCACGCGAACCGTTTGCCCGAGACCGGCAACGGCCTGGCGGAAGCTAGCGCGCCGATCCGACGGATCCACGAGGCGGGGCAGGCTCAATAGAGCGTCCGCAGCCAGGGGCCGGGTTCGCATACCAGCGCCAAGCCTAGCTCACCGCCTGGCAGAACTACGAAAGAAGCGGCAAATCTCCGCCCCCAACCGCAGTTCACGATCCCCCCTGGAGCCGTGGGTACACGCCCACGCAGCAAAGGGCCCGAAAAGCCAGGTGGCAGAGTTGGCCCAACTCTTGAAATAGCCCGCTCCGGAAAGCGAAGGGAGACGGGAATCATGAAAGCTGCTGCGGCGATGGTGTTAACAGTCTGCGTGACAACTCTCGGCAGCGGGTGCGTGCTTGGGCCCGAGCGAGAGGACGCTTCGAGGTTCCGCGAAGCCATCCCGCAGAGTCAGGCGGTTGTCGTCAGTGGCCCGGATAGTGTGCAGAAATCCGGAAACGGCACGCAGTCCTTCGACAACCTATCAAGTGCCAAGACTCACGACGAACCCTGGGCCGACGGTCCCTGGGCCTACTGGTACGGCTTCACTCGACACGTGCGACAAGGGGTCAACAAGGTGACCGGCAGGGTGCTCGGCAGTGTTTGGATCATTGTCAACACACGCCCGACGACGATCTCCGAGAAGGAAGCCGTGTGGGGACCGTTCTCCGACGCACTGGAACCGGTGACTTACCGCTTCCGGGTGACTGAAGTCGGGCCGCGGGAGTACGAGTATCGACTTGAAGGGCGTGCAAAGTCCTCCGGCGAAGAAGGCGACTTCATCTCCGTGCTCAGTGGCAAGGGCTGGAGCCGTGGTCACGCCAAACACGGCGACGGATTCTTCGAGATCGACCTCGACGCCGCCCAAGCGCTCGATCCCTTTGGTCACGAGGCCGACGAGACCGGCGTTGTGAAGATCACTCACGACTTGCCCCCCACCATCACCCAAGACTTGTTCAAGGGGCGCCGCGTCGTCACGGCGGAAGTGCAGCCCTCGCATTCCGCGGAGCACTGGTCCGCCGCGTCCACTACCGAAGAGGACGGCTCCGGCACCCTCAAAGTGACGGCGTTCACGGACGTGGAGCACGACAACAACACCGCGCCCGAAGACGTCAAGGTCGAGAGCCGCTGGAATACCAGCGGCGCCGGTCGTTCTGACATCACCATCACGGGCGGCGATGTGCCGGCAGAAATCGGAACCGTCAACGCGACGGAGTGCTGGAACAGCAGCTTTCAGTCTGTCTACATCGGCTACAGCCACAATGTGACCTGGGCGACCGCAGAAGGCGAGGCGTCCGCATGTGTCTTTGGCGAGCCTGGATGACACGCAGATTGTGACGATGTGATGGGTGTCTTGTAGTCATCCGTCCTCCAGCAGACGGCCTCCGCCAGTCCCAGATCGCCTCGGACTGGCGGGGGGCCGCCGCCCTTTTTTCTTTTCGTCCCCAAGACCAAGCCCTACAAGGCCCCCCCCCCGGCGCGGGGGGACGGGCTCCCCTCCCTCGGACTGGCGGGGGCCCGATGCCTTTGTTACGTTGCGTCACAATGACGAGTCCTGATAGCGCCCTGCAGCGGGCGCGAGAGCACTGCTTCCTGTCCGGCGTCGGTGACGTCGGCGAAACCCTTTGCGGGCTGAATATGCCGTTTGGGATCGCCAAGATCCACCACGTGCAAGAGCAGCTCGGCCTGCCGGCGGACGCCAGCTTCGTGGGCGCACCGGACGCAACCGTGACCCGCAACGAAAACCGCTGGAACCAAGGATTTGGCTACGGCGGACGGGTGCAATGGAGCGGGGACTTTGCTGTCCTCGACATCAAGAGCAACCACTGCGGCATGATCGCCGTCGCACTTCACGATCCTCCGACCCCGCGGGAAATCGAAGAGCGTGCCAAGGTGCTGAAAGATACGCCGATGGAGATCGACGGCGTGGAAGTCGACTTCGATCTTGGGGAGAGCAATCATTTCTTAGATCTCTGCCAAGTGCGGTCTTCCGACGGATCCGCCAAGCTCGGTTCGGATACGCTCTCGATCATCCATTCCAGTGGCCACGAGTTTCGCGAGAGCTCGCCAAAGGGCCCCGGGATCTATTGGGATCAGAGCTTGCCACTGCAGCAGATGA
The DNA here is from genome assembly GCA_937872925.1 of uncultured Myxococcales bacterium. Classification (GTDB taxonomy): domain Bacteria; phylum Myxococcota_A; class Polyangia; order Polyangiales; family Polyangiaceae; genus JACKEA01. Next base: position 1,988 of record CALMUT010000196.1, on the reverse strand, counting down.
TGGAGACCCGGGACACGCCCTGGGGCCCGTTGCATATCTTGCGAGGCGACGCCGCCAAAGAATGGTTCGCCGCATACAGTTGGTGTCAGGACTTCAGTCTGCGGCGACGGGAAGCGCTTGCCCGGGCCTTGCTTGGACCGCTGACGGTGATCTGCAATCGAACCCACCAAGGGCTCGCCACGATCAACGACGCCATCCTGGGGTGCTACTGCTTTGACGACGCGGATCTGGCCGCAGATCAGCTCTTTCCCCTGACTCTTGGACCGGAGCTGCCGGCGTATTTGGTGCGCCCCACCCCCAGTATGTCCGAGGCGACGTTGCAATCGACCGGGTTCGCGGAGCGCGCTGGGCGCCACGGGCTGACCGAGCGCCTGCGCAAGGTCAATCTGCTGCCCCATGGCGGTGGCTACAGCTACAGCCAGTTTTCAGCGGCGCGACTTTCGAATGACAAGGATGGCCGTTGGTTCGAACTGACGGGCCTGGACGGCCGTGTGGAGCGAGTGCGCGACGTGCGCGGCAGTGCCTTCGGTTATCGTGGAGATGAAGTGCGTCAGCGCATGGTCGAGCTCGACTTGGGTACTCCAGTCGTAGAGACCGAGATCACCTTCATCCTGCGCACTTAGGGCGCTGTCTGGTTCGCATACGCAGCTATCAGCGCTGCGCTAGCCGAGAAACGGGTAGCGCCAGTCCGTGGGTGGCGCGAGGTTTTCTTTGAGGGAGCGCGGGGAGGCCCAGCGCATCAAGTTCCAGGCGGCGCCCGCTTTGTCGTTGGTGCCGGACGCGCGTCCTCCGCCGAAGGGCTGCTGCCCGACCACGGCGCCGGTTGGCTTGTCGTTGATGTAGAAGTTGCCGGCGCAGAAGCGCAGTCTCTCCGCTGCCGATTCGATGGCCTGACGGTCTCGGGCAAAAACAGCCCCCGTCAGAGCGTAGGGGCTTGTCTCGTCACACAGCCGAAGCACGTCTTCGAACGCTGCGTCTTCATAGACATAGGCAGTGAGCACCGGCCCGAAGATCTCTTCCTGCATCAATCGATGCTTTGGATCTTCGGTCACAACCAGGGTTGGATCAATGAAGTACCCGACAGAGTCGTCCGCTCCTCCGCCTGCGACGACTCGACAGCTTGAGTCGCTTTTGGCGAGGGCTTGGTAGCTCGTGATCCGATCGTAGGCGTGCTTGCCGATCACAGCTCCCAAGAACACCCCCACCTGCATCGGGTCGCCCATGCGCAGCTCTTTCATCTCCGCTGACAACCGCTCGGCAAAGCCCTTCCACAGGCTCTTCGGCACGTAGATACGGGAGGCGGCGGAGCATTTTTGACCCTGGAACTCGAAAGCGCCGCGTAGCGCCGCGACGCAAAGCGCCTCGGGATCTGCACTCGGGTGCGCCACGATGAAGTCCTTGCCGCCGCTCTCCCCGACAATGCGGGGATACGCCCGATAGCGTTCGATGTTTTGGCCGACGGCAGAGAAGAGTTGCTTCAGCACCGCCGTGGAACCGGTGAAGTGCATGCCGGCGAAGTCTTCTTGCGCCAGGACCTGCGCGGTGATCTTGGCGGCATCGCCCTGCACCAGGTTGATCACACCCGCCGGGACGCCCGCTTCGACGAACAGCTCCATCAACACTTGGGTCGACAAGACGGCGTGGGGCGAAGGTTTCCACACCACGGTGTTGCCCATCAATGCGGGCGCGGCCGGCAAGTTGGCGGCGATGCTGGTGAAATTGAAGGGCGACACCGCATAAACAAAACCGTCGAGGGGACGCAGTTCGCTGCGATTCCAAATGCCAGGCTCACAGCGCGGCTGTGCGTCTGCGAGTTGTTCCGCAAAGTGGGCGTTGAAGCGGAAAAAGTCGATCAATTCGCAGGCAGCGTCGATTTCGGCCTGGTGCGGTGTCTTGCTCTGATTGAGCACGGTCGCTGCATTCACCCGCTGTCTCCAAGGCCCCGCCAGCAATTCGGCAGCGCGTAGGAAGACCGCAGCGCGCCCGTG
>CALMUT010000195.1 GCA_937872925.1 uncultured Myxococcales bacterium | reverse complement strand
AGGCTGGGTCGAGTCCCTTGGGCTCGACTTCGACGCAACCGGCCCCCACAAACGCGCCCCAGCCGAACAGTGCGCATAGCACCCGACCCAGCATGCGCATCCACTTCATGTCACCCTCCAGCCCTCAAGGGTCGCACGATCGAACGTCCAGGACCAGGGGCGCGGCAGAAGCAAGGGCGAGGAGTGTTCGTTGGACGCGGCCGGGGCCCGGGTGGACCCAGGACTCGGTCTTTGCGGTATTATGCGCCCACCCGTTCCACCGGATGCGACACGGGCACCGAGCCCACGTGACGACCTTCGACGACTTCGTTCCCGATCCGGCGCTGGCAAACTCCGACGCGGTGCTCGAGCCATGGCTGTGCATCGCAGTGTCTGGCACAGTCGTGGAGCGCCGCTCTTTCTTCGACCCCGTGGAATGCCCCTCGGCGCTCTACGAAAGGTTGCTCAAGGACGCGCCGCCCACGCCGGATCTGCAGGCTAAGGCCTCGCGCAACTGGCGCCGAGTACCCGACGAGTTTCGCGAACTGCGCGCCACTCGCTGCAGCGCATGCTGGGTCGACAAGGGGCGACAGCTCTGCAGCGTTTGCGGCGGATCGGGCCGCATCCACAGCGGCGACTCTTTCGCATTGTGCACTTCCTGCAGGGGCGGCTACCGCAAGTGTGACAGCTGCGATGGCAGCGGACAGGCAGTGAAGCTCAAGGTCGAATACGGCGAGGATCGCGCGCGGCCTTTCGCACACATTTTTGTGCCGGATGTTCCGCTGAGCCTGCATAAAGTCTTGCGCCGCTTCATCGCCGCCCAACCCACGATCCCCGAAGCCCTCGCGGTGAACTTGGACGAGGACTTCAGCTCCGCCGACGCCTACCGCGGCCGCGGCGATCGCGAACACTATCGGGGTCATGCCGCCGGCAAGGCGCTTGAGCGCGCGCAGCACTACCTTGCCCGCATCACCGACTTGCCCACAATCGTTGCCGAGCGCCATGCGGCCCACGTATGGCCCTTCGCTCCCGTGCCCCGCGCGGGACGGCTCGTTGACGGCATGCTGCAGTCCGACAGCTACGCTTGCCTTGTCTGCGACGCCTTTGGCACCACTCACCTGCTTGAGTGACTCACGCTTCACATCCGGGGAAAGTGGTGCCTGCGCTGGCGTCGTTGGGCGAAGCGCTAGCCGGCGCAGCCCTAACGCGGTAGTCCCTGAGCGTGAGCAATGCAGACGTGGGCGCTCCGGCGCCGGATTTCTCTCTGGCGGATACCGCGGGGCAGAGGGTGCGGCTCTCGGACTATGCCGGCGAGAAGCTGGTGCACTTGGTTTTCAATCGAGGCTTCTTCTGACCGTATTGCCGCAAGCACCTGGCGCAGTTGCGCAGTGAGTACGCAGAGTTCGAAAAGCTTGGATGCGAAGTCGTAAACATCGGTCCGGACAGCGCTGAGGACTTCCGAGCCTATTGGGCGAAGCACAGCATGCCGTTCCCTGGGTTGGCTGACCCGAAGCATGTTGTGGCGAAGCTTTATCGTCAGGCGGTACGCTTGTTGAAGCTGGGCCGCATGCCCCTGCAGCTTGTGGTCGATCGCGGCGGCGTGGTGCGGTATCGCCATGACTCGAACTCGATGAGTGACATTCCCGCGCTGAGCGAAGTGCTCGCTGAGTTGAAGCGACTCGCCTAGAAGCAAAGGGAAGCAAGGGGAGCAAGGCAGGCAGCGGTGCTCCACAGGCGTTGCGGTCGCGGAATTGACGGGCAAGGAGATCACGGAGCCCGAGTGCAAAGGCACTGGCGCGTGGCCAGTCCAAAGGCAATACTGCTCCTGTTTTGGCGAGCAAACAGCCCGCAGCGGGCGTAGCAAAGGCGCCCGGAAGGCGCCTGCGATGGGCGGTATCGCTGCTTGCGCTTGGGTTGGCGAGCATGCTGACGACCTGCTCGGCCCCGAAGACGATCCACCGTTATGACTGCTCGGAGAGCGGCCGAAACGAGCTGTTCGAAAAGCGCATTGCGCCACTGCTCGCCGAGGACCGGCCAAAGTCGTGCACGGAATGTCACCTGACCGGCATCGATGTTAGCCTCTTCATGCGCGAGACCCCATGTCAGAGCATGGCGTGCTTGGTCGATCTCGAATTGGTAGACCTCGACGCGCCTGAGCAGAGCACGATCTTGTCGTGGATCGGTCGCGCGTCGCCTGCCAGCACTGGAATCACTTCTCAGGTGATTGCAGAAGAACGCGAAGGTTTCCAGCAGTGGATCGAGCAGACCGCGCAGTGTGGCACCTGCTACGACGGAGTAGCGCCCTGCGGTACTGTCACGACGAGCGTCAAAGACTGCGCTGTGAACGAGCTCTCGCCGGAGTCGTTTTCCACAGACGATCCGGGCGACTGCAGCGACAAGACCTTGGAAACCCTTTTCTTGAACCGTTTTTTTCCCTATCGGCGCCGCTGCTTTCCTTGCCACTTTGATGGCGAGACGGCCCACGCTGAGGCCCCGCGGTTCGTCGCGACGGGTCCTTGTGAAATCGCGTCCCTCACCACGTATCGCCGGTTGATTGACTTGGGCGCGTTCAACACGAGCGCACCCGAAAAGAGTCGCTTGCTGCTCAAGCCGCTGGATGAAGCGCTTGGAGGGATCGAGCACGGTGGAGACTCGAAGATTCATTCGAAGGACGAAGCGACCTACACGAGCTTTCTGTATTTTCTCGAGCGCTACGCTGAGTGTGCCAACATGAAGCCATGAAGTGGCCGTTCCTCATGGTGCTTTTGTCTGTTGGTGCTCTCGGCTGCAGCTCGGACCCAGCATGCGCGGACTGCACAGCTGGCGGCGGCGGTGGGAGCGGAAGTGGCGGAACATCTGGCGCCGGAGCCATCGACAGCGGCGTCGACGCGGGCGTCAGCTTGGCGCAGCAGTATTGCGATTGCATGCTGACGAGCTGTCACGACGCCTACCACGCCACCTTCGGACCTGAGACCGACGAGGTAGCGGCGCGGGAGAGCTGCCTCAGCGTCGCGGGGGCGCTGCCGTCGGCTGGGCACACGGTCACCGAGGGCAATTTCGTCGAGTGCCGGCTGCACTTCTGCGAGCTGGGCTCGAAGAACGTCTCTGTGTGCCCGGACAGCGTCGGCCAAGGCGTCTGCAAGTAGCGACGGGTCTGGTGCCGCTGCGTCGGACCCAGGCGGCGCGGGAGGGGGCGTGTGTGACCTCGGGTGTCGCGTGCGAGCACCCAGCGGCGACCTGTGGGGTCGCAAGTCAGCGGATCGGGCCAGGTTTTCTCCCGCGTTAGTACGGAAAGCGCTTCGGATCGGGTCTTGCACTGTCAACGGAATCAAGTGCCATGGCCCACGAACACCCCTATCCGCAGCTATCCCCCTTCCGGACTCCGGGCAGCGCCGAGCCGATCACGAGCGCGCCGCGTCTCTCGCAACTCGGCGGCCGAGCCCTTGGCTTGGCGCCTTTTCGGCGCGTGCCGGTGTCGCGTCCCCAGAAGCCGGAGCGCGGCGAGATCACCGAGCTGATCGATCTCTCCTTCGACGACGAAGAGGAAACGCGAGCGTTGCCCGTTCCGCAGAGCGCGGTGAGTGCACTGCGGCGCGAGCACAGCGCAACGCAGCTGAAAGCCGGCACCCAACCCTACTGCGGCGAAAGCTTTGACGCAGCGACCCGAGTGATGGGCGCCAGCGAGTTGCCCGACCACCGGCGAACTCCCTGCGAAGACGCGCCGGATCGAGTGAGCCCCGTGGACATGCTGGCTTGGACGCAGCCGCCGTCGTCCGGCCGCCCGGCGTTGTTGCCGCCCATGCCCCAGCCGGTCCCGCGGCGGGCCGGCCGATCCCGGACGCTCCTCGAACTGGTCTTGGGAGTGATTGCCGTTGCATCGTGCGCCCTGCACGTTGCCGACGCCCTGCAGCCTCCGAGCGCGCGTCTGGGCGCCGTCGCGCACAGCGTGCATCGCGCGTTCGATGCTAGCCTGGCCGTGGCGCGGCTGTCGCCGCACGTCAAAGGATCCGCGGCGCGGTGCGCGACGCCTGCGGCGTCGATTGGGGTGCAAACCGGCCGTGTGCTTTCCCTGGACGAACTGCCGATCGTCGAGCCCCTCGCCAACTAGGCCGTGCTGAAAGCGCCGCTTTCGCGCCGCCGGTGACTCCTTGCTAGACTCGCGCCGGCGATGACAGCGGACCTTGCGCAAGACACGCGCGTGCACAGACTAGCCGCGGGCGCGTACGGCGCCACGTTGCCAGAGCACTGGAACTTTCGGTCCCCGTCTGGGGGCGTGCTGATGACTTTGGCGCTGCGCGCCGCGCGCACGGAGCTGGACGCCCCGGAGCTGCAGCTGGCATCCGCCACCACCCTCTTCTGCGCGCCGATCATGGCGGGGCGGCTATGCGCGGATGTCGAGGTGATGCGTCGTGGTGGCACTGCTGCCCAGGTGATGGTGTCCTTGCGCAATACCGAGCAGCCGCAATGCGGGCTGCGCGTGCTGGCGACGTTTGCGCGACAGCGTTCTGGGCCCGAATTTGTGGACGTCCCGCCCCCCGCGGTGCCGGCGCCCCAAGACGCGCCCGCGTTTGCCGACCCCATGCCCTTCGCCAAGGGATTGCGCGCAAAGTTCTCCGACAACTTCGAGTCGCGCCTGGCAGCGGGGCACGACTGGTTTGCGGACGACTTCCGCGCAGGAGAGGCGCGGTTTGCCCGTTGGTTTCGCTACAAGACGCCACAACACGGAGCCGACGGCGTGCTCGACCCCCTAGCGCTGCCACCCATCGCGGACACCATGCCACCGGCCGTGATCATGAAGCTGGGGCCCGGATTTGAGCCTTTCGTCGCTCCGAGCCTCGACCTCACCCTGCACTTCTTGGCCAACACGGAGCGCGACTGGCTCTTGGTGTCCACCCACTGCCGCAGTGCCGGCCGCGGGCTGGCCTCGGCGCACTCGGAGATCTGGGACGACGCGGGCCGGCTACTTGCCTATGCGACGCAGGTGATGCTGTTCCGCCGCCCGCCCGCTGCATTCGTTTGAGCCTTTTTGCAGCTTTCAAGGCCATTTCGCCCAAACCCGCTAGCGTGCCCCCGGACGGATCCCGATGACCGAGCCCGCCGCACCACAGTCCATTCCTCCCTTCGCCGCCGCCGACAACAAGGTCCTGGCGCCGACTTGGTTCTTCATCCTGTTCGCCGTCACCTTGTTCGGGCTGGGCTACCTGCTGCGTCCGTTCGTTGCGGACATCGTTGGCGCCTTCGTGCTGGTAGCGTTGTTCCAGAGCACCTACCAGCGACTACTGCGCTGGCTAGGCGGACTGCGCTGGGTTGCCTCTGCGCTCACTTGCTTTTGGATCCTGATCGTCGTGGCGATCCCCGTCGGCTTCGTCGGCTATTCGCTGATCGTGGAGGCGCTGGCCGCGTACTCGTCGGGCAACGCGCTCAGCTTGTCGGTGGGCTCGGTGGACCTGCTAGCGCGGGCCCGAGTGCAACTTTCGTCTTGGGGCCTGAACCTGGCAGACGAGCATGTCAGCCAGCTAACCGTGAAGGCCACAGGCGCCCTCAGTGACTTCGTGGTGCGCCAGGCCACGAGCACGCTCAACAATACCGTAGCCATCATCGTGCAGTTTACGATCGTGATCGTGATGGTGTTCTACTTGCTCGTCGATGGCCCACGCCTGAAGCGCTTCGTCTTCGATCTGTCGCCACTTCCCGTCGAAGAAGAGGAACTGCTCGTTACCAAATTCGTTGAAGTTTCGCGGGGGATCTTGGTGGGCAATGGCATTGGCAGCTTGGCGCAGGGAGTGCTCGGGGGCGTGGCCATGTGGGTGGTGGGTGTGCCGGCCCCGATCTTGTGGGGAGCGGCCATGACGCTATTCGCGTTCTTGCCGGTGGTGGGCGTGTCGTTGATCGTGATCCCGGCGACGGTCTATCTCTTGCTGGTGGGCAAGGTGGTGGGTGGCATCGTGTTCTTTGTTTTCTGTATGGCGCAGGCGCTGCTGCTGGAGAACGTGGTGAAGACGCGGCTGATCGGCTCGCAGACGCGCATGCACGACTTGCTGGTGTTTTTGAGCGTGATCGGTGGCCTAGCTGGCTTTGGCGTGTTCGGCCTGCTGTATGGCCCGCTGATCGCGGTTTCCTTCTTGACGATGGCCGATCTGTACCGACGCACATATCGCCATATGGTGGCTGAGCGCATCCAGTTGCGCGGCTCCATCGCTGACGGGTGACGCTGGAGCGCGCCCCTTACTTGCCGCGGATCACTCGAGCGCCCCCGGTACGCTTGTTGACCTGCACGGAGAAATGTCCGCCCGGCCGACCGCGCCCGTGCAGCTCGAACCGTACCCAGAAGTCGTCGCCTTCGAGCTGAGTGCTCTGAAGCGCGTAGTCGTTCAAATCGTAGCCAGCCTTAGCGCCTTCTTGCCGAGCGATCTGTTGTGCGCGTTTTTGATCCACTTCGCCCGCGGGTGTCGCCTCCGTCGGTGGCGCGACTGGGGCGGGCCCTGCCGGCGCCTGTGGCGTGGTCTCCGGCGCTGGTTCCTGCACGACTCGGTCTCCATACTCGGGAGGTGGCGCTTTGTGCACGGGGGTGTCTTGCGGCGGGGCTTGCTCGCTCTGCGGGTCGCCATTCCGCGGAGGGGGCGCGGGAGCCTTTGGGTCGCCCGCGCAAGCCTGTTGCAGCAGCGTTGTCGCCGCAACGGCGAGGGAGAGGGCCGTTCTGCGTCGTCGTTTCATTGGAGGGCAGGGCATCCTAGCGCTCCGGCAATCGGGTGCAACGACAGCGAAGCGCTTTCGCGTTCCGGTGGCGCATCGCTGTCGTGAGGACCAGCCCTGCGCTATGTTGCCGCGGCCGGGCCATGTCCGAGGACTCCACGCCGCCGCCGTCGCAGCGCATTTCTCCAGCGCCCGCATCGCGGTCCCGCCGTGGGTCGCAAGGGCCGCTGTCGGTTCCCCCGTCGGAGCGGCTTTCGATATTCAACACGACGGTGATCGCACGTGACGCCGTTGCCGAGGAGCAACGCGCCCGGGAGCGCACGAGCCTGTGGACCGCGTTTTGGCTGGCGATGTTGGCTGCCATCGCGCTGCAGCTCACGCGCAACAAGAACTTAGCGCACTGGGTGCTGACCGCCTCGATTGCGCTGCATGGCTTGGGCTGCGGCAGCGTGCTGTTGGAGTCGCGAAGTGGCAGGCCGATCCATTCCACCCGCATGCTGTTTACCGGCGTGCTGACTGTGCTGGTGGTGCTGGCCGCTACGGCGCATCTCGGAGTGTTGACGCCGATGTTTGGTTTCTTGCTCGTTACTGTCTATTACAACTCGAGCGGCGACGCGCCTTACGAAAGAGTGATCTATGCGCTGAGCGCCATCGGCTACGGCTGCCTGGTACTGCTTTCATTGGGCGGTATGCTGCCACTCACGCAGTCCGTGGTCGCCATGGCGGAACAGAATACGCGGGCGCTGGTGGGATTTGGCATCGTGGGGGAGGGGCTCTTGTATGCCACCTACCGCATGGCGCGGGAAAACCGCCTGGCGACCCTGACTGCGATCGACCGCCTTGAACGTGCGAAGCGACAGGTCCTGCAGCGCGACGCGCTGTTGCTCGAGGCCCGCGCGGAGATCGAAGGTGCGCGTGGTGGCGGCGTGGGGCGGCACACCGGCAGCTTCGTTGACGAATACGAAGTGTTTGAGGTGATTGGTCGCGGCGCTACCGGCGAAGTCTACCGAGCAAGCCATCGGGACACAGGGGAGTCGGCAGCACTCAAGATCCTGTATCCGCATTTGATGGATGATGTGAACGTCGCGCGCTACGTGCGGGAAGGAGAATGTACGCGCCTACTGCATTCGCCACATATACTGGAGTGGTTTGGCAGCGGCACTGCGTCGGACGGTTGCCCCTACGTCGCCACGGAGTTGCTTCAGGGTGAGGACCTTTCGCACCACTTGCATGCCCGCCGCAGCATGGCACTGCCCGCGGTGGTGGAGATGATCGGCCAAATCGCCCAGGGGCTGAATGTGGCCCAAGAAAACGGCATCGTGCATCGGGATTTGAAGCCCCAGAACATCTTTCTGACCACCGGTCGAAACGGCGAGCGGATCTGGAAGGTGTTGGATTTTGGTGTGGCTTCCCTAGTCGAAAGCTCCGGGGAGCTGACCCGGGGCGCTGCCATCGGCACGCCGAACTACATGTCGCCGGAACAAACCCGCGGTGGCGCCGTAGACCATCGCTCGGATGTGTTCGCGCTTGGGTCCATCGCGTATCGAGCGCTTACGGGCCAGCCAGCATTCGCTGCCGCTGACTCCATGAGCACGATGTACCGCGTGAACCGCGTGCAACCGGCCAAGCCAAGTTGGCTCGCTCCGCTCCCCAAGGACGTGGACGCGGTGTTGGCGTTGGCGCTGGCCAAAGACCGCGAGAATCGTTTCCGTTCCGCAAGCACCTTTGCGGCAGCACTCCGCGACGCTTCCCGCAGCGAGCTGGACGAGCCCTTTCGCGCGGCGGCGTCCGAGGTGCTGGCGGCTCACGGCTGGATGCAAGACAACCGATGACGCCCGCACGCTGCGAGGTAGCGCCGCGAACTATTCCCAGACGGCCCAGCCGCGGGACGCCGTGGGGCGAAAGCGGATCGGTTCTGCAGCGCTGCCAGCGGCCGGCGCAGCGTGGCCGTTCTTGTGGGCGTAGGCGCTTTCCTTGCCGTTTCTTCCGGCGCCTTCCGGGCGCGTGAGTTGTTCGGTGGCGGCTTGGCTGAGGGCGGGGCGCGTGCCGTCCTGGGCTTCGCCGGACAGCGCCGCCTGCAGCGTTTGGCTCCACAGCAAGAGGTCCGCGCGCAGCTTCCATCCGAGGTAGCGATTGGTCCTGGGGCGGTTCTTTTCGATGAAACGATGGCTGAGCCATGCGGGTCCGAATGCGGCAGCGGCGGCGCCCCGAAGCAAACTGCGCTGGCCCGTGAGCAGAGTGCCGGCCACGCAACTCAGGGCGACGCTGGTGCCCAGCAGCTGGACCCGGCGAGTCCAAGGGTTTTGGCGTTCTTGCAAGTAGAGCTGAAAATACTCGTCGAAGGAGCGGATTTCGTGGTCCATGGCGCACCTCTCGGGGATCTAGCTTTCCCATAGCGGAAGGGCGGCACCGTGGCCCAATTCCCGAGGGATCCGAGATGTGGTCTACTCCGCGGCCTCGTGGCTCATCCCGTCGTAGAACAAGTCCGCGCGGCCGGCGTTGTGGGTGCTGGGGGCGCCGGATTCCCCACCCACGTGAAGCTCAGCGCGCAGGTGGATACCTACATCTGCAACGCCGCCGAATGCGAGCCCTTGCTCTACAAGGACCAGGAGCTGATGCGGGTGCAGGCGGAGGCCATGGTGCGCGGCATGCGCCTGGGCATGGCAGCGACTGGCGCGACGCGCGGCGTGATTGCCATCAAAGAGAAGTACAAGTCAGCCATCGCTGCCTTGGGCCGGCACACGGGTTCCGACATCGAGTTTCAAATGTTCGGCAGCTTCTACCCGGCGGGCGACGAGTACGTGATCGTTTATGACGTCACCGGGCGCCTGATCCCCCATGACGGGCTGCCGCTGAACGTGGGTTGTGCCGTCAACAACGTCGAGACTCTGATCAACATTGCAAACGCCTCGGAAGGCAAGCCAGTCACTGAGACCAGCTTGACCGTGACGGGCGCGGTTCGCGAGCCCTGCACCGTCACCGTGCCCATTGGCGTGACGGCTGGGGACGTGATTGCCATGGCCGGTGGTGCGACCGTCGACGACCCGGTGTTGCTCGATGGCGGCGCCATGATGGGCAAACTGGCAGATATGCAGAGCGTGGTCACAAAAACCTCGGGTGGGTACATCGTGCTCCCGCGGGATCATCAGTTGATCCGCCGCCGCACGCGGCCCGCCCGGGCCAACCTGACCATCGCCAAATCCGCCTGCGACCAATGCTCGTACTGCACGGACTTTTGCCCGAGGTTCTTGCTGGGTTACGCCATTGAGCCGCATAAGGTCATGCGCTCCGTGGGCTTCGAGGGCGACGCTGAGGCCGGTTGGGCCAGGCTCGGTCTCGCTTGTTGTGAATGCAATCTGTGCTCGCTCTACGCCTGCCCTGAAGACTTGCCGGTGATGGAAATGTGCGTGCGCTCCAAGACGGTGTGGCGCGAGCGGGGCCCCAAGCCGGAGCCGCTGCCGTCCAAGGGCGTGGTGCATCCGATGCGCGACTCAAGACGTGTGCCGATCAGCCGCTTGATCCAGCGTCTTGGGCTCGTACCCTGGGATCGTCCGTCACCGCTTTCCGATCAGAGGCTGGAGCCGGAGCACGTGCAGATCCCACTTTCGCAGCACATCGGCGCGCCCGCGGAGCCTGAAGTCGGCGTCGGGGACAGCGTCACGGCGGGCCAGCGCATCGCCAGCGTGCCCGAAGGCAAGCTGGGCGCAAACATTCACGCAAGCATTGCGGGTCGCGTGACCAAAGTCGACGCTCGCATTCACATCCAACGGTGAACCATGTCCTGGAGAAGCTACGATACCCCGACGCCTCCGGCCCTTGCGCTAATCGAGCTTTCGAGCATCGCCCGTGGCATGCACGCGACCGACGCGATGTTGAAAGCTGCAGACGTGCAGTTGGTCATGTCGCGCTCGATCTGCTCCGGGAAGTACATGGTTCTGGTAGCCGGAGAGCAGCACGAGGTGGAGGCGAGCCTGAGTGCGGGCATGGACGTGGCCAAAGAAACGGCCATCGACCACGTGCTGCTTTCCAACGTGCATCCCGACGTGTATCCGGCACTGTCGAGTACTGGGGAAATCACCCGCAAGAGCGCCATCGGGATCCTGGAGTGTTATTCCGTGGCGTGCTTGGTCGATGCGTTGGACCAGGTGGCCAAGCGCGCCTTGGTGGAGGTCGTGCAGTGTCGGTTGGCAATGGCGCTTGGGGGCAAGGCCTACCTGGTGTTCACGGGTGACGTGGATTCAGTACGCGAATCCCTGGATGCAGGCGCGGAGGTCGTGGAAGAGCGGGGGCTCTTGGTCGACAAGATCGTGATCCCCGACCCACGGCCAGAGCTCTTCGATTCGCTGGTCTGAGCCAGACGCAACCCAAAGTCACAATGACGCGCACTTCGATCATCGCTGGCAACTGGAAGATGCACCTGACGCTGACGGCGTCGGACGAGCTGGCCAGCGGGTTGCGCAATCGCCTGGGATCGCATCGCGGCAGTCGGCTGGTGGTGTTCCCGCCATTTCCGTACCTAGCGACCGTGCGACGCAAGCTGCAGGAGAGCGCCATCGAAGTGGGCGCCCAAGATCTGCACCCCATGCCGCCGGGCGCCTACACCAGCGGCGTCTCCGGGGAGATGATCCGCTCAATAGGCTGCAGCTGGGTCTTGATCGGACATTCCGAGCGCCGTGCTTGGTTTGGGGATTCGGACGCGCGTGTTGCCGAAAAGCTCACTCGCGCGCTGGCGGTTGGGCTGCGCCCGGTGCTGTGCATCGGCGAGAGTCTGGACGAACGGCGTGCTGGCTCGACCAACGCAGTGTTGGCGCGTCAAATCGACAGCGCGCTGGCGGCTCACAAGGCGGGAGACCTCGCGCCTCTGGTGCTTGCCTACGAGCCGGTGTGGGCCATCGGCACCGGGGTCACCGCGACCCCGGAGCAAGCCCAAGAGACCCACGCTTTCATTCGCGCCCACGTCGCGAGCCAGTTCGGCGCAGCGTTCGCGGAGAGCCTGTGCGTGCAGTACGGCGGCAGTGTCAACGCGGACAACGCCGCTGCGCTGCTTTCGTGTCCAGACATCGACGGCGCTCTGGTCGGCGGCGCAAGCCTCGACGTGCGCGCGTTTGCACGCATTGCCCAGGCGGGAGCTCGCAACTAGATTCGAGGTTTCAACCAGCTCCGGGTGCCTCCCGCAGCACCCGCCAAAAAGCAGGACCGAAAAGAGCTGGACCGAAAAGGAGCAGGACCGACGCTCTTGCGGGAGATGGCGGGAAAGCGGCGGGCAAGGCCCCAGATCGCGTTGCCTTTTCGTTGGGCCAGCCCCTATAGTCCGCTGCCTTGATTGGACGTGTCCTATGAGCCCAGCGCTGGGCCCGGTCGTGCTTGGGTCGGACCACGGTGGTTTCCCCTTGAAAGAGGCGATCAAGCGTCATCTATCCAGCAAGGGCGTCCAGGTGCTCGACGTGGGCACGCATTCCGCGGCCGCCTGTGACTACCCGGAATTTGCGCGCAAGGCCGCCGAAGCAATCGCCGAAGGGCGGGCGTGGCGCGGCGTGGTGGTGGACGGCGCTGGCATCGGCTCCTGCATGGTCGCCAACAAGGTGCCCGGCGTACGGGCGGCGATGGCCTTCGACCAGGCCACCGCGAACAATGCCCGGGAGCACAACGACGCGCATCTATTGACCCTGGGAGCGGGGTATCTGGAAGAAGCCGCCGCGCTCTCTATCGTCGACACATTTCTGTCAGTCGAGTGTACAGTAGCCCGCCACTTGCAGCGAGTTGCCATGATCGATGCCCTCGACAAAGGTCCACGGAGATCCCTAAAAATGGCGGTGGCCGCACCGGACGACAAGAGCCAGCTCGTGCAACAGATCACTCGGGTTCTCTCCAACAACCCTGAGCTGTTGGCGGCCTTGGCTGGCGGTAGTGGCGGCGGTGGCGTCCCGGGCAGTGGCTGCAACACTTGTCAGCGCTGCGACAACCAGTGCCCACGCTCCGCGCCCGACGCAGTCCGTTCGCTCGTGACCAGCACGACCGGCGCCCGAGTCAGCGGCCGCCTGGGCGTCACAGGTGTGCCGCAGGACTTGGCCAAATACATCGACCACACTCTGCTCAAGGCAGACGCGACCTACGCCGACGTCGATCAGCTCTGCGAAGAGGCGCGCACCTATGGCTTTGCCTCAGTCTGCGTCAATCCGGTGCATGTGCGCCGCTGCTCGCAGTCGTTGCGTGGCAGCGCCGTCAAGACCTGCACGGTGATCGGCTTCCCCCTTGGCGCTACGCGCAAAGAGGTCAAAGCACTCGAGGCGCGTCAAGCGCTGCGCGACGGCGCGACGGAGCTGGACATGGTCATCAACGTGGGGGCGCTCAAGTCGGCGGATCACGCGACGGTGCTCGAAGACATCCGCCTGGTGCGCGAAGTCGCTCACGAAGGCGGAGCGATCTTAAAGGTCATCATCGAAACAGCGCTGCTCACCGACGCCGAAAAAGTGACGGCTTGCGAGCTCTCCAAGCAAGCGCGGGCCGACTTCGTCAAGACTTCGACGGGCTTTTCCACAGCAGGCGCAACCTCCCAGGATGTGGCGCTCATGGCCCAGGCCGTGGACCACCGGCTGGGGGTGAAAGCGTCCGGAGGGGTGCGTTCTGCCGCGGATGCCAAGAACATGATCGCGGCAGGTGCGACGCGCATCGGAGCGTCCGTGGGCATTCAGATTGTGCGCGAGATGCGCGGTGAGTCAAAACCCGGCGCTGCCGGTGCGGGATACTAGGTTCGTATTAATAGGCTCTGAGTTCGAGTCAGGAGAAACAGGATGAGTACTGATGCGTTGGGCATGATCGAGTGCAGGTCATTTGCGGCGGTTGTCGAAGCGGCGGACGCCATGGTGAAAGCTGCGAGGGTCGAACTCGTGCAATACGAAAAGACTGGCGGCGGTTATGTGACCGCGGTCGTTCGCGGGGACGTCGCTGCAGTCAAAGCGGCCGTTGAAGCGGGCGCCAACGGTGCCACCCGGGTTGGCGAGATTGTCACTACCCACGTGATTGCCCGTCCCCACGTCAACGTGGACCTGGTCATGCCGCTGGGCCGCGCCAAAGAGGCTTCCCAAGCTACCAAGTGATCTGCGCTTCGCCCGAGCGAGTCGCCCACTAGGGCGGACTCGCGCCGGGCTGCGCAGGTCGGCGCTATCGCTTTCCCCGCAACTCGAGGACGAGAGGCATGCAGCTCGCAAAGGTCGTCGGAACCGTCGTTTCCAATCGCAAGGATCCCAATATCGGGGGGTTCAAGTTGCTGCTGTTGCGACAAACCAACCCGGAAACCATGGAAGACGGCAGCTATGTTGTCGCCGTGGATGCTGTGGGCGCCGGCGTGGACGAATACGTCCTGATTGCTGCGGGGTCTTCAGCGCGCCAAACCGAGATGACCAAGAACCGTCCCTGTGACGCTGTGATCATGGCCATCGTCGACCAGTGGACCATCGACGGTCGTCAGGTCTACGAGAAGTTTAGCCCGAACCACGGCTACGACGTCGAGATCTGATGCCGTCGCGCCCCCGCATAGGTGAGTCATGAGCCAGTCTAGCGTCGACCCATCGAGCATCGCGCGGCTGGCGGACGCCATTGCGTCAGAGATCCTGAGCCAACAGGGGGGGGCTTCCGAGAAGGTTGGAACGGTGAAAAGCGGCGGCGCCCTGGGCGACGGCGTGTACACGACCATCGACGAGGCGGCCCGGGCCTCACGCCAGGCGTATTTGGCGTTCGACCAGGTCCCGCTCAGCAAGCGCTACCGGATCGTCGCTGCGGTTCGAGAGGTCTGCCGTCGCGAAGGCGTCGCCCTCGCGAAGTTCGCCCATGAAGAGACCGGACTTGGGCGCGCCGAGGACAAGATCGCGAAGAACGAGCTGGTCACGGAAAAGACCCCCGGTCCGGAGGTGCTCGAACCCGTCGCGCGTTCCGGGGACCACGGGCTCATGCTCACGGAGCCGGCCTCGTTTGGAGTCATCGGAGCCATCACGCCGGTGACCAACCCGACGTCGACCATCATCAACAACGCGATCGGCATGATCTCTGCCGGCAACACGGTGGTCTTCAACGTGCACCCCTCGGCCAAACGCGTGTCGATGCAGACGATTCAGTTGATCAATCGCGCCATCGTTGCAGCCGGCGGGCCCAAAGATGTGTTGACCTGCATCGCGGAGCCGCCCAGCGCCAGCGCTCAGGAAGTCATGACGCACCCGCTGATCCGCCTGTTGGTGGTGACCGGAGGCGGCGCGGTGGTGAAAGCGGCCATGGGCTCTGGCAAGCGCGCCATCTGTGCCGGCCCCGGCAACCCGCCCGCGGTCGTGGATGCAACGGCAGATATCGAACAGGCAGCGCGCAATGTCGCTTCGGGCCACTCCTTCGATAACAACGTGATCTGCGTTGACGAGAAAGAGTGCATTGTCGTCGAACAGGTCGCCGACTCGCTGAAGAGCGCGATGCAGCGCTATGGCGCCGTGCTGCTGGATCCGAAGGAGCTGCCGCGCTTGGAGAACGCGATTTTCAAGAAGATGGCCGGTCCCCGGGGACACGCCACGATCGATCGGGACTTGGTCGGCAAGAATGCGTCGGTGATCTTGGAGCGCCTGGGGATTTCAGCCGGGGCCGAAGCACGTCTCGTGCTGATCGAAGTGCCCAACGACCACCCATTGATCTGGACGGAACAGATGATGCCGGTGTTGCCCATCACCCGTGTACCCAACGTGGACGCCGCCATCGATCTGGCCGTTGCCGCGGAGGGCGCGAACTACCACACCGCGACCATGCATTCCCACGACCTCGACGCGCTTTCCAAGATGGCGCGGAAATGCAACTGCAGCATCTTCGTCAAGAACGGCCGTTCTGTGGACGGCCTCGGCGCCAGCGGAGAAGGCTGGACTTCCTTCACGATTTCGTCGCCGACGGGTGAAGGCCTGACCACCGCAGCGACGTTCTCGCGATTCCGCCGCTGCACCATGGTTGATCACTTCAGGATTGTGTGAGGAATGACCCGTGCGTCCTCTGAAGGCCCTGCCTTGGCGATGCTCGACATCGCTGATGTGCCCACGGGACTGCTCGCCCTCGATCTGCTGGCCAAGGAGGCTCGCGTCCACGTGTTGAACGCAGGCACGGTGCAGAGCGGCCGCTACCTGCTGCTCTTCGGCGGCGCCGTCGAACCGGTAGAAATGTCCTTCGCTCGGGCGGAGCGGGCCGCGGGCGCCGCGCTGTGCGACGCGATGCTGTTGCCCTGGGCCGACGAGCGCATTGCCGCCGCAGTCTGCGACAACAAACGCAACTTTCCCGCTCCCGGCGACACCTTGGGGGTGGTGCAAAACGCTACTTCACCGACCCTGCTGCGCGCCGTAGACGCGGCCCTCAAAGGCGCTCTCGTGGAGTTAGTGGAGTTGCGCGTGGGTGACGGTCTTCATGGTCAAGCGCTGGCGTCGCTATGGGGCGAGACCCACGACGTCGAAGCGGCCCTTGAGCTGGCTGAAAAGAGCGCGCGCCAGGGTCGCGGTGATGGTTGGTCGGGCGCGGTGATCCGAAACGCGGACGCCGCCGTGCGGCAGAACCTCGGCCAGTCAACGCGCTTCTTCTCGGAGTGGCGCGGATGAAGCTCGGCCGCGTGATCGGAACCATGGTGTCGAGCGTGAAGTGCGCGGACATGGAGGGGCTGAAGCTGCTCGTTGTCCGTCCGCTGACTGCCCAGCTGGAAGTGGAAGGCGAGCCGTTTGTGGCAACAGACGCCTCTGACCAAGCGGGCCCGGGCTGCTTGGTGAGTTACGAGTCCTCGCGGGAGGCGGCGCTCTTGCACGCGCCGCGCTTCGTGCCTGTGGACAAGGCCATTGTCGGGATCGTCGACCAACACAACTACGACGAGGGGCCATGATTCTGGGACGAGTTTGCGGCACCGTGGTGGCCACTCAGGGCCACGTTTTCTACCGAGGGCGCAAGCAACTCTTGGTGCGCTACACGCTTCCCGACGGCAGTTTCGACGGCGAGCAATACGTGCTGGCCGTGGACTTGGTGGGGGCAGGCGTGGGGCAAACCGTTCTCGTGCAAGACGAGGGCAACTCGGCGAGACAGATCTTGGGCACGGACGAAAACGGTCCGGTGCGCTCCCTGATCGTCGGGATCGTGGATCAGGTACATACGGCGTAGCCGCCGGGACGAGCAGCAGAGAGAGGACAATACGATATGTCTAGCAAGCAAAGCGGCTTTGAACTTCGGACCTACATCTTCATCGATCAGCTGCAGCCGCAGCTGGCGCAGTTCATCGCCAAAGACAATCGCGTCTACGATCCCAAAGAGTACGACGCCGCGATCATGTTGGAGCTTGCTCCAGCGATGGAGATCCATCGCATGATTGACCTGGCGCTCAAGAGCACCCGCGTGCGATTGGGCTCGGTGGTGACGGAGCGCAACTACGGTCTGATGCAGATCCAGCATGAGGACCAGGGCGAGGTGAAAGCCGCGGGCGAGGCGGTCCTGGCGCAGACGGGCCTCAAGCCCTCAGACCGCTCCAAGCTCGAGATCTTGACCAACATGATCATCCGCGGCATCGAGCAAGATCACGCGATCTTCTTCACCGGCACCTCCAAAGGCAACATGGTGCTCGCTAACGACTCGGTGTTCATTTTGGAAGTCGCGCCGGCTGCCTACCTGACTATCGCAGCGAACGAAGCGCTCAAGGCAGCTCGTGTACAACTCAACGAGATCCGACCCTACGGTGCGACGGGCCGTCTGGTGATGAACGGTCCGGAGTCCGAGATCGACTCGGCGGCAGAAGCCGCCCTGGGCATCCTCAAGTCCCTGAACGACGATCTCGATCGCGCCAAAGCGAAGTAGGCCTGGGCGTACGCCGGCGCCTGTGCCGGGATCGCCGCAACCGTTCAGCTGGTTTTCAGGGACCGAGTGTGGTTCTCGCGGCTGAGGGCGGCAACTCGCCCGGCCTGGCAGGCGCTTGGTATTGCCGGCTCGGCCGCCGCCGCACCTGGTCGCCGACGCACCTTGAGCTATCCTCGCTGTCGATGCCTCCCCGCAAAGCTTCCGACGCCGTGCTGCTTTCTCTGCGCAAATTCGGTCTGGCTCTCCCCGGCGCGCACACCAAGAGCCCCTGGCCGGGACACTTGGATTTGGCGGTAAACGACAAGACCTTTGCGTACCTCAGTCTGGAGGGCGAACCCCTGAGCATCTCCTGCAAACTGCCGCATTCCCAAGACGCAGCGCTGATGCTCTCGTTCACCAAGCCGACCGGCTATGGACTCGGCCGCAGCGGTTGGGTCACCGCGACATTTGCAGCCGGAAAGCGGCCGCCCCTGGAGATGCTGCAAGCTTGGATCTTCGAGAGCTATCGCGCCCAGGCGCCAAAGCGGCTGCTCAAGCAGCTAGACCCAGAGCCAGCCGGCGTAGCAAAGGCCCCCGCGCGTTCAAAGCGCGTCCGGAAGCAGAGCGCAAAAAAAGCGCGCGGTGGAACGAAGCAAACCGCTACGCGTGCGGCGTCCCGTGCTGCTGCGCCCCGAAAGGCCGTAGCGGCGCAGTCACCCAAAACGCGGGGCGCGGGCAAACGCAAACGCGCCAAGTAGGATCGGGCATCGCGTCGACGCAGCACGCGAGGCAGTGTACCTTCGGTGATCGCTCGCATGGCCGCGCCGCCCAAAAGCAGGACACAACGCATCGTGGACTACGCCATCATCTTCGGATGTGTGGTGGTGCTGCTCACCGCGGCAACGACGCAACAGACCATCGTACTCGGGCTGGCGCCGGGCGAACTGGGGGTCGCCAACTTTATCGTGCCGCTGCTGGTGAGCACGTTCTTTGGGCTGCTGATTGTCAAGGCTCGAAGGTTGATGCAATCCGAGCGCAGCCTGCGGGAGGCATTGGTTGAGCGCGAAGCCGCCCTGGCAGCGCTCAATGAGGAACTCGAGTCCAAGGTCGTTGCACGTACGGCAGAGCTCGAAGCCGCCCACCAAGGGCTGCTTCGTGCGCAGCGCATGGAAGCGGTGGGGCGCGTGGCGGGAGGTGTCGCGCACGACTTCAACAACATGTTGACGGTGATGCTTGCGTGCGCGGATGAACTCGATGCTAGCGCGCGGCAGGATGCTGCGACGCGTGCTGCGCTTGCGGATCTGCGGGCGTCGTGTGACCGCGCACGGCAGATCACGCGGCAGCTCCTGCTCTTCAGTCGGCGCGAAGAGCCGAGCATCGAGGTCGTTCAGGCCCGCGCGCTACTCGAGCGCGTGCGGCCCATGCTCGACAGGCTGCTTGGGAATGTCACGCTGCAGTTCGCCATTCATCAGGAGCTCAAGTTGCGCTGCGATTCCGGCCAGCTGGAGCAGGTCCTCGTGAATCTGGTGATCAATGCGCGGGATGCCGGCGCAACTTCGGTGACCATTGGGGTCGACGAGTTGATCGGAGCGCGCGGCTCGGCGGACGCGCCGGCAAGTAGGGTCGAACTTTCTGTCGTCGACGATGGCGTGGGCATGACAGAAGACACGGCGCAACAGGCCACGGAAGCCTTCTTCACCACCAAGCCCGCGGGCAAGGGCACCGGGTTGGGGCTTTCGGTCGCGCAAAACGTGGCGCGCTCACTGAGCGGGTCGCTGCAGATCGAAGCTCCTGCGGGCGGGGGCACGAAGGTGAGCCTGCTCCTGCCGAGCGTCGTGGAGGCGGGCGCAGATGACGAACTCATCGTCTCGTCGGCGTCGATCGAGCCGAAGGTCATGCTCCTGGTCGAAGACGAAACAGAAGTGCGCCGACTCGTGGCGCGGGCATTACGTCAGGCGGGCAACGAGGTACTCGAAGCGGATTCATTGCGCCGCGCAATGCAGCAGCTCGCGACCGCGGGCACGCGCCTGGACGCGGTGATCACGGATTACCGCTTGCCCGACGGCACTGGAGCGGACGTCCGTGCGTGCGTGCTGTCCGCAGGCCTTGAGGTCCCCGTTGTCTTCACGACCGGTTACGTGGACTCAGAGGTTCAGGAGTTGCTCCGTCAAGGCTT
>CALMUT010000194.1 GCA_937872925.1 uncultured Myxococcales bacterium | reverse complement strand
CCGACCCAAAGACTCTTGGCCCAATGCCGCCCCGCGTGACCGCGCAAGAATAATCCCACGCGCCCCCGCGCCGTCACGACGCGTCAGCCCTTTAGCAGCCACCTACACGAGCAGAGCGACCGGGGTCGGGGCCCCGGAGCGAGGGGGAACGGCGGGGGAAGCTTCCCCCGCTATTTCGCCAAACAAATCCGCGGTCAGGCGCGACACGTCGACCACGCGTGACCCGCGCCGACCCAAAGACTCTTGGCCCAGTGCCGACCCGCGTAACCGCGCAAGAATATTCCCACGCGCACCCGCGCCGTCACGACGCGTCAGCCCTTTAGCAGCCACCCAAACAAGCAGAAGCGACCGGGGTCAGCCGCGTCCGCCCGCGTCCCACCTCGCTGACGCTGGTTGCCGAGCGTGGTAGCCTACGTTCGTGGTCATAGCCCGCGCGCGAACCGGAGGGTCGAAGTTGCTGGGTCGGGCCTATCGGAAGTTGTCGGTGGTGCTCCTGCTGTGTCTCGCAGCGCTCACGCTAACCTTCGTGCCGAAAACCGCATACGCAACGAGTTGCAAGCAACCGCAGCTGCAATCGTCCAAAGACCGCGCGCCGTACGTGTTCACCGGGCGCGTCGCGCGTGAACTCCAGAACACCGCCACGTTGCGTGTCGAAGTCCAAGTCGAGCGTGTGTTCAAGGGTGTGCTCCCAAGCAAGGTCGAGGTCGGCGGGGGCGGGATGAAAGGGGCCACTTTGCAGAAGGGTGAGCGCTACTTGATATTTGCGCGCCACGACGCAGGCTCGGGTCTCTTCGCGCACTTGTGTGGCGGCACCATGCCAGCGGCGCAAGCGGCGCAGTGGATCGCACAACTCGGCGCCGGCGCACCTCCAACAAAAGGCGCTCGACCCGTCGCGCCGACGCCAAACGAAGGCGGAGATGAGGACGAGCCCGAAAACAAAAACGGAGCAACGCCGCCTGCCGAGGCCACGTCCGCACCGTTCGCGCAGCCACCGGAAACACGCGCGCCCGCACCCCACGCGGCGCCCACGGCACCGCCACCAAGCGCGGCCCCACCGCCGCCCACGGACGCGCGACGCGGCGGTTGTGGCGCCTGCTCCGTCGGACGCGCCGACTCCACCGGGAGCGCCAGCTGGCTCTGCCTTCTTATCGCGTCGCTTGTTGCAAGGCGCCGACCTTCGCGCGCCGTCCACCGAACCGGTCCAAGCCTGCCAATTCAGCGGCTTCACGGCGTGGTCATCTTCGCCAGCACGACGAAGACGACCAACAAGATCCCGAACAGAGTCACAAAGCCGAAGAACCAGGGCAGCACCTCGCGCTGCCAGAGCTGCACGGCCAACATGCCCGCCTGACCGCCGGCGCGCTCGAGTTGGCGCGCACTCAGGACCTCCTGGTGCTTGCGCGCGAGGCGAGCGCCCACCATGGGCAGCGGCAAGAGCGCTTCGGTGCGGCAGTGACCACACACCACTGTAAGACGATCCGCACCAGCGGGCTCCGGCGCGCCGCAGTTCGGGCAGACACACACCAACCCCATCGCTTCGACCCGCGGCACCGCCAGCGGCAAGCCCGCCAGGCTCAAGGCTTTGGCCTTGTTCTGGGTGCGGATCCACGCGATGGGGATGGCGATGAAGGGCAGCAAGCCTCCGATCCCGAGGGCCGCAAACATCAACGTCCCGACGGGATTCTGCTGGGTCAGCGCCGCGCCAAAGATCGCCGCGCCCGCGAGCGCCAGTCCCGGGATGTTGATGCCCAAGATGACCCAAATCGCGTAGTGGCTCTTGCCCAGGGCGCCCGCCGCACGCTCTGCCGCGTCGAGCTCCGCCGACAGCCGCGCCGACTCCGCCAACGGCTGCGCCACATGCGCGGGCAGCGGCTGCGCGTGCAAGCAGAACACGCAACGGGCTTTCCCCCCTTGCGCCAGCGCCAGAGGCGCGCCGCAGCGCTCACACGTTGCCGCAGCACCTTCCCGCATCACTGCAGGCAGCCTAGCAGCTTCCGGTACGCAGGAGTGGGGGCAGCCCAAATGCGTTATGCTCAATTCGTGACGAGCGCCCACCCGCTTCATTACGACTACGTGGACTACCTTGCGTCGCTCGAGGCAAGCACCCTCAAACTCGAGTACCGCCGCGGCGTCATGTACGCGATGGCAGGAGGAACACGGGCGCACGCTCAACTGTCGGCATCGATGATCGTGGCACTGGCTGGCGTGCTTCCCGAAGGTTGCCGTGTTGCCACGTCCGACCTCAAAGTCCGCGTGGAGGAACTGGATCTTTCAACCTTCCCCGATGCCTCGGTCCTGTGTACGGAGGCGCGGCCTTCACCCATCGACGCCAACGCAATCGTGAATCCGACCCTGCTGGTCGAAGTGACGAGCAAGTCTACCGAAGTCTACGACCGCGGCGAGAAGCTCACGAGCTACAAGATGCTCGAGGCACTGCGGTTCGTGCTTATCGTGTCGCACCGCGAGCGACGAATCACGGTCGTAGAACGAGGTGACGGTGCGGCCTGGAGCGAACGGGAGGTCTACGCTGGGCAACGGGTCGCCTTGCCCTTCCTCGGAGCGTCGTTTTCAGTCGACGCGGTGTTTGACGGGATCGAGCTAGATCCCGCTTGAGATCCCGCGCGTTGGTCCTAACCGACCACTGACTGCACGATCTTGCCGCCGGGGATCATTTGGTTGAGACGGTCGGAGTCGACGCCGACGGCGGCGCCGAGGGTCTTGCCCATGGAGTTCAGGGTGTCCTCGTAGGCGATGTCGCCGCTGCTGCCGCCCTTGCCGCTGCCGGAGTCGATGGCTTGGGCCTCGTACTCTTTGCCGCTCTTGTCGAGCTGCACGCCGCCGACCACGCCGCCGCGCACCCCGTTGCCCATCAGCACGGTGACGTGGTGCGACTTGTTGTGATCGCGTCCCGCCGTGCCCTTCTTCTTCAGTGTGCGGCCGAAGACGTTCAGGCAGCCGACCAGCACGTCGTGTTTGAGCAAGTTCTCCGCGCGCATGGTGTCGAGCTCGTCCATCAAGAGGGCAAGCTGCGCAATCGCCGTTTGATGGCGGCTGGCTTCCCGCGCTAGCCCGGCATCCGTGTGGTTGTCGCCGCCGAAGTCCAGCTTCAACGTGATCACCGGCGTGATGTTCATGGCGGCGAGCACAGCGGCAGTGCGCACCTGGTTTTCCTGGTTGTTGCCGTTGATGGCGTCCAGACGTGAGATCAACGCGCCGCCGATGCCGCGCACTTCGTCTCGGGAACGCGCCCAGGCTTCAAGCATGGTGCGCTGGCTGGGCGTGCCGCGCTCCTTGTACAAGGCATAGACGCGATCGATGCTCTGGTCGCGCAGCTTCGTCAGATCCTTGAGTGGCCCGTCCACGCCGCCGAGGGCCTTCTGCACGGAGGTTGGTCCCACGTTGGCGAGCACGCGGCCACCAGAGCTGAGCAGCTCGCCGCCGTTGGCGCCGAGGCTCACGGGATCCGACTGCACGGTGCCCAGGCGCGGAGCAAGCTCCCGCGCTAGCAGTGACACCAGCATGTCGTTCTTTTCCGTGGCGTTCATCATACGCTGCACTCGGCGCAACTCCCCGTGCACGGGTGTGAAAGTCGCGTGGTGGAAGAAGCAGGTGCGGTCCAGGATGTTCTGCGGCAAGTCGGCCCAAACCTTGGCGCCCGTGGCCGTCTGGGAGCCGAGCTTCATGCTGGTCGCAGCAAACTCGGCACCCGGCGGGTGGAACAGATCACTCTTGCCGTAGGTGCCCGGCACGTTCGCATTGAGCGGGTCGCCAGAGCTGGAGCAACTGAGGATCAACATCTTGCCGGCGCCGGGCTCCGCGGCGTGGGCGCTGAGCGGATCGAGCAATACGCGAGCAGGAATGCCCGTCGCGAGGGAACGCAGGATCAAGCCGCCGGTAACGGTCGCGAAAGCACCGAGAGCACCGCGGCGACTGAGCATCATGTTCTTTGCTTTGTTCGACATGGCTTGTCCTTTTAGAACCCAACTCCAGCAGAACCCGGCGACATGCACGCCACCACGAAGGCGGACTGCAGTGCCTCTTTCTCTTTCTTGCCGAGCGCAAGCGCGTCCGTGACGTGGTCGTCCAAGATCTGGCGGGCTTCGGGGTGCCGCGGATCACTCGCCGGCAGCCCCATGACTTTCTCGACCAGCACGCCAACCACTTCGCTTTGCGCCATGCCGTCGAAGATGCCGAAGCCATTCATGGCAGCGATGGTGCACGCTGCTTCGCGGTTGGCCCGGGTGAACATGCCGGTCTCACCGATGGCGACGGGCTCGACCACCGCGCGGCTGAAGCCATCGTCGGGGATCGATGCGGTGGCGCTGCGCACTTGGTTTTGCAGCGAAGTGCCGTCTTGGGACAGCGTCCGGATACCGCAGACGTCGTCGACACCCAAGCGATGGGAAAGCTGGATGCAGAACTGCGAGCGCCGAGCGATGGTGGCCGTGGTGCCAGCGTCGATGCCGGCAACGCACGCTTTGCCCGTGAGCATGGGAGAGGAGAACAGCTCGCGGATCAGGACGCGGAAGTCCAAGTTGGAATCCGTAAAGACTTTGACCACGCGGTCCAGCTCCTCGCCCTCGGGACACGCGGCGGAGTTGGCGTAGTAGCAGAGCTTCTGGGCCCACGCGCGAGCGAAGAAGGGGTGCTTGGCGAGGATCTGCGTCAGGTCCAGAATGCCGTTGCCCTTTGTTTTCACGCCGCCAAAGACGAAGTCTGCGGGCAGCCCGGTGCGCTCGGCGTCAAGTTGCTGGCCGGCGTAGTTGGTGAACGACGCCCGCACGTAGTCGCGCATAGGGTCGAGCTGTTGGTGGCAGCCGTAGCATTCGCTTCCGGGCGCGGCGTGTTCTTCGTCGACCGTGGGTGAAAAGTCGTTGACCGCGTCGCCTTCAAAACTGGCACCCAGCGCCACGATCAAGATCTGGTTGATCACCACGCGGGCGGAGTTGTCTTCGTTATTGGGCCAGGTCGCGACGAATCCGGGCGACCCGATGAATCCAGGGCGGTCCGCGTGCAGTACCAACTCCGTGGAGCCACGGAGCTTCTTCAGATCGTAGAACACCGTGCCGGACTCTCCGCCTACGGGTTTGCGGATGGTGACCAACCGCCAATCATTGAAGTCCGTGCGCTCCATCAGCGGCGTGTCGTTGTTGGCGCCGGTGCTGCAGCCCGCTTGGTGACGGCTGAGGCCCTGGTGGCGGCCAAGCATGCTGCTGAAGACGTAATAGGAAGGCGGCATGTTGCCGCTGGCGATGCGCCACTCACCGGCCACGTTCTTCGTAGTGTCGACGACATTGGTCGCGGCCACATTGCAAGACGCGGGCAAATCGTTCAGGTCGCCGTGGAAGAACGTGCCGAAGTTTGGGTGCTTCGGATCCAGCGCTTCGCTGGCTGGGGGCGCGTTTGCCTTGTCCCGAACGAAGCGAAGCTTCGGGAAGTCGCCGTTCGTTGTGCGTACGGTCTTCTTCTCGTCGTCGTCGACCACCACGTCGTCCTGATAGGCCATGTAGGCCATCTGCGCGGTCGTCATCATGAAGGTGTTCGTGGTGATCACCTCGCTCCAGGGCTTGCCTGTCGCCACGATGTCGTAGGCGGTACGAGCGAAGCTTTCGGAGAAGTTCGCGTTGAGCATCTCGTCCGTGGTGGCGCTGTTCGGATTCGTGAAACGCCCGAGCGCTGTATTGGTCATGCCCAGGGGATAGAAGAAGGTCTCGTTGTCGAGGCCGGTCTGCTGGAACGCGGTCATGAAGAAGC
>CALMUT010000193.1 GCA_937872925.1 uncultured Myxococcales bacterium | reverse complement strand
CGTTGACGTGCGAAATACCTGCCCAGCAAAAAGTGATGCGTCGCGAAGATTTTCCCCCCAGCGCCTCCGCTAGCGGAGGCCCGCGCCAAGGGGGCGTCGTACACACAGCGCTAGCGGAGGTCCGCGCCCCCCGCCACGGAACAAAGCTCCCCTGGGCGGGAGGGCACTGTGGTCGGCACACAGTAGATTCAGTTGCGCGAATTGTTGACGACGCCCCACCCCGGGGAGGGTCACTGTGTCGGGTCGATGTGAAGTTCGGTTGCGCGAGATTCGTTCAGGGCGCTAGCAAGTCACGCCGCCAATCTCCGCCCCACCGTGCGACCCGCCGAAAAGGCTCCGGCGAGAGCTTCCGATAATACCGCCAACAAACGCCGCTCCCGCTTCACGTCACTCCCCCGTCGCCGCGTTGCCGCCAACCTCCGCCCCACCGTGCGACCCGCCGAAAAGGCTCCGGCGAGAGCTTCCGGTAATACCGCCAACAAACGCTGCTCCCGCTTCACGTCTCCTCCTGTCCGCTGCCGCAGCGCCGCTCCAGCTCCCAGCTGCTATCCTCGGGATCCGGAGGGGACAGGAATGCGCATCTCGAAACCGGTTTGGCTGCTGCTGGCGCTGATCGCGGGGGCTTGTGGCGGATCTTCGAACTCGGACGCACCGCAAGATCCGGCGCTGCTGATCCAAGACGTGTGCGAAACCGTCGTTGGATTGAATTGTAGCTCGATCACGCTGCAGCAATGCATTGAGAGCGGGGACGAGGCACGGGCTGAGGCCGCGGCGAAAGGATGCGGCGCGGCCTTCGATGCGGTCATGCAGTGCTACGCGCAGAAGCTTACGGATTGCTCGCAGGATCCCCAAGACCTGTGCGCCACGCAATTCGAAGCTGCGGAAGCTTGCGACAACCCCGCAGGTGGCGACGAGTGCAGCCTGGGCTCCGGCGGAGCGGGGCCGGGCGCGCCGCCCTACTTTCGGCAATGCGACATATTTTGCCCTGCATGGGGCGCGCACTGTGAGTCGGATTCCCCGACGACCCTGGCCTGCAGCTGCACTCAGGGGCCGAAAGCTGGAGCGACGTTCGGCGCCGCAAGTTGTCAGGAGCTCACCGTCAACCTGGGTGCGCAGCACTGCAAAGGTTGACCCGCAAACGCCGCGCCGCGCCACGCCACGCCGCTTTCACCCCGCCCCGCGCCGCGCCACGCCGCGCCACGCCGCTTTCACCCCGCCCAACGCCGCGCCACGCCGCCCCGCGCCGCGCCGCGCCACGCCGCTTTCACCCCGCCCAACGCCGCGCCGCGCCGCGCCACGCCACCTTCACCCCGCCCCGCGCCGCGCCGCGCCCCGTAACCACGCGCACCCCGCACATCCCCGCATCCCCGCGCATCCCCGCATCCGCTCATCGACCTCCGCTAGCGGAGGTCCGCGCCACCCGCCGCGGAACAAAACTTCCCAGGGCGGGAGGGCACTGTGATCGGCACACAGTAGATTCAGTTGCGCGCTTTGTGTACGACGCCCACCCCCGGGCGGGACACCGTGTCGGTGGGGGGCTGCCTTGGGTTGCGTTCTTTTTCGGAGCGCTCCCCCGTGACGCTCCCGGAGCTACTCGCCGGTGATCCGCGCGAGCTCTTCGTCGGAAATATCGAAATCGGCGTACACGTTTTGTACGTCGTCGTGTTCGTCCAGGGAGTCCACGAGGTTCATGCAGTTTTCGGCGTCGTTTTCCGTGACCGGCTTTTTCACCTTGGGCACGTAGGCGAGTTTGCTCTCTTGTAGGGTCAGGCCGGCTTTTTCTAAGCCACCACTGACGTCGTAGAGTTGATCCGGCGGGGTGTACACGACCCAGGCTTCGCCTTCGTCGCGGTAGTCTTCGGCGCCGGCTTCGACGGCGGCTTCCATCAGCTTGTCTTCGGACAGGCCGGCCTTGTCGAGCACGATCACACCCAGGTGATCGAAGGCCCAGCCGGCGGTGCCTGTGGTGCCGAGCACGCCGTTGCGCCGCTCGAAAATCTTTCGCAACTCCGCCACGGTGCGGTTGCGGTTGTCGGTCATGCCTTCCACGAGAAACAGCGTGCCGCTCGGACCCGTGCCCTCGTACAGCACTTCCGTGTACTGCACGCCTTCTTCGTCCCCGGTGCCGCGCTGCAGTGCGCGCTTGATGGTGTCCGCG
This sequence comes from uncultured Myxococcales bacterium, assembly GCA_937872925.1. Taxonomy (GTDB): domain Bacteria; phylum Myxococcota_A; class Polyangia; order Polyangiales; family Polyangiaceae; genus JACKEA01. The sequence continues at coordinate 15,886 of CALMUT010000193.1, read as the reverse complement.
GGCATCTGCTGCGCTTTGGCGTCGGCTACGGCTTTGCGCAGGCGCGGATTGCCGTCCACGTCGCCTCCGCCCATGCGCGCGGCGGTGGTGATCTCGCGGATCAGCTTGGTGAACACGCGGCCGCGGGCAGCGTCGGTGGCACCCTTCTTACGTTTGATGGTTGCCCATTTAGAATGACCGCTCATCAGCTCTCTCCAGGTGACCGGGCTTCTAACACAACGGCGCGACGTTCACTGCGTCAGAAACCACTTGATCTTGCGACGCACCTCGAGGTGCAGGTGGTCGTCGTGGCGCCGGTCGTAATGGGGCGTCAAGATCAGGTTAAAGCTGCGGCTTTTGTCCAGAGCGCACACGAAGTCGCGCAGCGCACGGGCTTTTCCAGCGGGCGCCTCGGCCGCGTCAGGGCCGCAAGTCTTGCTGCCGATGCCAGCGCCAACGAAATCACGCTTGACGTTCAGCACGTTGCCGTCCGGCCGCACCAGCTCAACCACGTCAATGGCGACCCCCGCGGCGTGGCGCTGTCCCGGCACCCGCGCCCAGCGCCCACGGTGAATGCTGTTGTAACGCACCCGGGAGAAGCCGGCGTCCCGCGCGATGATTGCCGTATCGTCAAGGGACAGGGCCAGGCGACAGTCCATCAGCGGCCCCTTCGGATCCCTCGCCGTCGGGTGGAACATCTCGAAGTGCACGCCACGCATGGGTCCGGACAGGCGAATGGGCGCGTCGATGGTGGGCACGGGCGGCCCTTTCCGAAACGGGATTTGTCGCGCCTCCAACTCCGCCAAACAGGCTTTGCGATCGTGCTCGGCATAGCGCACCGCCCGCAGTCGTTCCGGCCGCGGCGGGAACACCACGAGGGGGTTTCCGGCGAAGGCTTCGAAGGCAAAGACGGCGATGGCCGCTGCCACTGCATATGCGGCGACGCGAGGCACGGCCGGGGAGAGTGCACCCGCTCCCAGCGCCTGAAAACCCCGGTATTTGCGCAGTTGCCCCCGAGCTGTCAAAATTAACTTGGATTTTCATGCGTTTAGCTCTCTGTGCCGCTCTGCTCACCGCGACCGTCGGTTGCGCCGAAAAGCCGCAGCCGCCGCAGCCGTCCCAGCCGTCGCAGTCCGCACCGTCACAGCCGTCACAGCCGGCACAGTCCGCACCGTCGCAGCCGTCCGCGCCGTCGCAGTCCGCACCGTCGCAGTCGTCCGAGTCGTCGCGGCCGTCCGAGTCGCCGCAGTCGTCGCAGCCGTCCCGGCTCTCCCGAGCGATCCCGGACGTCCGCAACCTGGTGACCCGCGCCGCACAGCGCGCCCAAGCCCCGCAGCCCGTGCCCCAAGCCCTCGACTGCGAGGCGAGCATCGCCTCGGTTCGCGCCGAACCCGGATTGCCCGGTACGCCCAAACTCGACCAGCAGCGCGCGCAAATTGTCGCGCGCTCCAAAGGCGAGCCGGTGGTCTTCGTCGAGCCGCCCCAATGGCCGAAAGCCACCCGTCCCGAAATCGAAGGCTACCGGCGCACTCTGACAAACAGCCGCTTCCCTTGGGACACCGTGGACTACTTCATCAAGCAGATGGCGCACGCCCCGCAGATCGCGCGCCAAGTTCTGCTGCGGGACGGCTACCTCTACGCCGAGACTGGCGACTTGTCTTGGTCGCTGTGGCAAAAAGTGGAACTCGGGCACCTGTTCAACGAACCCAGACTGATCATCGAGCGGGGCGCCGAAGAAATCCAAGTCGCCAAGTCCGACGCAGGCTACGTGTACGCCAGCGGCGTCGACAGCGGCAAACCCGCGCGTGTACTGCTCTTCGATCGCGTGCGTGTTTCCGGCGAAGCCAAACAACGCGTGCTGCATCGAGACGTGCGCAGTATGGCGCACCTACTGGCCTTCGACAGCATGTCGGTGCTGCATCGCACCGAAACGCATTTGCTAGCGGAAGTGCGCTACGACGACGTTCCGGTTACGGTGCTCTTCCAGAGCGACGGCGCGCGCCTAACGCCCGTCTGTGAAAGCGTCGAAGCTGCCAACACGCCCAAGCTGCAGGCCGCCCGAGCCCAGGCGCATGTGCGCGCCCGCGTGCTGACCGTGATGCGCAACGTGATCTTGAAGCAAGTGCACGAACAGCTACCTTTCGACGAACCCAAGAGTGAATGGGGCCAGCAGGACGGTCACCTCAAAAGACGCTGGAAATCAGCATATTTGGCCGGAGAGGACAGCTACGTCTTCAACTACGACCGCTACCCGGTCTTCCTGAGCGACGGCAGCCCCGCGCCGCCCCAAGTCTGCATCGATTTCATTACCGAGACCTTCGAGCGCAGCTCCGGCACCTGGTGGCAAGCGCAGGGAAAGCCCCGGACACAAACCGCCGGAGCCGTGTCCTTCGACGACATGATGGAAAGCGATCGCCGGCAGGTGCCGTCCTTCGTTGCTTTCGCCCAGAAGCAAACCGAACTCTTCGACGTCTACAACGTACCCACGTCGCGCCGCTTGCCGTATTTGTTCAAACAGCGCTTCTACAAGTTCCTGCAAGACAAGCGCGCACGCATGCAGCCCGGTGACATCGTCGTGATCCGCGGCCTCGCACCCTGGGATCACTACGCGCATCCGCACTACCACACCTTCTTCGTCTACGAACGCGACCCCGTCACCGCCGTGCCCATCCTGCTCGCAGGCAACGCCGGCAAGCCGCGCATCCAAAGCTGGGAAGCCGTGATGAGTCGCACGCCCCACCGCAAGATCGAGCACGTGTTGCACCCTCGTCTCGCCTGGCTCGAGCAGGTCGTACAGAAGGACGGCGTCGGCAACACCGCGTTCCAAGCCCCACCACTCACCGCCGATAACTGAGGCTGTTTTTATTTTGGGTCGCGCAGGTGTGCCGGCCTTGGGCCACGCGTCGCGCATTGGGCCACGGGGGGCGACGCTCACAGCCTTGCGCGACGGGATCCTGAGTCGGACGCGTGGGGCCACACCGACATCGCCGTCGTTCTCTGGGCCGGCGCAGCGGCGTGTGCCATGGCACAGGATCCAGCGACCAGCTCGGGATCGCGGCGACAACGTCGCCCGAATCTATGGCACGCGGTTTGCGTGACGCCGCGCATGAACTTCTGGAGAACTTGCCTGCTCGTGGCACTCGTTGGCTGCGGACGCACGGGCGCAGACAGCGGACTGGCAATGGGCTCCGGCGGCACCGCCGGCACGTCCACAGCCAGCGGAGGCACGGCTGGCACTGTTGGCACCGGAGGCACGGCTGGCGTTGGCGGCGTCGGCGCAGCCGCGGGGGACAGCGGAGTGCCGCCACCCACCGGCGATACGCTGTGGGGCGTGCGCGGTGACGGAAACGGTGCCGTGCGCGCCGTGGCAGTGGCCAAGGACGGACGCGTGGTGGCTGCGGGCGTCTTCAGCGGCACCATGGACTTCGGGGCCGGCGCGATGACGAGCGCGGGAGGGAACGACATCTTCGTCGTGAGCTACGACGCGCAGGGGACGTGTTTGTGGAGCGAGCGCTTCGGCGGAACGAAGGACGACGCAGCCAACGCCGTGGGCATGGACGAAAACGGCGCGGCCTACGTGTCAGGCGCCTTCATGGACAGCATGACCGTCGGGAGCACGACGTTGAGCAGCGTCGGCGGCTACGATGTGCCGCTGATCGTGCTCAACGCAAGCGGCGCAGTGGTCGGCGCGAACAGCTACGGCAGCGCCAGCTCGGACTTCGGATTCCACGTCGATGTGCGCAACGGCGTAGTTGCGCTGATCGGTGCGAGCGGCGGCCCCATCACCTTCGGCGGGTCGGTACTGACGGGCGTGGAGTCGAGCTTCGTCGTCGCACAGACCACGGCAGGCGCCCACGTCTTCAGTCGCATCTTCGACGAACTGTCCATCGAGTCCGTCGCCATCGATGCGACAGGCCACGTGGCCATCGGCGGCTCCTTCAACGACACCACGGACCTCGGCACCGGGCCCATCACGCCCAAAGCAAGCACCGACGGCTTCGTCGCGCGTCTCTCGCCAACGGGCGATACGCTGTTCACGCATCCGGTCGGTGACGGAAAGACCGTGTCCGGATACGCCGTCGCCACCAGCGCAACCGGCGACGTGGTCTTCGGCGGCATGGCCACAGCCCAAGGCGCGCCCGATTCTTTCGTGCAACTCGAACGCGTGACAGCGTCTGGGACGGTGCTGTGGAGCAAGCAACTCGGAACGGCCGACTACGCCGCTGCCAATGCCCTCGCCATCGATGCTTCCGGCGGCGTGATCTTGGCCGGCTTGGTGCGCGACGGCGTGGTCGATCTGGGTTGCGGGCCGCACACCATCGTTAAAGACGAAGCCCACAAGTACGCGGGCGACGTCTTGGTTGCCAAGCTCGACCCAAGCGGCGCCTGCATGTGGAGCAAGAACTTCGGCCCGACGCATATGCAATTCGGAAGCGACGTGGTCGTCGACAGCCTGAGCCGCGTGTATGTCGGGGGCTACTTCCAGGGATCCATCGATTTCGGCAGCGGCCCGGTGAACGCAACCCACCCTTCCGAGCCCTTCGTGCTGAGTCTCGCGCCCTAGGCCCGCGACGTGTACCTAGTCGGAATGCCCCATTTGGCGGAAGCGACTTGGGCGCGCGCTACTCCAGCACGCCCAAGTCGCGCAAGATCCCGTCTTCGCCGTGCTGCTCGGATTTGAGGGCGGTGATGCGGATCCCGAGCTGTTCGCGGGCAGCGATGAGACGATCCGCGCGACTGCGGCAGACCAAGATCCGCGGCGCCACGGGAGGCACATCTTCGCCAAAGCGCTGCCGAAAGCGCGCGGGCCAATCACGACGGAAGCCATCCAAATCCACGCGCAGTCCGCGGCGTTCCGGGGCGGCCACGAGGATGAACTCGTCGCCGCCATCGCGGATGGGTCGCACGTGGTCGAGGGTGAGCAGCTCGTCGGCGAAGGCGCGCAGCACTTGATCGCCGCGCTCTTGACCAAAGGCGTTGTTGAAGGCGCGGAAGCCGACCAGGTCCACGAAGCCCAGCTCGACTTCGCTCTGAGCCAAGCCCGGCAGCGCCGAAAACAGCCCGCACAGATCTGAGAAGTACGCGTAGAACGGCAAGCGCGTCTTTTGATCGCGGTTGGCTGGCGGCAAATAGGGCCAGCGAAAGCGCAGCGGGAAAGGCTGGCGCGTCGAGAGCAGCATCGCGACGATCTCGGCGCTGAGCCAAGGTGCTTCCGGGCCCAGGGCGCGCCACAGGCCGTCTTTGCCCTGGGCGCCTTCTAGGTAGCGCTGCACGCGACTGACGTCGTAGGTGGGGTCGATGCGGGCCATCAGATCCGCCGCGACCAAGCTGGTCAACACATCCGCCGTTTCGCTAGCGTCGCCCCAGCCGCCGTCGGGCAGCTCTGCGTCCCGCACGAAGTCCACCAGCGATGCCACCAGGTCCATGTCGGAGCCCAGGGCGAGCAGCGCCGAGGCTAGCTGCGCACTGGCGGACACCAGCGGCGCTTTGTGGAAAGGAAAACGGATCCCCAGCACGGGCCCGTGATCGCGCCCGGCACCCGCGGCGTAGCCCGTCGCAATGGCAACGGCCATGGGGTGCAACATGGAAAGAACGCGCAATCGCCGCGTGAGGCACCACAGCGCAAAGGTGTCCTGCCACGGGTCGAGACCTTGTACGAAAAACGCGAAGTCCCGGCGCAATACCGGGCTGACTTCATCCAGCAGCTCTTGGGCGACTTCGTCTCCGGCCTCGGCGGCTTCCGCGAGCAGCTCGGCATTTTCCGTCAAGATGATCGGAGTGGCCAGACGCTGTTCGAACTCAAAGGGGTCTTTGGCCAACACCGGCGCCTCCGCAGCGCGCCAAGGACGCCACGCAGTCTCGTCAGGCGCGTAGTCCGGCATGCGCACGCCGCGACGATGGCTCAGCTCCCAGCGGTAACGCATGTCGCCCCGAGGATTGCCCGGCGAGCGGGACGCCCAATAGTCGAAGAGCGCGCCCAGCTCCTGGGCTGCACTCGCCTCAGAGTGCGCGCTCAGCGCACGCAAGATCCGCGCGTGAGCCCCGGCAAAAGGCTCCGAGTACTCCATGCCACTCAACGCTTGGGTGAGCGCAGCCGCCGCGCGTTTGGCGACGGGATCACTGGTGGACTGTACTTTGCCCAGAAGTGCAGAAGGAGGCGGAAGCGTAAGGCGCATCGAAAAGCGTTACCCCTCTACGTACTCCCCCTTGGCAAAGGCCGCAATGCGGTCCACCACGCGGCGACCATCTTGCACGAACAGATCGTTGTGGTGCGCGCCCTCCGCCAAGAAAAGCGACGCATTGGGGAACGCTTTGGAAAGCGCCTCGCCCATGTCTACGGGGATGATCTCGTCTTGGGTGCCGTGCACGACCAGCACGGGCAGCACAATCTTCGGTGCCTTTTCCAGGTTCGCAAACTGATCCTTGATCAGCATGCGCACGGGCAAAAACGGCAGCGTGCGCGCAGCCACGTCGGGCACGGAGGTGAAGGGGCTGATCAGCACCAGCCGCGCGCCGTGCCCGCGTTTGGCCATCTCTGTGGCCACGCCGCTGCCCAGAGACTGCCCCTGCAACACGACGTCTTCGGTGGGCACTCCCAGGCCGTTGTGCAAATGCCAAAGCGCCGCTTCGGAGTCCGCGTACAGTTGCGCTTCGCTCGGCGTCTGATCTTTGGACAGCCCGTAGCCGGGATACTCCACCGCAAAGAATCCGATGCCCGCGCGGTGAAACGACCAGGCCAGGGGCACCAAGTCCGCCAGCTCTTCGCCGTTGCCGTGGAAGTGCACCAGCGTGGGCGCGCCCTCGGGCGCCGGCACGTGCAAGGCGTGCACGATGCGTCCGCTCGGCGCGGTGACCTTCGTCATGGTTGCGCCGTCCATGACGGGCACATCGCCGCGGGTGGGCGCGGGAAAGAGCAGCTTGCGCTGCCCCACGTACGCCAAAGTACAGACCGCCGCGTAGGCGAGCGTGATCGTCAACAGCACTTGCATCACTCTTCGCACCACCCTCACGGAGCCCGCAGGGTAGCGTAGCCACGCCGGGGCGACAAAAACCTGGGCCTAAGCGCTGCGCGGCGCGCGCCGGCCTTTGACGGGCATCCGGGGCCGGGCTAACTGCCGCATATGCGCCCACAAATCGCGGCCGTGCTGACATTGATGCTCACCGCATGCGCGGCGAAAAAGCCCGCACAGACTCCCGCGCCGGGGCCGCGCCCTGGAGCAGACGCGGTCTTCGAGGTGCTGGAAGCCACGGGCAAGAGCTACGTCATGCTCGGCCCGTCGAGCGCGCCGCCCACAACCCGATCGAACCCCGTCGTGATCGGCCACGGCCTGGCCATCGAGATCAACGACGCGCATCCCATCGATCCGCCCCTGTCCTTCACGCTGGTGGGCACTCGAGGCGCGTGCAGCAGCACCGCCGCGACCATGGTGAAGATCAGTGGGGGCACGGGCTGGGTGGATGCCGTGGAGCTCGACGGCTGCCGTGGCGATCCCGCAGAGCAACGTCTTGCGCTGATGGGCCAAGTGCCCGATGCGCGCTGGATGGACGCCTCCGAGACCATGACCGCGGACGGCGAGCCCATTCCGACTTCGGGCTTTTTCGAGGGCAGCCTCGACGGCAAGCTGGTCGAAAAGACTTCGAAGTTCACCGGGCTGGATCTCTCCTTCGAACAACGCTTCCGCCCGCCCAACACCGGGCCCATCGCCACCCGGGTGGTAGCCGGGGACAAGGTCGTCGATAGCTTCTTTGCCAATGTCGACGGCGCCTTCCGCGCGGGGCAGCGCTGGCTGATCGTGGTGGTGAGCGAAGAGGGCGAGCGCAGCGTGCTTGAGCTGCGCGCCGACACGCTGGTACCGCGCTTGGGCAAGGCCCCGCGCGCGGCGCCTATCAGCAGCGAAGTGCCAGAGACGCAGCCAAAAGAGCCCACCGCGCTGGCTTCTAAACCCGCGGAGGAACTCAGCGGCGCACTGCAAGCGCTGCGTGCGCCAACCACCAAAAAAGGCGGCGCGCTGTTCCTAATAGACTCGCTGCGCCGAGACAAAGATCGCGTCGTCGCCGAGCTAGTGGACGACAGCGACAAGCGCGCGCCATTGGAAATCGCCTGGCCCGCGGGCCTCGCAGTGCCTTTCGCGAAGGGGCAGCGCATCCGCGTGCAAGCCGTCAACATGGGCCGCCCGCCGCAGCGGCGCTTCAGCCTGCTCTGCAGCGCCGAAAACGGACAGCTGCTGCTCGCGACCAACGCGGGCAGCGTTCCGGATTGGAAGGTTGCTCGGGGCAAGTCCTACAAACAGGAAAGCGGCGTCGACAGCAGCGAAGAGCGCTTTGTCGTCAGCTTCCAACATGCGGAGGCCAGCGTCGAAACCAAGGACAATTGGGCCAAAGTCGAAACGGATCAGGGCACCTACTACGTGTACGGCAGCTCGGCGAAAGTTACTCTAAAGAAGGGCAAACGCCCGCCGCCGGATTTTGTCGGCAGCTGGACGGATTTCGCCATCGTGCGCGCACGCTAAGCCTCAGCGTTTGTTGAGGGTTGCGGCCAAGCTGCGCACGGTGCCGCGGGGACTGACACGCAGGCTCTGCAATGCGAGCTTGTTCTTCAGCCCGTGTACCACCATGACCTTGCCGCGTTGCATGGCACGGTACGCTTCAGCGGCGACCTGGTCCGCAGACGCCGCGCCCAGCTTGAAGAGCTTGCTCTTCTCGTTGCCCGCAACTTCCGCAAACTCCGTGGCCGTCGCGCCCGGGCAGCTCACCGTGGCGGTCACTCCGCTGTCCTTCAACTCGTACCAGAGCGCCTCGGTGAAGCTGTTCACGAAGGCTTTGGTTGCGTAGTACACCGCCATATAGGGCCCGGGTTGGAAGCCCGCAGTCGATCCAACGTTCAAGATCCGGCCGCGCCCGCGTGTGAGCATCTTGGGCAGGACCAATCGCGTGAGGTGCACCAAGGACATCACGTTGACGTGGATCTGTCCGAGCTCGCGCTCGAGGTCGAGCTCCGCGAAGGGACCGCTCGTGCCGAAGCCGGCGTTGTTCACTAAATAGTCGACCACGAGCCCTTCACGATCGACGGCTTCCACGATGCGCGGCGGACTCGTCGGATCCGACAGGTCTTCGTCCACCACGAGCACCGAAACGCCATGCGCCGCGGTCAGTTCGGACGCGAGGGCTTCCAGGCGATCTCGGCGTCGCGCCACCAGCACCAGCCCGATGCCGTCCTTGGCAAAGAGGGTAGCAAGCTCTTTTCCGATCCCAGCGGACGCTCCCGTGATGAGTGCCGTTTCGGCCATGCCCCGGTCATATCACGGGGGCGGGCGGGCAAATACGCTTCGGAGCAGCGCGCCAGCGCGCGAAGCAGGGTCCACACGCCGGACCGCGCCCCGCTTTTTCGGCTGGAAAAGCGCTCCTACGGGAGTACGCTGCTTTCCATGCGTTCTTTGCTTCGAAGCCGTCTCTCCACCGCGTTCCTGCTTTCGGGTTTTGCCGCGCTGTCCGCGGGCTGCTCCGGCAGCGACGACCCCGCCAGCAGCGGCGACGCGCCCGGCGAAACCCTCGGCGTGCAATGCAACGGCAAATGCGACGGCTGGGGCAGCATCGAGAGCTTCTACCGCGACGCCAAAAATCTAGACCTGGGCGATCTCGTCGCCGTAGGCGCCGGCTTCGCCAGCGAAGGCCTGAACGACACCCTGAGCGTCAGCGACTTCGCCGGCATTCAAATCGCGGAACCAAAGTTCTACACCACCAAAGATCGCGCCGCGCAGGATCTGACCCTCGAAGATCTGGATCAGCTCGTCTCGGGATTGGCCAGCACCTTCGGCGAAAAGGAGCTGGCCACCGAGGTCAACGCGCTTCGCCTTGCGCATTTGAACGGCTCCGTCGACAAGCTCTACGCGGAGCTCGCGTTCCAAGTGGGCGCCGGCGTACACGGCTGGAGCGTCGCCACCGGGGGCTTCGGTGCCGGCTCTGTCAACGTCGGCTTCGACGCCGGCGCGGCCCTTGGCGTACGCGTGATCGGCGCCTACGACGATGAGACCAGCGCCGTCGGCGGCGCGCCGCTGAAAGCCATGCGTGCCGCGCGCGGGTTCGTCCTCCCGCGCAGCGTCGACGATGTGCGCAACCTGAAGCCCGGCGAAGTCATCGCCTGGTCCGGCAAAGGCGCCATCGGACTGAACGTCGGCGTCGGCGTGCCGCTCTTGATCGCTTCGCCCACCCCAGCGCTCAGCTACGGCATCGTGCTGTCCGCCGGCTTGCGCACGCGCCTTGCTGGCGACGTGGACGTGCAAGTGGTGCGTCTATCCGGCGATCAGGTCGTGGTGGACGTCGGCGTGCAGGTCGCGAACATTCTTTCCGCTGAGCTGGCCATCAACGACGGCTGGGGCGTGCAGGGATTGGTCAAAAAGAGCGCCAACGTGGGCGGCGCCAACGTGGACGTCGGCAAGCTGGTCGACAAGTCGCTGCGCAAGCAGCTCGACGACAAGCTGAGCTTCGTGGCCGCGCGTTTGGAGAAGTCGAAACAGAAGACGCGCCTGAACGTCGCACGCATGCGCTTCTCTCTGGATGGCGGCGCGGATCCCGTCGCCCTCGAACAAGCCTTGGCCCAGGCCCTGCGCGGCGACGTGCGCCTGGCCCAGGCGCTGGCCAACCGTGGCGAGCCCGGGGTCAACGCGGAGTTCGACATCTCGCGATCCGGCGTCAGCGCCACGAGTACGGCGGGCGCAGAGATCTTCGGCATGCACTTCTTCAAGAGCGTCACCGAAGGCAGCGGCTCCGTCGTGATCCAAACCCCGGGCGGCGCCCGCACCCTGCTCTTCGATTCACTGCACAAAGCGGGCGGCTGGTTCTTCTCGTCCCACGGCTACACGCGCGTGGGCCTCAGCGGGCTCGTGTATGACGCCGGCGACGCAGGCGCACTGCCCCAAGGGGAAGCCAACCTCTTCGTGCAAATCCAAGAGGGCGACAAGTACATGGAGCGCGACAAGCTGCTCGACCACCTCGACTCCATCATCAGCGCTTTGGGGGGCAAGGCGGCCCTCGCCGCCATCGAAGGTCCCGGCAACGAACTCGAAAGCTACGTGCAGACCAGCTGCAACCCCAGCGACGCCTTCGACCCCTGTCGCATCAGTATTCTCAGCGATCCCAAGGTGATCAGCCTGCGCAGCCAAGGCGAACAAGCGCTAGCCGCGGCTCTCATCGGCGTCGATCCCGCGGCCCAAGATGTGGTGAAAAAGGCCGGCCAGCTGCGCCTCACCACCCAGGCCACCGTGGAACCAGCGGCGACCTTCGTCGGCCCCAACGCCAGCGTGGTGCTCGACTATCGCATGGACGACGCCGCGGTCACGGACCTGTTGGTGGACAAGAACCGCTTCGATCTCAAGAACGCCCTGCTCGGTCACCTCGAAGCCGTGACCATCAAACGCCGCGACACGCCAGCGGCCATCAAAGCTGATCGCGCCAAGCTCGACAGCGGCAAAACCAAAGAGACCCTTGAGTCGTTGATGAACGTTTACGACGACGCATCCAGCCGCTACGTGCGCCTGGTTGCCGCCGAAGACGCCGTGATCTCCAGCATCGGCCCCATTGGCCCCCGCGCCATCGAACTGCGCTTCCCCGTCGACGCACAAAACCGCGTGGACTACGAAAAGGCCACCGCGTCTTCCTTCAGTCAGTCGCGCGCCCGTGTGGCCATGGAGTTCTTCGACAAGCTCGTAGCCGAGAGCAGCCCACTGGGGCGCCACGACGAACAGCCCGGCGCCTACGCGTTGCTTTCCCTGCTGCCGCCCGGGCACGCGGACGTGCGCATCGACGTGCAAATGGACCTGAACGACAACCTCGGCCAAAACTTCGATCACTACAAACAAGCGGGCTGGGCCGGTTTTGACGCCTACGCCAAGGGCAGCCAAGTCGCGCCCATCAACGGCGGACAGTTCAGCGTCGATGCCCTGCTGAACCTGAAGTAGCCCGCTTCCCTTCGGTTGTTTTTTGGGTCGTGGCCCAGGGCGGCGCCGGGGCCCTAATCCCACGCGTGCACCCACTTCACGCGGGCAGCGGTGTGTTTTTTGGGACCATGCTATGTCAATACGCGATGTATTGACAGCGGCGTGCCGCGGGCTTAGGCTGTCTGGCGCAGTGGCAAAAACGTCCCAGCTGCAGATCCGCATCAGCACGGCCGACAAGCGCGCGCTGCGCGCCGCAGCCCAGCAAGCCGGACTCGATCTATCCAGCTACGTCCTTGCCCGGGCACTGCCGACGTCGCCCCGCAGCCAGTTCGAAGCGTTGGTGGAGCAGTTGGCCCACGCGCGCGACGAGTCTGAACGACGATTGTCCCTCGCGGAGCTCAATGACTTCTTGTCGTCGTTGACGGCCGCGGAGTGGGAGCCGGCTGTTGGGGCAAGCGCTGGCTCTATCTTGACCCCTTTTGCCGCAAACTATCTGGCCGCGATGGTCGAGTCCGCCGCGCACCAGAAGTCCCTGCCGACGCCGGAATGGACGACCCAGGTCCCAGCGCTGGCACGACCGTGGTTTGCGTCGCAACTGCGCTCGCTCCGTCTCTATCTGCTACTTGAGAGTCCACCCATCTTTAGAAGACGCAACTTGTTCATCGATGCCTCGATCGGTGCGCGGGTATGAACGCGCTGTCGCGAGACCAAATCCTGGCGCTTTTCGACGCCCTCAACGAGCGTTTGTCGAACGCTTGCATCAAGGGTCAGTTGTTCGTTGTCGGAGGCGCTGTGCTGTGCCTCGTCCATCGCGCCCGACCCTCCACCAAGGACGTGGATGCAGTCTTTCTGCCCAAGTCCGAACTGCGCCAACTCGCGGCTGAAGTCGCCGACGCATTCCAAGTCCCAAAAGACTGGCTCAACGACGCCGCCCGGGGGTTCATGAGTGCATCCGGCAGCTTCGAGCCGTTTCTGGCGCTGTCACACCTGACGGTCATGACAGCAACGGCGGAGTACCTCTTCGCGATGAAAGCAGTCGCCATGCGACTCGGCGCGGAGTTCCACGACGAAAGCGACGTGCGGTTTCTCTTGCGCTACCTGGGCGTCGAAAACTGCGAAGACGCCATATCACTCATCGAGAGATACTTCCCGCCTGAGCAGATCTTGCCGAAAACCGTCTTTGCGCTCGAGGAGATGATCCAGGCGATCAAAGACGAGTAGCAGGAAACTAGAGTTTCACGCGCTGCAAGGCGCGGAGCTCGTTCATCGGATAGCGCGTGCCGCGCCACTCGATGCCGCCGATGCGCAAGCACTTGACCATGCTGCGCAGGAGCATGTAGCCCAAGACCGGGAAGCCGAGAGGCGTCAGAAGTGCCGGCCAGAAGCGCTGGCCGATGGTACGCAGAGACCAGGCCAAGATGGGCAGGGTGGCGGTGACGAGCAGCATGGGCCAGAGCAGCGGTGGATCCCGCAGCAGACCCAGGGCGGGCCCGAGCAAGAGCAGCGGCAGAGGCAACAAGCGCAGCATGGCGCGCACGGCGCTGTACTGACCGGTCACGGCAAAGAGGTTCTTCTCCAGGCCGTGCGCCATGGCGCGCAGACTCGGGTACCAAAGCACGCTCACCTCTGCGACGCCCAAGACCAGCTGCGTCTTGCCGCCCGCCTGGCGCATGACCAGACCCAGTCCAAGGTCGTCCGCCACTTCCATGCGCAGCCACTCGAAGCCCGCGGTCTTTTGCAACATCGAGCGGCGCACTAGATTGAACGCGCCGGAGCCGACGTAGGCATCCGAATTGGGATCGTGCACGGCTTTGGGGCGCAGGGTGCTCAGGAACATCACGCCAAAGGCGTTGAGCGTCACTTCGTGCCAAAAGGAGCCCGCCCGCAGCTGCGGGATCAGCACCAGGTGGTCGACGCTGCGCTGCTGCGCCAACGCCACCGCTTTCTGCAGCGCGCCTTTTTCGAAGTGCACGTCGGCGTCGGTGTACAGGATCCACTCCCCGCTGGCATGCTGCGTCGCCACGTGCAGAGCGTGCACCTTGCCCAGCCAACCGGGCGGCAGTTCAGTGACGTGCACGGCGTGCACTCGCGGATCCGACGCGGCAATGGCGTCGACGATGGCGCCGGTGTCGTCCGTCGACCGGTCGTTGACGACCACCAACTGCAAGTTTGGGTAGTCCTGGGCGCTCAGGGTCAACAGCGCCTCGCGGATGGTGGCGCCTTCGTTGCACGCCGCCACCACGACCGAGAGCTTGGGCCAGGTGTCGGGCACTTCGGGGCGCACTTCCGCCAGGCGCTCCAGAGAAAACACGCCGCGCGCTGCGCTCAAGAAGACGACCAACCAGATCAAGCTGGTGCCAACGCACAGCAGCGTCAGCACCCAATATGCCAGCGACGTCGACAACACTACCTAGGCTAGTGCCAGGGCCCAGGGAAAGACAGCTCCGCTACCGGCTTGGCGCCCGTCAAGTACGCGGAAAAGAACTCAACGAACGCTGCTGTCGCCCTCGACCTACGTGGAGACGCCCTAGGACGACCGGTCGAGGGCGATTCTCGCTGCTTGCTCGGCGTGAATTCTCGCCGTGTCAAAGAGCGGCACGTGGGCGTCCGCGGCGCGGAGCAAAAGGCCGATCTCAGTGCAGCCCAGCACAATACCGCCTGCGCCCTCCGCAACCAGCTCGGCAACGATGCGCCGGAACTCCGCGCGCGATGCTTCCGCTACGCTGCCATGACACAGTTCGTCGTAGATCACGCGGTGCACCAGCGCCCGGTCCGCCGCTTTCGGCGTTCGCACCTGAAGTCCGTGCTTCTTTTCAAGGCGACCGCGGTAGAAATCGCGCTCCATGGTGAAGCGCGTACCAAGCAGTCCCACGCAGGCAATGCCATCGCCGGCGATGCGCTCGGCCGTCGCGTCGGCAATGTGTAGCAGGGGAACTGTGATGGCCGCTTCGATCTGCGGCGCCACCATGTGCATGGTGTTCGTGCAGAGCACCACGAAGTCCGCGCCCGCACCCTGCAACCGCAGCGCTTCAGCCGCGAGCAATCGCCCCGCGTCCTCCCACTGGTCACGCCGCTGCAGTGTCTCCACCTCATGGAAGTCCAGGCTCGACAACACCACCTTCGCCGAGTGCAGCCCACCGAGCCGCGCGCCCACGGCGCGATTGATGACCTGATAGTACGTGACCGTCGACTGCCAACTCATGCCGCCCAGAAGGCCAATGGTCTGCATGCGTGGCAAGTATCGACGCCGCCAGGTGCCTGCAAGTCGCGGAACCCCTGCACTTCGGGCGCGGATATCGAGGAGCAGCGCCCAACCTCGTCGCCCCCGCCCTGGCGAACCCAGCCGCAGCCCTGCAAGCCCCCGCAGCCCAGATCCCGACGAATTCCCCCAAAAAACCCGAGGCTTGCACGCCCCGGGGGCCCTGAGGTAGATACCCGCTTCCCGTTGGGTACCCAGGGCAGTGCAAACTCCCCTGAGCACTCCACGGGACACCCGCGAAGGTGGCGGAACTGGCAGACGCGCTAGCTTGAGGTGCTAGTGGGGTAACTCCCGTGGAGGTTCAAGTCCTCTCCTTCGCACTGGATCACTCTTTCCTGGCAGTGTTCTCGGCGGGGGGCGGTCTTGTTGCGTCGGACTTAGGCCTCATGGGGCGCCCAGTGCGGACCTAGATCGGGCTCTTCGTCGGGGGCCCACCTTGTTTGCAGCCGGCTCAAGTCCTCTCCATATGGGCGGTACGCGGCGACGCTTCGCGCGCCGCCGGACGCTTTTGGCTGGGTGACGTTCCGCGTGGGGGCGGTACGCGGCGACGCTTCGCGCGCCGCCGGACGCTTTTGGCTGGGTGACGTTCCGCGTGGGGGCGGTACGCGGCGACGCTTCGCGCGCCGCCGGACGCTTTTGGCTGGGTGACGTTCCGCGTGGGGGCGGTACGCGGCGACGCTTCGCGCGCCGCCGGACGCTTTTGGCTGGGTGACGT
>CALMUT010000192.1 GCA_937872925.1 uncultured Myxococcales bacterium | reverse complement strand
CGCGCCGCCACGGGGCCGCCGGGGCGGTGTCGTTCCGCCAGAGGAGCGGCGGCCCGCCCGCCGTGAGGGCGGCGCGATGCTCGACGAGGAGGTGGCTCCCGAGCTCGTCGGCGCCCGTGTCCAGCGCCTGCATGAGTGCTGCGCGCGTGGTGTCGTCGAAGCCGCCGGTCGCGATCTCCTGGGTCAAGGCCGCCCGCTCCACCGCCGCGAGCCTCGCGCCATGTTCTTCGAGCCAGGCCAGGATGCGCGCCGGAGCCGCCCCGCTCGCCGGCGTGAGGGCGAGGAGCGGCCAGAGGTAGCGGCCACGGCTGTTGCGCAGGGTGGGGCAGTCGCGGACGATGCGCTCTTCGGCGGCTCGGCGCGCGGCCTCGTCCGCTCCCTTCTTTCGCGCGTCGGCGGCCTTCTTGCAGTTCTCGCTCGGCTCGTCGCTCGCCGCGCTGCGCGGGGCGCTCAGCCGGGCCTTGGCGAGGACCACGTGGTCGAGCCAGGCGGGCATCGGCTCGGGCCCCCCCCCCCCCCCCCCCCCCCCCCCTCCCCCCCCCCCCCCGCCCCCCCCCCCGCCGCTCCCCCGCCGCAGCTCCCCCCGCTGAATAGGCTGCACGACGATCCGAGCGTCACACCCAAGCGTCACCTGTGACGCCACGAGCCCGCCGCGGTCGGCCGTTTTCCCGGTGCTTTCCAGTGTGTTGGTACGCGTCGGCAGCGGGAATCGGCTGGCACAAAGCGTGCTTAAGCGTTGCCCATGAACCGCATCCGGTCGGCTTGGCGCTTCCTTGCAGCTTCTTCCTTGCTTCTTGTGCCTTCCTTGGTGGCGTGTTCCTCGGACGACGGCATTTCTTCCTCCGAGTTTGCGTCCCGCTTCTGCGATTTGTACAAACCCTGCTGCGCTGCCGCTGGCTTCCCGGACACGGGGCAGCAGAGTTGCCATTTCTTATACGGCGCCGTTCCGATTCGCGACAAAGCTGCGGCTGAGCAATGCTTGAGCGAGTACGAACAGCGCGCCAAGCAGCCGGGCTTCTGTGATCTGAGCGGCGACGATCGCCCTGAGTCCTGTGAGCGTGCATTTCCAGACAACAGCTCTTCGGGAACGAAGAAGCCCGGAGACGCCTGTGAATGGGGAGCGAACGACGACTGCGCGGGTGACGCGACTTGCGACACGGACGCCGGAGCAGATACAGGCACCTGCGCTGCGTTCGTCGTCGTCGGCGATGGCGAAGCGTGCATTGGCGTGCGCAGTGGCAAGGGCAGCAGTTGGTCCGGAAACGCCGTCAACCACCAAATCACACTGTGCGACGAAGATGCCGGCTTCTACTGCTCCAATGACGCAGTGTGCAGGAAGAAGAGCCCAGTGGGCGACGCTTGCTTCGGTTACGACGGCTGCTTGTCCGACGGCTACTGTCTAGCCGACAAATGCGTGGCAAAGCTCGCAACGGGCAGCCCGTGCCCGGACTTTTCCGATGAATGCACTGACGACGCTTTCTGCGCGGAGTCCACCAAGGTCTGCGAGCCTCGGTTCGCGGACGGGAAGAGCTGCAGCAACAGCAAAGAGTGCCTGAGCGACTACTGCGACTACGACACGAAGACTTGCGAGAAGAGTCTGGGACTCGAGGGCCTGGTACTCGGTCTTGTCTGCGGCTAGGCTTTCTTCGGGGCTGGCGCCTTGCGGCTTGATGGCACTGATCGCTTTCTGCACACTAGCGCGGTCGTGCCACCCGCCGAGTTGGAAGTATCGGAGATTTTCCAGAGCCTGCAGGGCGAAGGTGTATCCGCGGGGGTGCCCTGCAGCTTCTTGCGCCTAGCGGTCTGCAACCTGCGCTGCGGCTGGTGCGACACCAAGTACAGCTGGGACTTCAAGAATTTTGTTTACGAGAAAGAGGTCACTCAGCGTTCTGTGCAGGACGTCGCCGCTGAGCTACAGGCCGTGACGACGCGACACCTGGTGGTGACGGGTGGCGAACCGTTGTTGCAGTCGGACGCTTTGGCCCTGCTGCTGGAGCGACTGCCGGATTTCACGGTAGAGATCGAGACGAACGGCACGATCGCGCCTGCGGCGGAACTTGCTCGGCTCGTTCAGCAGTGGAACGTGTCTCCTAAGTTGGGGAACTCCGGGGAACCTGCCGCGCGACGAGTGAAGCTCGACGTGCTCGCCCAGTTCGCGGCGCTGCCCAATGCTTGGCTGAAGCTCGTCGTCGCCGACGCGGGCTGCGTGGCCGAAGCGCGCGAGCTCGCCGACCAGGCCCAGTGGCCAAGGCAGCGCATCCTGTGGATGCCCGAGGCCACGTCCCGAGCACAACTCGCGGCGCGGGCGCCCGAGGTGGCCAAGCTGTGCGTCGAGCACGGAGTGCGTTTTTCGTCACGCCTGCACTTGACGCTCTTCGACGGGAAGCGGGGCACGTGACTGGGCGCTTGCTCTGCTCGGCAGGCACGCATCCTTACGAGAGCAGCTGCCCGGGGCAGCGGGGCAGCGCGTGACTCGGCGCTTGCTGCTGGTCACCGGGACCGACACGGGCGTGGGCAAAACCGTGGTCAGTCGCGGCATCCTGCGCGCCTGCGTGCGGGCCGGCACGGCGATCTTTCCCCTCAAGCTGGCGGAGACGGGGTGCGCAGTAGACGACGACGGCGAGCTCTTGCCCAGCGACGGCATCGCGCTGGCGAAGGCGGCGGGGCGAGAGGATTTGGAGCATGTGGCGCCACTGCGTTTCACACTTCCGGCGAGTCCGCGCAGCGCCGCGATGCACGAGGGTCGTCCACTTTCGCTCGGACAACTCATGGAGTGCGTGGACGTCGCATTCAACCAATCGGAACTTGTGCTTCTGGAGGGTGCTGGCGGCCTGATGGTGCCGCTGGCGGATCAGCTGGACTTTGCGGACTTGGCTCAAGAGCTGCGCGCGAGAGTGCTCGTGGTGGCACGAGACGCCCTGGGAACCCTGAACCATACGCAGCTCACTCTGGAAGCCCTGCGTCGCCGCGGCCTGGGGGTGTTGGCCGTGGTACTCAACGCAACCAGCGCGAAGCCCTGCAGCCTTGCACATCGCCAAGAGCTGCAGCGACTGAACCCACGCGCGCAGATCTGGGGCCCCTTGCCGTGGTTGCCCAACGCGACGGACGACGAGCTCGCAGACGCCATCGAAGGGGCGGGGTTTTCGCCGAATGCACTGGGTTGAGCGCGTCGAACTCGCTGCTATTGCGGCACTGAACGTCCGGCCGAACCCCGCCACTGGCGCCGTCTGCCCGGGTCCGCGCGGAGAGAGTGCGCTCTCTGCGCGTATGCATCCGGGGTGCGTTTTCGCAAGACCCAGTGCCATACTCGCGCCGTGACTAGCAGGAGCGCGATCCGCACTTCTCGACGTGAGTTCGGCTTGGCCATGGCGGCGCTGGGCGCAAGCGCGTGCATGCCCGTGCGCAGTGTGACGTTGCCGACGAATCTGCCGAACCGCGGCGCGCGCCAGCCGCAGCTGATCGTGGAAGAGGTCGGCGACTTCCAATGCCCGTTCTGCGCCGAGGTGCAGCCGGCCGTGAAGGCGCTGCTCGCCAGCCACGGCGACCGCATCGCGCTGGTCTGGCGCAATTATCCCCTGCGTCGTCACGAGTTCGCGGCCGCCGCCGCGGAGGCTGCACTCGAAGTGCGCGCCCAGCGCGGCGACGAGGCGTTCTGGCTCTACCACGATGTGCTGTTCCAGAATCAGTTTGCTTTGGACCTTCCGGATCTAGAACGCTACGCGAAGACCATTGGTGCCGACCCCGGGCGCCTGCGCGAAGCGCTGAAGATCGGGGTGCATCGCAGCGCCGTGGAAGACGACCTACGCTACGTCAACTCCCTGAAGCTGCCGGGCTTCGGCACGCCTGCGTTTCTGATCGGCGAAGACGCCTTCATCGGCAGCTACTCTCACCGCGAATTGGCGGAGATTGTGGAAGACAAGATCTGAGAGCGGGTTGCGAGCCGGATCTATATTCTGCTCAGCCACACATGCCATCCACGCACTTGCCGCTTTTGCAATCGCTGTCTGGACCGCAGTACGCGCCATTTTCGAAGCCCTCGAACGCCGGAGCGCTTTCCTCAGTGCCCGGCGCGCACATGCCGTCCACGCAGTTGCCGCTTTTGCAGTCGCTGTCCGGGCCGCAGTAGGCGCCATTTTCAAAACCCTCGAACGCCGGCGCGCTTTCCTCAGCCGGCGCGCACATACCGTCCACGCAGTTGCCGCTTTTGCAGTCGCTGTCCGGGCCGCAGTAGGCGCCGTCTTCCATGGCCGGGAAGTCGTCGTCAGCGTGTGCCTTTTCCGACGCAGTGGCGAGGCCCGGTGCCGCAGCCTGCGAGGGGCCGATTTCCTGGGGACTTGCCGCGCTGTTTTCGGCGACCTCGGCGACCCGATCGGCGGTGATGTCGGCGCTTTCGGCGCCGGCGCCGGCGCCGGTGCCCGCGTCCGATTCGTATCCGGCCCCGGAGCAGCCCACGGCTGCGAGACTCATTGCGATGACCACGAATCCGACGCTGTTCCATGCCTTCATGACTATTCTCCTCGCGGCGTTTGGCTCTGTGCCGCGTGGGGTGTGTCGGTGCGGGCGGGGGGCAGTTGCGTGTTTTTTTCAGGGGCACCGGTTTTCCCGGCCTGAGCGCGCTTTTTTGGGGCTGTTGGGGTGGATTCAGAGCGCGATCCAGCACGAGCGGCAGGCGCTTTTCCGCGCCGGCACTGCCAATTTGCCTGCAGCGCGCTACCTTTTGCCCATGCCGCGCGTACTGGATCCCATGACGCTTTCTCGCCGCAACCTGCTCCGCGTCGGTGCCGCCCTGGGCGCCGCAGCCGCTCCCTTGGGTCTGATTGCCCACGACGTGCAGGGCGCCCCCCTCATCGCCAAGCCCCCGCCCGGCTTTTCACCGCTGAAGACCAAGGGCCGCATCGTCAAAGTATCCACTAAGGGATCCTTCGCGGGCCTGATGCAGAACAACCAGCTCTGGCCCAAAGCCGACGTCGCCCAGCGCATGGTCGAAAAGGCACTGATGGAGCTGACCGGCGCCGCGAACATCAGCGAAGCCTTGGGTAAGTTCATCCACGCCAAAGACAAGGTGGCCATCAAGGTCAACGGTCTTGCGGGTCAAAACGGCCACACCATGGCCGCCAACTTCGAGGTGATCGACCCGATCGTGCGTGGGCTGATCGCCCTGGGCGTGCCAGCGGGGAACATCATGGTCTTCGAACAGACGCAGCGCTTCTTGGAAGGCGCCCGCATCAACGTGCGGACTTGGCAGTTGCCCAAAGGCGTCAAGACAGGCGTGCACAAGAAGGAAGTGGCCAGCATGAAGCCCATCGAGGTGAACAAGGGCATCCCGATGCGCTTCGTCACCTTGCTGATGAACGCCACGGCAGTCATCGATGTGTCACAGATCAAGGACCACTCGATCTTCGGCTACACCGGCGCCATCAAGAACATCTCCCACGGCACGCAGACCAATCCCCATGATCAGCACCACGGCGACACCGACGAACCAGCGGTGATTTACGCCCACAAGATCGTACAGAGCCGCATGCGCCTACACATCGTAGACGGCTTCAAGCTGCTCTACGACGGCGGTCCCCACGACAACCCCCGCGCCCGGGCCCTGCACGGCGCGGTGTACGCCTCAACAGACGGCGTGGCGCTGGACACCGTCGGCGTGGACGTGATCGATCGCGTGCGCAAAGAAAAGAAGATCAAGTCGCTGTCCGCTGCGGGGCGCGAACCCAAGTACATCCGCGCCGGGGATCGCCTGAAAGTCGGCGAGGGCGACTTGAACAAGATCCGGTTGAGCAAGCGCTACATCTAGACCGCGGCTTTCGGTCGCGTCGCTTTAGTCTGGTTCGCCCCGGCCCGCGCGCGTACCCTTCCGCGCATGCGGCAATACTTGTCATGCGCGCTGGGGCTGGCGCTGTGTCTCTTGGCAGGAAGCGGCGCAGCGCAGGAAAAGTACGCGCTGAGCATGTTTCATTTCAATTTGCAGTACGTCGCCGGCGGCATGGTGGGTTTTGGGCTCGAAGACCCGAAGGTGGATCTCGACAACGACGTGGTCGAAGATCTGATCATCACTGAGAGCTTTGCGCCGGTCGTCGAGCTGTACGCAAAGCACCCGGATTGGGGTGTGACCCTTGAGTTGCAGGGTTATATGCTGGACGTCTTGGCGGCGCGGCACCCGGAGGTGCTCAAGCAGTTGCGCGCACTCGCGAAGGCTGGCAGCGCCGAGGTCGTCAGCTGCCACTATTCAGACCTGCTGTACATCGCCTACCCGGGCGAAGTGTGGAAGCGCTCGCAATCTTTGACCGCGGACGCTTTCAAAAGACACGACATTCCGCTGGGCCGTAGCTTGTTCTGTCAAGAGGGACAGAGCGGCGTGGGTCTGGCGTCGGTGATGGCGTCTCGAGGCTACGAAACCATGGTGTGGCCCAAGAACCTGTGGAGCTTTCAACATGGAGACTTCGACGCGGCGCCGCTGTACGCCTTCGGCGACCGCTTGATGATCGCCGGCGCCAAGGACGTGAACTTCGACGACGGAACCACCAACATTCAAGTGCGCTGGACCTTCTTCGACGACGGGGAACTGCTCGCCACCAACGACTGGAACCCCTACATCCTCGAGAACTTCAAACACGATCCCAAAGCGGTCGCGGAATACGAAACGAAGCTGACGGATTTGGAGACGCAGGGCTTCAGCATCACGACGGTCGAGAAATACGTCGACGCGGTGAAGGACCGCGTGCCCCACGCCAAACCGCCGCCACTCTTCGACGGGACTTGGCAGACTCCGAGCCACAACGTCGGCAAGTGGCTCGGCACACGGGGGCTCTGGCCCGGGGAGCGTGACAACGACGTGCGCACCCTGGGCGCTATTGCCTATCGCGAACTGATGGCCGCCGAAGCCGCGGTCAGTGCGACAGGCTTGGAAGCCCGGGCAAAGCTAGACAGCGCGTGGAGATTGCTGGTGCTCGGCATGGTCACGGACGCCTCGGGCATCAACCCGTTTCGCGGGGAGGTGGAGTACGGCATCGCGCACCAAGCGGAGGCACTGCGAATTGCGCGGGAAGCGCTTCGGGACGCTGTGGCGGAGAGCGGTGCTGGTCTCGTGTGCATCGACCCGGCAGCACAGTCCGTTGTCAAGGGTGTGTGCGAGGACAAACTGCGCGGGGCGCCTACAGATGTAAAGTTGGACGTCGAGGTCTTGAGCGGCAATCGCAGCAGCGAAACCAGCTGGGAGGAAGTCGCGCCGGGCACCTACCGCGCGCAGATCGAAATTGGCACCAGTGACTCGGGCCAAATGGAAGTCTCGGTGCGCATCCCCGGCGAGCTGAGCGACGCGCTGATCACCACCCGTGCTCTCGAAGACACGACGACCGTCAGTTACAAGCGCAGCGAGTTCACCTTCGAGGAGTTCCATCTGCCGCTGCCTACGGGTCTGGTCAGCTTGGGCCCGAAGCGTTTTCTGATCCTCGACCAGGCATATACCCGTTTGGCCGCGCGCATCACCCGCGACAACGGTGATGTGCTCTTGCGCGACCAGACTCAGAACGACGAGGAGACGGTCCGCTGGGTCTTCTACATCTTCGACGGCAGCGCGGAAGACGCGCTGAAGCTGGCGCGGAGCATCAACGTGCAGCGGGAGGTATCACGATGAAAAGCGTCGCGAACGGCAGCGCGATCCAACGCCTTTCACCAGGCGCCACGATGAAGCAGTTTTCCGATGGCCTCCCTTGGAAACGCAGTCTTTTGCTGGCGGCAGTGGCCCTGTCGGTGTTGCCGGCGTGCGGCGATGGCGAAGAGTCCGCCGAGGTGACCGCACGGCGCAGCGCAGGCTCCCTCGACTTGGACATCCGCGATGTTGCCAGCGTCGAACTCTCTGCCCTCGACGATGCGCTCAGTGCCAAGATCCGTCTTAGCAAGGGCTTCGGAGTTGCGCCGCAAGACGCGGAGCTCGTGGGCAAGGGTCGCGTGGAGAGCTTTCCCGAGGCGGACCTGGTCTTGTACACCGCAAAGCTGTCCCTGGAGCCCACTGCGGGCGGCCCCTGCGGCAACGAGCCCGTGTCGTTGGCCCTCAGCCTATACCGGCGTGGCAATGCCGAGCGGGTTGGCGGCGCGCTGACCCCGTACTGCGGGCGCGACGTGTGGCACGGCGTTCCCGCGCGCGCACCCTTGCGTATTACGGGGAAGCTTCCGGTGCCGAAGTAGCGGGCGCGAAACGTCGTTTCGTTTGTGATTACTCAAGCTCGGGGTCGGTGGACTGCGCAGGCGCCTGCTGCGCAAGGGAGCTGTGCTCCGAAGCCGGTTCGGTGCGTTGGGAGTGCCGCGACCCGTTAAGTTCGTGACGCCCGAAGCAGCAGGCGCCACCGCACTCGCGTTCTTCGCTGGCCTGGATCGTGCTTCGGCCGAAGGCGATGCACAGGCTCCAAGTTAATGTCGTCGCGGTCACATTCGCGGCTCTTTCGCTGCTGAGCTGCGGAGGAGAGGACTCTTCGACCAAGCCGGCTTCTGGCGGAAACGCCGGCACGGGCGCCGCAGCGGGGGCGGGAGGTTCGGGCGGGTCAAGCGGGGCCGGAGGTTCCGCCGGAACGGGCGGCAGCTGGCAGAACCCGGGCTGCAGCGGCCCGGAAAACTTCGTGGGTGATACCGAGCAACTCTCGATCGAGGTTGACCTCGCCGACTACGCAGCTGGCGAGTACTCCGTGCGTCAGATCACGACGCTGCGACCCGAATCGTCCGGAAACACGGTGACGTTGTTCGGCGTGTCGCTGCTGATGGGGGAGGCCAGCCACGGCTACGCCTATGACGGGCAGCGTGCCACGTTCTGCGTGGAGCCTTTCGTCGCGGGTCAACAGATCACGTTGACCACCGAGCACGTCGTGTCCGCCAAGCAGCAGAACTTCCCGGCGGGCAATCTGAACGGACTCCGAGACTGGGGCACGAGCGCCAGCGGACCTGTGATTGCTGCATATTCCGCCCCCTTCTTTCCGGCCACGTGGTTGCTGTCACCGCAGACCATGCCCTGGGTCGACGCGAAGCAAGCCGGCAACGCTTCCGTCTCCGGCGTCGACCTAGCGGTCACGACCCCAGACACCAGCTGGAGCGTCGTCGGCCCCGGAAGGCCGAAAGTTGAAGGAACCACCTGGCGATTCGCCATCACAGGTTCCATGCCGCTCTTCAGCTTAGCGTTCGCCGCCTCGCCGAGCTACGTCGCGACGCCGGAGATCAAGACCGCCGGCGGGCTCGAGGTAGCGGCGCACGTCCTTCCATCTTCCACGACCAAGATGTCTTCGCATCTGCAGGCCGCGGCCGCTGGCGTTGACTGGATGGAGAGCAACGTCGGCAAATACCCCTGGCCCACCGCGTTGACCTTCGCCGAGATGCCAGGCTATCCGGGCGGGTTCGAGCACACCTCCGGGATCTGGATGGGATCGTCGACAATAAACGGCGGCGATCTCGGCGACTACGTGGCTGTGCACGAGGCAGTGCATCATTGGTGGGGCAACGACGTGCGGATCGCGGACTGGCCGCACTTTTGGCTCTCCGAAGGCCTGACCGAGTGGACGACTGTGTTTGGCATCCTGCCCACGACCCATCCGACCTACGCCGCGTCGGAACAGAAGAAGTATCGCGACGACGCGGCGCTGCTTTCGTATCCGAAGCCGCCCACGGCTGTCCCGCCCGGCCCGCTGCGATATGCAGACGGCGGTGACTTCGCGACCCAGCTGAGTGAAAACGGTTTGTTCTTCTATCGCTATGGCGCTGCGTTTCTGGAGATGGTGCATCAGCGCTTGCAGCGGGATCACAGCACGACGCTCACGGTGATTCTGAAACAGTGGTTTGCCGCGCAGCACGGCAAACCCGTGACGACGGAGCAGTTTCGTGACTTCTTGGTCGCTCAGACAAATTCGAGCTCCTGGAACACGCTCTTTGACGAGTGGGTCTACGCTACGCCCTGCCCCACCATCGAGCTATCGAACTACACTTCGTCTGCCGGCCAAGTCAGCTTCGAACTGCATCGAACGGCTGGCGCCGGGCAAGGGCTGAGCGACGTCGGTGTGACACTGGTGGGGACTCCGTCCGTGCTGGCCACCGCGTCCCTGCCCAAAGGCGTGAACTCGGCGACGGTGAGTGTGTCGATGAGCGGCGCACCCTCCGCCATCGTCGTTGACCCCGACGGCTTCTACGTGCTGCGCTTGAAAACCGCCGCCGGATGGTCGGGGCCCAGCGTCGCTAATTCGGTGCCGTAGTTGTGAAGCCGGTGTCAGTCTTTGGGCCAGGCCGACAGGGATCCGAGATCGTGAACAATGCGGCCATCGTTGCGCAGCATCTTTGCGGCCCGGGCGGAGCGCACACCTGCGGCGCAGTAAGTGATCACGGGCTTGCCCGCGGGCAACTCGCTCTTGCGGGTCGACAGATCATCGATGGGGATATTGATCGCGCCCGGCGCGTGACCGCCGGCAAATTCGCCGGGGGAGCGCACGTCGAGCAGGACAGCGCCTTCGCCCACGAGCTGCTTGGCTTTTGCGCCATCCACTTTGCCGCCTAGGGCCGGGTTGGTGGTCTCTTGGGACGCTTCGACGCGCGAACACGCATTTAGGAACGTGCTTCCGGTGAGGGCGACTACCAGGATCCCGAGGCGAAAGGCGTGCAACGTCATGGACGTATCTTTCTAGTGCGGCGCGCCGGGCGCGGCAAGCGGCGCTCCGGGCGCGCCGGGCGCGGCAAGCGGCGCTCCGGGCACTGCACACCGCGCGGACCCGCGCCGCGCGCCGGCCTCGCTCACTTGACCGCGTGCTGCGGCGCTTGACGCTTTGCGCGGGGGCGTCGCAGAGTTCCACATTGGGGAACGGAGACCACGTGGCTTTTTTGCGCAAACTCGGACTGCTCGGCTTGGTGGCAGGCCTTTCACTTTCCGCCCGCGACGCCCAGGCATGCTCCTGCGGCGTGGGCCCGCCCACATTTCTTGGCGGGCCGAAGCTGAAATTGCCGGCCAATGCCCGTGGCGTCGTCTACTGGAACAGCGGATCGCCTTGGGTGGTCGAAAGCGCCGGGGCCAAGGTGTCCTGGCGCGCAGTCCCAGAAGCCAGCGCCTTCTCTATCGAACGTACGGCGGCGCCAAAGGCAAAGATCCCACACCGCCTCGACCCCATTGTGGAAGCCGCACCTTGGGATGAGAAAGGACGCGCAGCGTACGCGGTCACCCTGGCTGCTACGGAGCCGCTCACACCCGGCGAGTATCGGTTCACGGGACCGGACGAAGCATCGATCGAGGTGACCATCGACGCGGAGCCGCTACGTGCGGAGGCGCCGCTGGCTCTCGAGGTCGGACCGCAGAGCGATAGCAGGCTGCGGGTCGCGATGGGCGTGAGTTGCTCGGCGCAGGTGCCTGCCGCGTGGCGGCCACTGGGGATTGCTTTGCCAGAGGCGTTCAAGCGCTACGCGGACGGACTGCTGGTGCATACGCGGGTCGACGGAAAGATCTGGCGACCGTCCGAGAGCCTGTGCAAGAAGCCCGCGCCCGGGCGCAGTTACAAGGGTCTCGGGAAGGAGGTCTTGTACAGCGTCTGCGCCGGACCCGCGATGCAAGATAGCCTCGCCACCGGGGAGCACAGCGTGCAAGTCGAGGTCGTGGTCCCGGGCGGCGATGTGTTCAAGAGTGAAGCGAAGAAGTTCACTCTCGAATGTAAGGCCGGCGCGCCCGGAAACCGCCCACCGGGGAACGTCCCCCTTGAGTTCGGTCCGCCTGGCAGCGGCCCGCCCAAAACGCCCGCTGCGCCGACCCCGGGCGCGGGATCCGCGGGCGCGGGATCCGAAAAGCCCGGCTGCGGCAAGTGCGCGGTCGGCGACGCGAGCGCCATGCGCAACTTGGACGGCCTGTGGCTGCTGTGTGCGGCGCTCGCGTGGCGGGCGCGACGTCGACGCCGTTCGCGCTTTCAGTAGCCTGGACGCGGGCACGGTTGACATATGTCATGGCCGGCGGGCGCGCGGTCCGCATCGGGAGTAAACGTGTGGCTATGGCGCGCGGTGCCCACCCGCTGGCACGGTGGTTTTCTTTTCTTACATTCAGCGGGGCAACTGCGTGTGGTTCACCGTCGCCGCGTGAAGTCTTCGTGCAGGACGTCGTGCCGCTGCTTGAACAAAACTGTTTGTCCAGCGCGTGCCACGGCGTGGCGCCAGACGCCGAAGCCCGCGGTGAAGTGGTCGACTTCAGCTTCTTTTTTGTGCGCATTCGCCACGACGGGACCGTCGCGGACAATGAACAGGCCTACGAACGTGCCAAGTCGCGCATCAACACGCTGGAGCCAGGCGAGTTCTCTTCGCTGCTCAGAAAGCCCCTAGCGCTCGAAGCGGGAGGGGAGCACCACGCCGGGGGCCACGAGTTTCCCAAGACCGACGACCCTCGGTATCGCATCCTGCTCGATTGGATCGCGAGCGAGACGGGTGGTGGCGAGGGCCGGCGGCCAGAGGAGCTCACAGACAACCAGCGCCTGTTCATGGACGATGTGTTGCCGCTTTTGGCCACACGGCAGTGCATGAACCAGACCTGCCACGGCTCCGTGGCGCCGTTCACGAACTTCGAGCCGCCGATCTCACTTCACGGCGCCACGCGCTTTTCAACCGCAGCGGTCGCGAAGAACTACGAACAGGCCCGTATCCATCTGCATCTCGGTGGCGACCCGCGACTCTCGCGCTTGCTCCGTAAGACGCTGCCCCTCGACGCCGGCGGCATTGCGCATCGCGGCGGCAACGACATTTTTTTCGCGAGTACCAACAGCGACGAAGCCGGCGCAATCGTGCAATGGGCGAATGCGGAACGACAGGCCGTGCTCGGATCGCAAACTCCGGAGGTCCGCGGCGTGGTCTTCGTGCGCGGCCCGGTTCAGCCCCAGGGCGCGTTCGTTCAAGATGCCTTCAATCCCGGAACGGATCTATGGGTGCTGGAACCGGCAACCCCTGGCGGCAAGCTGCGCAATTTGACGCAGGCGCTGCACTCACAAGCGGCCGACATACGCGATCCGGCGGTCAGCCACGATGGCAAGCGGGTGGCGTTTGCCATGCGCCAGTCTGCCGCCGACGCCTTCAACATCTACGAAGTGGGTGTCGAGGGCGACGGCTTCCGCAAACTGACCGAAGACAGCGCGCAGTTGCCCGGCGGGGGTAGCGCCATGAACGTGCAGCCGACCTACGGACCAGACGGCCGGATCTACTTTGCGTCGACCCGCGCTGGACACCTGGCGGACGGCTTCGATACCGCCGACTCGGAGATTTGGGCCGTCGAGCCAAGCTCGGGAGTCCTCGAGCGCATGACCTTCAGCCCGTCGCCGGAGATCACTCCGAGCTTCATTCCCACGGGCAAGGCCTATGGCACCCTGGCGTTCACGATGCGACGCACCATCGGCGCGCGCTTCGAAGCACCGGTGTTCCGTATGCCCCTGGATCATAACAAGAGTTTCCACGGCGATCCCGAGCTGCATGTGCACCACGGGGTGTCCCTTGTAGACAGCGTGGTCTACGGCATGCGCACCTTGCCGGACGGGCGCTTTAGCTGCGTGCTGTTGGGCCGCGACAATCTGTGGCGCGGCGGAACCTTAGCGATATTCGATCGTCAGTTTGGACCCGAGATCCCCGTGGGGAGCGAAGGGCTGGCGGCGGTTGGCGGATTCCGTCACGCTTTCAGCCGGGTTTCGACATCCGTCACCCAAAGCGGCTGGTCCGCCGGCGGCCTCTACCGCCACCCAGTGCCGCTCCCGGACGGCCGCATTCTCGTCACGCGTGCCGCGTCGGCGCTGAACTTGGACGATCCCGGCGCCGCTCCCGACATGGGACTCGCGATCGTGCAGCTAGAGGAGAAGCGCAACACGGGCGAGCCAGCGATCGCAGCGGAGACGACGCTGCTGGATCAATCCGGTCTCTCCGAATACGACGCGGAACCCATCGTGGTGCGCCCCCTCGAGGACGACCCCGGCCACGCGCATGCCTGGGACCGCGAACGCACGACCGATACTGGGGTGTTCTCCCATCGCTACGTGCAGACCCTTGAGGCCATTTTCTCCAATCTGGGGCAACACGGCGCAAAGTCGCTGCGCACTGACCTTGCGTACGCGCGCTTCGTCGAAGCGATCCCAACGACGCCGGCGCTGCACGGCGCCGCGCCAACCGGGCTCAGCTCGAATATGGCTGCCCGCTTGCTGGGCGAAGTTCCGCTCATGGGCGGTTCCGTGTTCGCAAGCGTGCCTGCGGACCGCGCGTTCCGACTGCAGCTGCTCGACAGCGATCGCATGGCCGTCGGCACGCAGCACAATCGTTGGATTTACGTGGCGCCCGGCGAGAAGTTCCCCGGTGGGGTCTCCCCGGAGCTGTATCCCGTGCTGTGCGCCGGCTGTCACGGTGGCCTCTCTGGCAAGCGCGGAGACGTCGGGGGACCCGTGCCGGATTTGATCACGACCGCGTCGGTGACCCTTGCCACTCACGAAAACCTCGATCCCCGGCGACCGCTGGCTCCCGTTGTGGTGGGTTCGGATCCCACAAACATCGTCTTCCAAGGCGCCATTGCCTCGATGCTGGAGGCATCCTGTGTCAGCTGCCACGCTGGCGCCGACCCGGCCGGCGGACTGTCCCTCGAACGCACCAAGACCGCGAAGTTCGACGCCGCCTACGAAGCGCTGCTCGCGGCGGGATCCTTTTCCGGCGGAGATCACGCATACGTCGACGCGACGACGCCAAGCGCGCGGCAAAGCTACTTGCTCGAACGTGTCCTGGGCCGCGAGTTAGACGCGCCCCGCAAGGTCGACGGGCAGTGTCCGGGTGATCCACCTCTGACCGACGCGCAGAAGCTCGATCTGATCCGATGGATCGACGTCGGCGCGCCCTATCGGTCGGACGGTGCGCCG
Source organism: uncultured Myxococcales bacterium (assembly GCA_937872925.1). Classification (GTDB taxonomy): domain Bacteria; phylum Myxococcota_A; class Polyangia; order Polyangiales; family Polyangiaceae; genus JACKEA01. The sequence goes on along the minus strand of CALMUT010000192.1, from coordinate 22,786 downwards.
TGAGAGCCGCGCTGGCGCTCTTGGTGCTGGGCACAGCGTGCAGCAGCCCTGAACAGGACACGGCGCAGGTGCGCTGGCACGACTATGGAACCTTCGTGAACGACGTGCAGCCAGTGCTTGCCGAGCATTGTGGCAACGCTTCCTGCCACGGGCGCCCTGAGCGACCCCTGGCGGTGTACAGCGTGCGTCGATACCGCATGGACCCGGCGCGTACGCACGTCGACGAAGCCCTGACGGACGAGGAACTCCGCCACAACTACACGCTCAGCTGCGTGCTGTCTTCCGAAGGCGACGGACCGTCTCATACCCTTCTATTAGAAAAACCCCTTGGCTCCGCCGCTGCCGTCTACCACGGCGGCGGAGACGTATTCGAGGCGACGACGGACCGTGACTACCGAGTTCTGCTGGCTTGGGTAGAAACGGGGTGGCCATGACGCGGGTGCTTCTGGGACTGAGTCTCGTTCTTGCCCTGCTATTTCTCGCAGGTTGCACACCCGTGCGCCCCTGGCAGCGCAACACCTTGGCGCACCGATGCATGACCAGCGACAGCCGCCCCGAAGAGGCTCGGGCACGTCGACACATGCTGGGCGCGCGGGAGACCACCCAAGGTGCAACCGGAGAGGCGGGCGGTGGATGCGGTTGCAAGTAGGCCTGCGCGCCGCCGCGGCGCTGCTGCTGTTGTCGCTTTCGGCGCAGGGCGATGGGCGCGCAGGCGCTTGGCTCTCGGTGTACTCGGACGACGACGCCTTGACCGTGCTATCACCGCAGGTCAGCGGCGAAGTAGAGCTGGAGGACCGCTACCAGCTGGAAGCCGGCTACGACGCCGACATCATCAGTGCTGCCAGCGTAGATGTCGTGTCCGCGGCTTCACCGCGCGGCTACGAGGAAGTGCGTCACGGCCTGCGTCTGGGCGCGGGCTATCGCCCAAACGCAGAAACCACGTTGTCTGCGCGCTACGTGCCGAGCTGGGAGCCAGATTACCGTTCTCAGGGTTTTGCAGCGGCGGCACGCACCGAACTGTGGGAGCGCAACATCGACTTGCGAATCGACGGACGCTTGAACGTCGATCGCGTGGGCCGGAGTGGAGAGCCCGAGAGCACGTTTCGGGATCTGACCCAAGGCTCTGTGGGTCTGAGCTTTGGCTTGAGCGTCGACCCAAAAACCACGCTGCAGGTCGCCTACGAAGTGCAGTTGCTCTCAGGATTCCAGGCCAGCCCCTACCGCTTCGTCGCGATCAGCTGGTCCGACCCGGCGCAGACGCGCGTGCTAGTCCCGGAGCAATCTCCGGAGGAGCGGGTGCGCCACGCATTGGCGGTTGGCACCAAGAAGGCCATCGCGACGGATTGGTTTTGGGGCGTGAGCTACCGCTTCTACACGGACTCATGGAGCGTCGTGAGCCATACCGGAGAGACCCAGCTGGAGCGTGCGTTCTTCAACGACCGCGTGGTGCTGGGCGGTTCCCTACGTGGGTACGTGCAGGGCGACGCTTCGTTCTATCGCGAACGCTACCGCACGGCCTTCGGTCGGCTGCCGAAGTATCGCGTAGCGGACAAGGTGCTTTCTCGACAGTGGTCGTGGCTGGCGGGGCTCCGCAGCGAGGTGGAGCTTGCCCGCGGCAGCGAGGTCGCCGTGGTGCGCGCCACCATGAAGATGGAGATCTTGGACCAGCACTTTCAGAACTTTGCGCCCTTAGCCGGGCGGCGTGCGGTCATCACGTCCTTGGGTGTTTCGGGAGAAATGTAAGATGCGGAATTTGATCCACTTCAAGATTCGACTTGGTGTCGTACCTTGCGCAACACTCGCCTTGGCCGCGTTTGGCGCGCTGGGTTGTTCGGAAGATGCCGAGTCCAAGCCCGATGCGGGCGCGCCTTGCGTCGGCACACTGGAAGTTGCCTGGGGTCCGAAACGCAGCGGCGACTTCGTGCCCTTCAAGAACGGCGACTCCGGCGAGATCACCTTGGGCTTCCAGGGCTTCCGCTACATCGACTCCACCATGCGCGTCAGCGGCGTAGACGCAACGACCGCAGTCTTCGGTTTTCGCATCGAAGTCGACGGGCACGCGCCGTACAATCAGAGCGCCGACACGGTGGAGTTGAGCGCCGGCACCGACGGCGCCTTGTACGCCGACGACGTGTTGGTGTTCTTCAACGATCTACCCATCGCCGAGGTGATCGGCCGCGACACCCTCGTCACTGCGCAAGCCAAAGCCGCGGGCTGCAGCGCCAGCACCGCCGCGACCGTCAAGCTCGTCGACGAGGAAGCGTGCATCGAACTGGAAGACGGCGGCTTGCAGTGCCAGGACGGTGGGGCTCCTTGAAGTCCGGCCGCCACCTGGCGACGCTCGCGGCGTCTCTGCTTTGCGCCGCCGCAAGCGGCTGCGGCGATGGCGAACCGGAACAAGCTTCGGAGCGGGTGTCCCTGCGCACGGGCGCAAACCCCTTTGACGCACGGCACCCGATGTGGGCGCCGCAGCCCAAACGTGATCGTCCTTACCAACCGGTGCTCTCGAAGCGCGGCGATAAGCTCTACGTCACGCTGCAGGGTCAGGAAGACGAACCCGACAGCCGTGTCGCTGTGGTGGATACAGTTCGCGGCAAGTTGCTGCGACACATCTCCGTGGGCGCGAGCCCAACGGGCATGGCGTTGCATCCTGCCGGGCGGTTTCTCGTGGTCACCAACCGCTTTTCCAACTTTGCCAGTGTCATCGACACGGAGCGAGACGCCGTCGTGGCAGAGATCAAGGTGCCGTTCTACAGCGTCGAGATTGCTTTCACGCCGAATGGCACCCGCGCGTACCTGACCAACCGCTGGAAAGACTCCGTGTTGCGCTGGGACTTGGAGGTGGGATCGGGCTTTCGGGTCGTGGGCGACAACTACTCCCACGTCGAGCTGGACCAGCCCATGGGCATTGCCGTTGGCGACAACCCGCGTGACCTGAGCGTCACTCCCGATGGCAATCAGGTCTTTGTCGGGGCGATGACCGGCATGAGCCTCTCGGTCATCGACACACACACCGATATCGAAACGCGGCGGGTCGCCCTCGGTTCACCCCCAGGAGACGTGGTCGCCACGGATCAATACGTCTTCGTAACCCATACCGGCACGGGAACGCATCACCCGCCGGACGAAGGCTTCGACACCGACGGCGATGGCAAGCCCGGCGACGGCACCGCGAACGTGATGTTTCAAGACCTCCAGAACGAGATTGCGGTCTTCGATCGAAGCGGTGACCGCCTGCACAACTACACGTCTGACAGCATCGCGTTCCGAGACTATCGCGATGTAGACCCAGACGAGCCCGAGCGCGGCGCGCTGCTGCCAGCACCAGACACCTGGCCGGCCTCCCGCGCTGCCTTCTTGCCCCCCAAGGACACCTGGCTGGTCGCGTGTGCGCTTCCCGAACAGATGGCTCTATATGGGCAGCAGCTGTTCGTCGTCTGCTCTGGTTCCAACGAAGTGCAGCGCTTCAGAGTGCAATCGAACGGCCAGCTCTCAACGGAGCAACAGGCCGGCGAACTCTTCACAACCGGCATGCAGCCCCAGGGCATCACCGTCGATGCGGAGCGCAACCTTGCCTACGTGGCAGAGCGCCTGGGCGAGTACGTCACCGTGTTGGATCTTGAAAAGGGCCCGGGCGCAGAGCACCGCATTTTAGTTGGCGATGTTTCCGGCGGTGAGTTTCCCGCGACGGACGCGGAGATAGGCGAGGCCATCAATTTCGTCAGTGCCGGACTGAGCATCGACGGGGATCTGACTTGCGTGCACTGCCACCGCGAAGGCGGGAACATGGCCAAACCCGTCGCCATGCCATTGCAGGCGGACCCCGTGTACGGCGTGCGCATGCAGATGGCGTACCGCGGCGCCTTCGATACGCGCCCGTGGTTCTTCGAAAGCGCCATGGACGAAAACAACTTCTTCCCAGTGATCAACGAGTTCGCGCGCAAGGAGAACTTCTGCTGCGAGCAACTCGATCCGCTGATTTGGAGCAACTACCCCAGCTTGAATCAGTGCGCCGCCGACGCAAGCCTCAGCGGCTGCGATCATGTGTTGCACTGCAGCGACAATCCTCCGCCGGAATGCGCCAATCGCCGCTACGGCAGCAAGCACCTGACACGCAACGCACACTTCAGTGCTGCAATGCAGGCGCTTGTGGGCCGCGACCGGAGCTTCGGCGATGGCCTCTTCGACGAGTACCTAGACGTAGATGGCAACACCGTCCGCGAAGGGGTCCGCCTGGATTTTACCGGCGCTACGCGCGCCGTCGGCTTGTTCTTGATGCAGCGTCCGCGGCTCTTACCCAATCCCAACGCTTGGCTCGCTCTGCCGTCGCAGCGCGCAGGCGAGCGCATCTTCGAATCGACCGCCACGGGCTGCGCCACCTGCCACCCGCTGCCGACCACCACGATTTCCACGGGGGATCCGTCCGCGCTGCCAATCCGTTTCCCGGCGCTCATCACTCCGCGCCGCAACCCGATCACCGGGGGCGACGCAGATCTCGTCAACCCACGCTTCGAGGGCACCTTTCCCGACACAGAGCAAGACGCACGGGGGCTACACGTCGGGGTGCCGCAGCTGCGCGGGATATGGGATCGTGCAGCGCGTTTCTATCACGACGGACGCGCTCGCTCTTTGCTCGAAGCATTGGCAACCCCGGGACACCCCGCTCTGACTCCGGATCAAGTCGGATACAATGAGACCAATGGCATGCCAGACACCCACGGCGCCACCAGCCACCTGAGCGCCGAACAACTGGAAGACCTCGCAAAGTTCCTGGAGTCCCTATGAACACTTCGAAGGTCCCATGCGTGCTTTTTTGCATCTGGCTCGCCGGCTGCGGCAGCGACGAGACCAAGCCGCAGGAAACGACGCCGTGGCGCATGCCTCTGGCGCAACTTCCGGGTGCGTTGATCAGCGTCACCGGCACCGCCAGCGACGACGTCTGGCTCGTTGGGGGCGATCCCGGCGATGGCAAGGGCGGCATGTTGCTTCACTACGACGGCGCCGAATTGAAACGCATTGCCAACACGGCGCCAGATCTGTGGTGGGCGCACGGCTTTGTGGGCGGTCCGGTCTTCATCAGTGGCGCTCAGGGCACGATCCTGAAATGGAGCGGCGGAAAGCTCAGCAAGATGCCCGCACCGTCCAGCCAAGGCATCGTCTTCGGCGTCTGGGGCGCGGACCCGAACGATATGTGGGCCGTGGGCGGCGATGCCTTCGGCGGCAACGCCTTTGTGTGGCGCTACGACGGCACGACGTGGGCGGATGCGCCGAACCTACCCGCCATGCCCATCAGTCAGTACTTCAAAGTCTGGGGCACCAGCGCATCCGACGTGCGTATCGTCGGCGCCGACGGGGTCGCGCTTCACTACGACGGCAAGGCGTTTCAAGTTCTGCCGACGCCCACGACTTTTCGCTTGTTGACCACCCATACAAACGGAGACGGACTCTGGGCGGCGGTGGGCGCGGGTTCCCGGGGTGTGATTCTGGAGGACTCCGGTCCAGGCTTTGTGGACGTGAGCCCGAGTGAATCGCCCAAGGCATTGTTCGGCGTGCGCCTCGAAGCTGACACCGGCTACGCCGTGGGCGTGAACGGAACCCTGTTGCGGCGGGCGGCTGGGGTTTGGCGCGATGAAAAGCACGGCCTGGACGTATTCGACGACTTCCACGCAGTTTGGATCGATCCCGATGCAGGCGTGTGGGCTGTCGGTGGCGCCATTTTCGCGCCGCCCCTCGTTGACGGCATGTTGCTGTACAAGGGCAAGCAAAACTTGCCGAGCGCGTACGTCGACTGACGCGCTCGCTTGCTCGATTCCTGAGGCAGCGGGGGAGAACAGTGTTGCCGTCTGCGGCGCGAGTCCGTCAGAAGCGATACTTCGTGTGACAACTGGTGCATCCTTCCAGCACCACGCCGAGCTGCTTGGTTGTCGCTGGCAAGTCGCCGGCCTTGGAGGCTTTCAGCAGCTTGACCAACTCGTCGTGGAACGCCTCGTCTTGTTTGATGAAGGCGTCGAGGTCGTCGCCGTTCTTTGGCGGCTTGTAGCTGCCCTTCTTCAGCGCTTCCTCGGTCACCATGCGCGCACCGTGCACTTTGTGAATGCCGGTTGGGATCGTGTCCAAGGTGTTGTTCGCGATCGCCGTCACCCAATCCCGAGTTGCTTCGTGCAAGAGGCGCATCTCACTCTGCACGGGGTTCGGCTCAGCGGTTGGCGCCTGCGCGCTCGGAGTCGGGCCGGCCGGCGCCGTGCTCGGCTGGGCGGGCGGTTCGGCATTCATGGGTGCCTTTTCGGGCTGTGACTTGCACGACACGAGCAAGCCGCTTGCCGCGACAATCAATACTCCAAACCACGTCTTCGCCTTCATGGTGTTTCCTTTCTGTGCTTCAAGTGCCTGGCGCTCAGCACCGCGATCGTGATCCAAAAGCCCGTGCGCACGCCCATCGCCACGACCGTTCGCAGCTCGTGATCCCCCCCGCCAAATACGTGCAGGCCAAAGGCCAAGTAGACGACGGCAGTGGCCAGCGCCATCAACGCGGCGCCGCCAGCGGCCCAACGCTTGCGCAAGCCGAGGGCGCCGCCCAGTGCGATGTAGCCAAATCCGGCGACGAAATTGAACCACAACACCGCCGGCACGTAGGCCCCGGCCGCCGCGCGGGCCTCTGCTGGGCCGAACAGAACGCGGCCGCCTGCCACGACCGTGGCGAGGCCAAACAGGACGGCGAACGCAGCTGCCAGATTTAGGATCCGCCCGTTGGGGTAGCTCGCGTTCTGTGCGCTTGCGCTCATTTCTGTTTTCGCTTCCTGGCCGGGGCGGCCTTTCCAACGGACGGAGTGGCGACCAGCAGCGCTTCGACTGCACGCCACGCCTGCGCGGGTTTCATCGGCGGCCTTTTCGCGGGCAACGACGCTGTGGCGCCGGATGACCCGCGCAACACACCCACTACAGTCCAGACGAGCACTTCGGCTGGAACATCTTTGCGCACCATCTGCTTTCGCTGCGCCTCGTCCAGACACGTGCGCACGAACGCCAGGGAGCGCGTGACCATCTGTTGGACTTTGAGTGTGCCCTCATTGCCCGCAACTTCGATCAGTCGATCGTTGAACGCCAGGCGCATGACGTCTGGGTGGGCACTCACGAGGTTGGCGCGATGCAAAAAGAATCGCCTCAGTTGGTCAAGGGGCTCGGGACCTTCGGTCGGGAAACTCTCCGCCATGCGCGCCTCGAACAAGTCGATTGCCGCTGCGACCATTGCTTCGATGCTGTCGAAGTGGCGAAACAGCGAGCCGTCTTGGATGCCAACGGCGCGCGCGATGCTCTGGGCCGTGAGCTCCCGCACGCCTTGGCGCGCGAGGATCTGCAGGGTCGCCTCGGCGATCTGTAATTTGCGCTCTGCGGCGGGCAAGCGCTTGCGGGGGGCCGGTTTAGCTAGCAAGTACTAGCTAGTCTACGGCCCGGTTGCGGTGCCGTCAAGCTGACAAGCATCACATGCACCCAGCCGAGGGCCAGATACACTGCGGAGATGGCGTACCGGCATGCCTTCGAATCCGAGGATGCGGTGCTGGTCTGCCGCTTCGCCGAGCCCGTAGACGCGCGTTGTTACGCCGAGCACCTGGACGTGCTCGAAAATGCCGTGCGCAGCTACAACCGTCGGCAAGGTGACCGACGGCTTGCCGTCCTCGCGGTTTTTGACGGCCGCGTGTCTCCACCCGACGCAAAGACGAGGCAGCGTGTTGCGGAAGTGACTTCACGTGTCGACTTCAATCCGTACATTGCCATCGTCACGGACAATCCGTTGTTCCGCGGCGTGCTCACGGCGCTCTCATGGGTACGCAAGCAACGTCATGAACACTACATGACTGCAACCGTCGAAGAAGGCGTCGATTGGCTGGCTGAGAAGAGCGGCGTCAATCGCGTGCAACTGCGCGAGATGCTTCGACGCACCGCCATCGACAAGCGCGAAGCGGGCTGACCAAGGGCACGCGGCTGTCATGGGCTCTGTCGGAGCTTCTCGGCCTTGCGACGGTATATCTCGGCACGCTTGGGATCCGCGGGCACGCCGACTCCACGCTCGTAGGCCCGCGCAAGATGGATGCAACCCTGAGCAAAGTCGAAGTCGCAGGACCTCTGGAAGGCGATCGCGGCCTGCTTTTCGTCCTTCTTCAAGCCGCCGGCCCCAGACTGATGGCGTAGCCCCAACATATTGCAATCGGAACCGCTCTTTTTCTGGCTACAGCCCACGCGATAGCGTCGGACTTCCGCGGACACCTGCGGCCCCCCGGACGCGTCCACGCCCACCCCAAAGGCGACAAGAGCAACCAGCCCGATGGCCGACGCGGAAAGCAGTCCGCCCAGGCCGTAGCTAATCCAAGACAGTACTGCAGGCCATGTCTTCCGGGTGTTGTGGCGAACTTTGCGATACAGGCTGCCTGCGATGACAAACTCCGCGGATAGGATCAACACGGATACCGCGATGCTAAGAATGAAGACCGGCCCGGCGACATCCGCTTTCGTATCCAGCATCATCAGCACGCCCATGGTGCCCAGGACCAAGCCAATGGCGCCCGCCAGCACAGCCGTTACCGCCAGGAAGCCCCGGGCAAATACCTTCGATGTGCCATCCAGGTTCACCCGCAGCGCGGTGTACCAACTGCCCGCGCCCAAGAGTCCCGCGATCAACAACGCCGGCAGCGCGATCACGATGCAGATCAGCCCCACCACCTGGTTGGCAATGCTGACCCCCATGTGGCTCGCGAACCCGGACATTGGTAGATCCTGTCCTTTCATTCGATGTTAGTCACCGGTGAAAGGGCAGGACCCCTTCTCAAACCGTGCATGCGGATTTCCCGCACACGGCTTACCAGTGGTCGGTCGGCACGCAGCATTACACGGCCTCCTGTTTCCAGAAGGGCTGCTCCGAAAGCGCAGCGAGCAAACGACGCATTTCCCCCAGCGGGAGAAAGAACGTCTTTTGCGTCACGACGCACCATTGTCGCAGGCTAGCGCAGGTCTAACACGCTCGTCAGATTTGGTTTTGGGGTCGTGTCGCTGCGCGTCGCGTGCAGACTAATCTCGTGCTGCTCGTTAACCCGTCGCACCGCTCGTCAGCTTTAGCGTCTTTTTGAAGTTGCCCCAGAGACGACTGTAGACAAGCTCGGCGTGCAATAGCTCGCCTTCGGCGATGTTCACCAGGAACTCGCGTTTGCGGGAGAAGGGGGGCAACATCAGCTCGGACTGCACGGTGTGGCTGCCTGGGGACGCTTCGACGACAACGTCGAAACCGGAGAGGAAGCTCCCGTCGTAGATCGGAGTTCCGTCCATGCGGATGACGACACGAATGTCCGACAGAAAGAAGCCCGGCTTTGGGTAGCTGACGCGAAGCTGGGTCACTCGGAATTCATATCAAAGTCCGCAGCGATCTAGCAATCACAGACCGCTCACCCGTTTTGCGAGAAGGGTGTCGAGTAGTTGGTGGAGCAGCTCCGGGTTCACCGGCTTCTGCAGCACAACGCGATCCGTGGAGTCCAGGAACGCTTGGGCTTTGGTCGTGAATCCGCCACCGGTCGTGAACGCAACGCGATTGACGAGTTGCGGGAACTCTTCTCGGATGCAGCGGTCAACCTCGATACCGGTGATGTCGGGCATCATCAGATCGCAGAGGATCAAATCGAAGCGCTCACCGTCCCGCAGGCGCTTCAGAGCACCACTGCCGCTCAGCTCGATGACGACCTTCGCACCGGGCAAGAGGCGCTTCAGCCCCCGGGCAACAAGAGGTTCGTCATCCACGATCAGCACCCGCGCGCCGCCCGGGTCTGAGGATCGCGTCGCGGAGAACGGCGGCTCGCTCTCGCGAATATGGCCCAGTGCGCTCGGAAGGGTCACGCGCGCTACGGTCCGCCCAGCCTGGCTCTCGAGGGCCAGAGACCCGCCAAGACGCTTGAGAATATTGTCGCACAACGCAAGGCCGATCCCTGTGCCTTCCCCTGCAGCTTTGGTCGTGAAGAACGGTTTGCGAACTTCGTCCAGAAGCTCAGGGGGAATGCCGGCGCCGGAATCGGTGATGGTGATGGCAACCTGGGTATCCGTTGCGTCGACGTCGACTTCTATTTCATGTTGGGAGGCGTGCCCCTCGGGAATGGCCTGGGCCGCGTTCAGCAGCAGGTTCAGGAATACCTGCATCAGCCGCGGTTCGTCCCCCAGGACCAGGCACTCTTGATCGAAGTGGGTGACCAAGCGTGCACGGGGGCGGATGTGGCCTTCAGCCATCTTCAGGGCGGCGCGCAGGGGTTTGTCGACAAGAACCGGCTCGATACCCACTTGGTCGTCGTTGGGGCGGGCCCATTTGGACAGCTCGGCAACGATGCCGGCAATACGCTTAGCTCCGTCGACGCTTTCATCTAGGGCCTGAAGCACCTCTGGGTCACCCACCGCGTCCAACTTGATGCGGCAAAAGTGCAGGTTGTTGGAAACGTAGGCTAGCGGGTTGTTGATTTCGTGCGCAACGGACGCAGCGACGCGACCCATGGACGCAAAGCGCTCGGCCTTCGCCAAACCCGCGTCGGCTTCCGCTTGGACGCGCGCCAGCTCCGTCTGCCGGTGGCGCTGTTCAAGGGCGCGAAAGTCTGCGACGACGGCTGAGCGTTGGCGCTCGTACATCAGCCCAACCAGAAAGAGCACGCCATCGATCGTCAACAACACGATGTGATCCCGAAGGATTTCCAGCGGTGCCGCTGTGGACGGTTGCAGCAAAGCGTACAGACCCACGGCCGAGAGTCCGAGCCCGTTGATGACCGCCCACAGCCCACCGGCGCGGGAACCCCCGAACAGGGTGATGCCCAGAGGAATGGTAGCGAGCCCGAAGCTAGCCAGGTTCAGCCCCGGGCCCTGGATCCACAGGATGTTGATGAACCCCAGCGCAATGACCACGGAAACGGAGCCGTGCACGGCCCGAAGCACATCGCCGCTGCGCCGCATCCAGAATGGGCCAAGAAAGGTGACGAGCGCCAGGGCCGCGTCGATCAGAGCGACCGGGCTGGACTGCGCCACGCGGATCACGCCCATGATCGCGAAGACGCCAGACATGAGAAACGACGCATGGGCGACGTTGCGCGCCCGCCACGCCCAGTGGGGTGAGTCCGCGATGCCCGGCGGCACAAAGCCGTCTAAGGTTTCGCGCCAGCGTTCTGAGAGAGACCGCGCCACAATCCCATAGGGTAACCCACCTGGCCACGTGGTTGCATGTCAAAGCGCAGGCCGCATGTGGCCACCGCGCGTGCGTCTGGCTCGCGTCTGTCTTACATCTGTCTCACATGAGGCGACATGCACCTACGCTTCGGAAGACCCGCGGCGCGCGCAGCGTGATAAGTTACGCCCGGCCATGCTGGAAGGGTTCGCCAGGGAAGTGTGGGTCGTGACTCGTCCACTTCGCTTCTTTGGAGTGGAGACGGGAACAAGAATGACCGTCGTGCGCATGTCCGACGGTGGGCTCTTCGTGCATTCGCCGGTGGCGCTCGATCCCGCGCTGCAGAGCGCCGTGGACGCCCTGGGACCGGTGCGGGCCATCGTTGCGCCCAGCCTGTTTCACCACCTGTACGCGGCTGAGTGGATGGCGGCGTATCCGGACGCAGTCGTGCACTGCTGCCCCGGGTTGGAACGCAAACGTAGCGATCTTACCTGGAACGGCGTGCTCGGCGACGAGGCGGCTCCGGCGTGGGCGGGCGAGCTGGAGCAGGTGCATTTCGGTGCTCGTAGGCTGGAAAACGAAGTCGTGTTCTTCCACTCGGCCAGCGGCACTCTGATCTGCGCTGACCTGCTATTCAACTTGGCGGGCCACGCGTCGCGACTCACACGGGCGGTGGCCTGGCTGCTCGGCAACCACGAGCCCGGCGCGACCCGCCTGGAGCGCGTGATGATCCGCGATCGCGCCACGGCCCGCGAACAGATGAGTCGCATGCTGCGTTGGGATACCGAGCGCATTGTGCTGGCCCACGGCGCGCTCGTCGAATTCGCCGGACGCGAAGCGCTGCGCAACGCATACGCTTGGTTGTGATTCCGGAACTTGCAACCGGGGCACCCTGCAGCGCCCCCGCAGTCATGCCTACGACGATGAGGTCGACCTGGTGGCGCGCGAGTGCCGCTGAGGAGGTCGAGGTGTCGTGAACGCTTACGATTCACGCGGAGTGGTTCTCGAGTACCTTGACGGCTCGACCCACGCCGAAGCTCAGTCCGGATCGCCGTCTTCGCGCTTCTTCACGACCAGGAAGACGACACCGATCACGGCCAGCGACAGGAGCAGGGCCAGCACGCCCAGGATGATGATCAACATGGCGCTCACGAGTCGCTGCGAACTTTGGCATGTTTTGGCGGCGCGAGGCCGCGCTTTTTGCCGGTGCGCGCAGCCTTCGCGGGCTTCCCGGGCTCCGCGAGCTTCGCGGCCTTCGCGGCCTTCCCGGGCTTCGCGGCCTTCCCGGATTTCTTCGCGGACCGGTCCCCATCCCGCGCCGCCCAGTATTCCGCCAACTGGGGCCACAGCGTCGTCTTTGCCTTCTTGCTGACCACCGCGCCCACATGGCCGCCTGCCAAGTGCAGGTGCGTCTTGTCCCGGCTCCGCACGCGATCGAGCAGCACCCGTGCGCTTTCGTGGGGCACGATGTTGTCGTGTTCGAAGGTGATGGCGAAGACTGGGCAGTCGATGTTCTTCAGGCGCACGGGTTTGCCGGAAAGCGTCAGCGCGTCTTTGATCAGCGCGTCCTCTTGCCACAGCTCGACGATGTACTTCTTGTAGCACTCACCGGGGAACGACACGTTGTCGTTGCCCCAGGTTTCGATGGCAAAGAAGCCGTCCAAGAACGCATCGTCCCAAGCGCGATCGATCACGCTCACGGCTTTCGAAAGTGTCATGGTCGGCCGCAGCAAGTGAAACGCGCCTTGCATCAGCTGCCAGGGCACGTTGCCGAACCCGCCAACCACGGCCTCGACGTCGAAACCCCGCGCCCGCGTCCAGGCGCTGAGTAACCCGTCGTCTTCGAAGCGAATGGGCGCGGCCAGCGCCGTGAGCGTCGCGATGCGCTCGGGACGCACGGCGGCGTGGATCGCCGCCAGGGTGCCGCCCAGGCAGTAGCCAAGCACGTGCGCCTGCTCCGTCTTGGCGAAGCGAGTTGAAACGCGCAATGCGCGCGCCAGGTAGCGATCGCAGATCTCGTCGAAGCTCAGGTAGCGGTCTTCGTCCGTGGGTGTGCCCCAATCGATGATGTACGTATCGAAGCCCTGCTCCACCATCCACTCGGCGAAGCTCTTACCGGGCATGAGGTCCAGCACGTAGTGGCGATTGATGAGCGACGGCACCATCAAAACCGGCGTCGCGTGGGCGATGCCCTCCGCGCGCGGTCGATAACGGAGCAATCGCCATTTGTTCTCGCGATGCACCACGTCCGCGGGCGTCTGCCCGACTTGCGGCGCTGGCGCGCTAGCGCGGCGCATCAAGTTGAAGAGTCGATTCACGAGCCGTACATTCCCTCGAATTCCGCGATGAAGCGCTCGTACACCTTCTTGCGGCGCACCTTCAAGGTCGACGTCAGCAGGCCGCCGGACACCGTGAGCGGCTCGGGCATCACGCGGTAGCTCTTGATCTGCTCGAACTTGGCGAGGCCCGCGTTGACGCGCTCCACGGCTTCGGCAACCAACGCAGCGATCTGCTCGGCGCGCGCCGCACCGGTGGCAGCGCGCTCGCCCAGCTCGCGATCGAGCGCTTCGGCGTCGAGCCACAGACCGGCAACCAGGTACTTCTTGCCATCGCCGTACACCACCGCGTGCGCAACCAGGGGCTCGTCGGCAAATCGCATTTCGATGTTGGCGGGTGGCACGTTCTTGCCGCCGGCAGTGACCAAGATCTCCTTCTTGCGATCGATGATCTGCAAGAAGCCGTCCTCGGTGAAGCGCCCCACGTCGCCGGTCTTGAACCATCCGTCCGCGTCGAACGCTTCCCGCGTGGCGGCTTCGTCCTTGTGGTAGCCGGAGAAGACGACAGGACCTTTGGCCAAGATCTCGCCGTCTTCCGCCAGCTTGAGCTCAACGCTGGGAAACGGCTGCCCCACCGAATCAAATCGAAATGCGCCAGGGCGATTCAGCGTCAAGGTCGGGGAACACTCCGTCAAGCCGTAGCCTTCGATGATCAGCAGGCCGCAAGCGTAGAACAGCTCTTTGACCTCTCGCTTCAGCCCCGCGCCGCCGCTCAGGCAGAAGCGCAAGCGGCCACCCGTCAACTCCGCCAGCTTCTTGCGCCGCGCGTCGCCTTCGGGCGCGGCGCCCGCCGCGATGGCCAGCTTCTCCCAGTACGCCGGCACGCTCATCAGCACATTCGGTTTCACTTCTGGCAGCTTCGTGAGCACTTCCGCGGGCGATATCATGTAGCTGGTGAACCCCAAGGTGTTGCCCAGGCACGCTTCGCCGAAGCCGAAGATGTGACTCATGGGCAGCCACAGCAGATCCACGAAGTCTTCGTCCAAGACCGGCGCGTTGCATTGCAGCCAATCGCGGCCGCTGACCGCGACGTTTCTGTGCGTCAGTGGCACACCTTTCGGGTTGCCCGTGGTCCCGCTGGTGTAGAGCATCATGCCGGGCTGATCGAGGTCCACGGCGTCCATGCGCGCGCGCACGCTGCCCGGGTCTTCCTCAAGTCGCGCGGCACCGGCGCTCTGCACCCGCGACCAGCTGACGACCTTGCGCTCGATGTCGTCGGCGCTGGGCAGTTTGTCGGCGCCTTGTTCGCGTAGTCCGCGCAGCACCGTCATGGGCTCGATGCCATCATCGAGCACGACGACCCGCTCTACCTGCCCCAGCGCATCCCAGCGCTTCATCAAATGCGCCAAAAGCGGCGCCGTGTCGACGTACACCACGCGGGCGTCGCTGTGTTCGATCACGTAGGCGGCTTGGTCCGCGGTGCTCGCGGGGTAGATCGGCACCAGCACGCCGCCGGCGGCTTGGATCCCCAGCGCCGCCATCATCCACTCCACGCGGTTCGGGGCAAACACCGCCGCGCGCTGTCCCAGCTCGAAACCGAGGCCCAACAAGTGGCTCGCTGCGCGCTCGATGCCATCGGCGAACGCACCCCAGGTCACTGCGCGCCAGTCGCCGTTTTCCGCCGGCAACATGAAGCGCGGGCGCGAGCGCCGCTCTTCCAGGGCGTCGAAGACCGCTCGCGGCGCGATCTTCAGTTCTTCGTATTTGGATAGTTCCAGCACGGCTCTCTTCTCACTTCACTTGGCGGTCGGCGCAACCGGATCCGCGCTCCTCACTTCGTTCGCACTCAGAAACGGCGGACGCGCTCCTCGCTTCCTCCGTACTCGGAAAGAGCGGGCGCAATCCTCACTTCGCTTCGTACTCGGCGAGCTTTTCTTCCAAGTCGAGCAGCTTGCTCTCTAGTTGGTTGAGCTTGTGCAGCGCACGCTCTTGGTCCTGCTTGGTGGGCAGACCGATGTTGCCCCAGAACGAAGCGGCCTTCTTGTCGGCTTCGGCCTTGAACTTCATGCTCGCCGAAAGCATGGCGCCAGCGGGCTCCAGGATCAGCGGGCTCTTCAGCCAATGCTCCATGTACTGCGCGGTCGCGCTTTCCCAGACGTTGAAATACTTCTTGTACAGTTCCCAAGGGTTCATCTGCGTTGTCTCCTTCTTTTCAAACCGATGATGCGTTTAGAAGCCGATGCGGCGCACTTCCGCGGCCACGCTGAAATCTTCGTTCGTTTCGCCCGCTTTGCTGGTCACGCGCACCACCTCAGCGAAGCACTCGAAGAAAAACGAAACCTGCCGCTGCGAGGTGGCTGCACCGACCGCCGGCTCCACGGTCACGTGTGTGCGCACGCGGTGGGCCTGTTTGAAGATCAATGCCGGCAGCACCACGCCGCCCGTGGCGTCCACCTTCACGTCGTAGGTGTCCTTACCGGCGTAGGGCAGGCCACGGATCATTCCGTTCTTCACCGTGCCCACGGAAACGAATTGCACGCCGGGCTGTAGCGGGAAGCGCAGCACCTCCACCGGCGGCTCGTACACGATGAGCGTCTTGCCGTCGGCAGGGTTTTCCTCTCGAGAGGCGAGCCCCAAGAGCAAGAGCGCACCGTCCGTATGCAGGCCGATGTTCTCCGTGGTGCCGCCGCCGTCGAAGGGCGTCACGAAGGCGTCCGGCGGAAAGCTCGCTTCGTACCACTTGCCCGCGACACTCTGTGGCGTGATGCGCGCTTCTTGATCGTCGGCGAAGTCCGTCGAAAAGTCCCACACCGTGCCCTCGGGCCCTGTGCCGCCAACGACGTCGGCGTTGCGATCCACACCGGGGGGGGAGAGCAAATACGACACCGGCGTGCCGATGGCAGGGCGCACTTCGCTTGCGTCGATCTTGCCGTCGAGGTTGGGCACGCATTCGAGCGGTGCGGGCTGCGCGCCGGTGTAGGGCGTGCGATCCGGCGGCTGCGTGGCGTTGTCGCCGCAGCCTGCGGCGTACAGGGTGCAGGCCAGCAGGACGAATTTGTGACTAGAAGTAGAACGCGGCACGGGCCCTCCACAGTTGTGCATTTTCGCTCTTCACCCCAAGCGCCGGTTTGCCAAACCCCGCCATGGGGAACAGCGTGGCTTGTTCGAGGGCGAACTCGAAGCCGTCGTGGCTTCTATAGGCAATGGTCTCGTTGGTCTCCACGCCCAGCGCCGCTTTGCCGCCCGGCGTCGAGGTGGCGTCCACCGCCCAAGACGCGATCACGGCGACTTCCAGGGAAAGCTCGCCCGTGGGCATATTGAGCAAGGTCCAGCGTCCGTGGGGCCGCAGATACACGGCGTCAGTCACGGTGCCGATGATCTCGCGAAACAGGATCCGGTCCACGCGGTAGTCCGGGTGGAAGCGGAAGTTGTTCACGGTGTTGTCGAAGGGCGGCCGCGCTTGGGCGCCGTCGAGATCTCCCGCCACAGGCACCGGCGCGCCCACTTTCGGAAACGCACCGAAGCCCGGCGCCGCATCACCGCTGGCGTAACCCGCGTCGAGCCCACCCGCGAGGGCCGCCGCTTCGTCCCCAAACTCGGACTGCAGCGCCGCGCCGAATTGATCCGATGTCGCCGCCTCCCGCACCACCACGCCCGGGATCAGCGACGGCTGGTCCACTTTGGCATTCAAGTACGCGCCCTCGAACTCCACCCGCACGCCTTTGCCGACGAAGCGCAGCCAAATGTCCGCCGCCGTCGCCGTGTAACCTCGAGACACTACCTGGTTTTCGTCGATGGCCACCGGAGTCGCAGTTGGCAGATAGCCCGCCGGCACGTCGTCTTTCTGCCAACGCCGCGACACATACGCGCCGTAATCGAAGGTGTATTTGCCCGCGTCGCTGCGTCGCTTCTGCGCCCAATCACTGCGATGGCGCATGAACGCGAAGGTCAGCGTGTGCACGTTCGTCTCCGGGGCAATGTCGATCACGCGGCTCTCGCTGCGATCCGGCACGAAAGGCCCCGTGGCTGAAAAGTCGTACGCCGCGGCCCACAAGTGGTGCGCCAGAGGCGTGACGAAGGCCACGCGGTCCGCGGAGTCCCCGGAGTCGCAATCCGCGCAGTCGCCGGAATTGCTCAGCATGCCAAGCCCCCAGTGACTGCCCATGCGCCCGACGGCCAGCACACCGAAGGGCGTCAACGCTTCGCCCCAGACGCGCTTGATCCGGATCGGGTCGTCGGGCGAACGCTGCGTGCCCGTCGCCGACGGAATGCCATCCGGGCGGCTGCCAAGCGCCACGTTGTCGAAGATATCGATGCGCGCCTTCACCGCGACGCCACCCCCGGGTGCGAGGAACGCCAGATCCGTACGCAGCCGCATGTCCGCATGGGTCAGGGTTTGGCCCTTCGGATCATCGATGGGCACCGGGTACAGCAGCTGCCCCGAGGGCGTCGGTCCGCGATCGAGATCCAGGTTGTACAGCAGCGCGGCCCGCGTGCGGAAGGAGCCGTCAATGAGCACGGTCTCCGTGGGCGCGACGCCCAGGTCCTTGCCGTAGTCGGCGAAGCTGGTCGCGCGCGCCGTCGTGCTGAAGGACGCGATGATCAGCGCGAAAGGCGCCGCGGTCTTAGCCGTAGCAGCGGCGCGGCGAACGCCGAGAGTTCGCAGCGCGTTCATTTGCCGCCTCCGTCGTCGAAGGGGTTGGGGGAGAGTTTGTTGGGTGGTGCACTGGGTGCGTCATCGACTCCAGCCGGGTCCGTCGCCCGCGGCGGCGCCGACTTCCCCGCCGGCACCGGCGATTTCGTCTCGGTCCCCTGCGCTCCTTTCGTACTCGAGCCCGGTGCTTCCCTGGAACTCGTACCCGTACTCGTACTCGCACTCGAGCCCGGTGCTTCTCTGGAGCTCGACCTCGTACTCGTACTCGAATTCGCGCTTTCACGACCGGCACGCGTGCCCGCGCCCGCAAGATCCTCACTGAGGAAAGCGCTCAGCTCGCGCGTCGATTCCGCGGCGGCTTCGATCATCGGGAAGTGCCCGCAGCGCGGGTAGACCACGAGCCGGGCGCCAGGCAGCGTCCGCGCGAGGCGCTCGCCGTAGTGCAGCGGCGTGATGCGGTCTTCGCGGCCCCACATGAGCAGCGTGGGTTTGTCCATTTTCGAATAGCGCTGCTGCACTTGGTCGAAGTGTTGGCTGCGCGCGGCGGCCAGGGCGGCGGCGGTGCTGCCGGGGCGCTCTAGACCGCGCTCCACTTCTTCCACGAAGGCTTCGGTGACGTAACGGCGGTCGAAGAACGCGGACGCCATCTTCTCGTCGATGCGCTCGTCGTAGAAGGCGCCGAAGATCAGCTCGCCCAGGCCGGGGGCGCGCGCCATGTGAAAGGCCGTCGGTAGCTGCTCTTCGAACACCCAGGCGTCGTACAGCGCGACGCGGCGCACGCGCTTCGCGTCGTTCAGCGCTAGCTGCATGGCGACGGAGCCGCCCCAGGAGTGCCCAACGACCGCCACGTCGTCCACACCGCGCTGATCGAGCAACGCGCGCACCAAATGTGCTTGTGCGCGCGGCGAGTAATCGCCCGGAGGCCGATCACTCCAGCCGAAGCCCTTCAGATCCAGCGCGATCACCCGGTGGCGTTGGCGCAAGGCCGGCCGCACGCGCTTCCAGTTGTCGAGGGAGGACGCAAAGCCATGCAGCAGCACCACCGCCGGGCCTTGACCCTCATCCACGTAGCGCACGCGGGTATCGCCAACCTGCGCGTAGCGCGCATCTTTCGGCTCGCCGGGCAGCGCGCCGCGGTGGAACGCCGGCGAACAGCCGCTCAGCAACAACAGCGCCACGAACGCAATGACGAACGCGCGCGCTGCTCCAGGGTCGCGCTGCGCACGCAGGCCGCGCGCCGGCCGTGGCTGCGGCATGCTGCTTCGCACCAGCGCAGATCTCGAAACCTCTCGGCGCGCCACGAGCCAAACCCTCAGGGAGACAGCCGGCGGATCTCTTTGGCTTGAGAGAACTCGACCGCCGGCTCGTTGTCGTTGGAGGTCACCGTCGCAATGGTGCCGAAACACTCGGTGACGAAAGCAAAGCTGCGAATGGTGGTGGTGAGCAGCCCCACGGTGCGGGTCAGGGTGCTCGCGGCGCGCAGCACCGCGAAGTCCGCGAAGGGCGTCTGGGCCACGCCGTGGGCATCGATGCTGAAGTCGTACTTTTCGGTGTAGAAAACCGTTACGCCTTGGGCCACGCCGGTCACTGTGCTGGTGGTGGTCCACTGCTTGTTGGCCGTCAGCGGGAACGAAAGCGTGGTGACGGGGGGATCGTATTTGAGCTCCGTGCGCGTCACGCCGTCGGTGGGCGAAGCGACGCCGATCAGCGAGAGCTTGGTGGCGTCCAGCTGGAAGATGCCGAGCAGCTCGGAGCTGTCCGAAAGACGCGTGACATAGGTGGCCCCCGGGTACTTGCCGGCGAACCAGAACTTGTCCGGCGCCTGGGTTTCCACCACCACGAGGTGATCCCCGTTGAGCCCGGCCTTGAGGTTCCAGATCCGGCTGCCGTCACTCTGCTTGGCGCCCGCGGTGCCAACCTTCGCGTCGAGGCCGACGAGAAACTTCGCATTGAGCCCTGCGGCAATCGGCACTTCGGCTCGCTCGATGCTGCCGTCGTTGTTCGGCAAGCACGTCGCACTGCCGCCGCTGCCGCCGGAGCCCGTCCCGGCGCTGCCACCGGTG
Organism: uncultured Myxococcales bacterium; assembly: GCA_937872925.1. GTDB lineage: Bacteria > Myxococcota_A > Polyangia > Polyangiales > Polyangiaceae > JACKEA01. Next base: position 2,617 of record CALMUT010000192.1, on the reverse strand, counting down.
GCACCCGCGCTGCCAGCTGCGCCGCCTTGGCTCCCGACGCCCCCTGCGCCCCCTTGACCCGCGCCGCCACCGACGCCCGGCGATACGCAGCGCCCGGCGTTGCAGGCGCCACTGGTGCAGTCCGCCCCGGTGTTGCATTCATTGGCGCCATCGGACGCAGAGCAACCGATGACGGACAAAGCCGCGCACAAACCCAAAAAACCCAGAATGTTGCGCCGCAGCATTGTCACTGGCCATGGATATCCCCGAGGGGCCCATCGGTCAAGGAAGTTTTTGCACTGCACAATGGACATTGCACGTTTTCGTGCTTCTTCAGGTTTTCTGTTGCGCCACTTTGCTGCGACGCAGTAAACCTGCGCTGTGGCGGTCGTGATCAAGAAGTACAGCAATCGGCGTCTCTACGACACAGACGAGAGCCGGTACATCACCTTGGACGAGCTCACGGACAAGATCCGGACTGGCACGGACGTGCGGGTGGTGGACGCCAAGAGCGACGACGACCTGACCCAGGCCACCCTCACGCAGGTCATCCTGGAGACCAGCGCCGCCAAGCTGTTGCCGGTGCCAGTATTGATGCGCTTGATCCGCATGAAGGACGACGCGCTCGCGGAGTTCTTCGGACAGTACGTGGCCATCACCCTGGACATGTATCTGCAGGCCAAGCAGGGCGCCCAGGCGATCCGGCCGTACTTTCCGCTGGCGTCGGTGCCGTTTTCTGCGGGCGAGACCTTGGCGCGCATGCTGGGCGGCTTGAACCCCTGGGCCGCGCAACAAGCGCCACCACCGCGGGCCCAAGAGCACGCGCACGCGCATGCGCATGATCACGAGCACGAGCATGATCACGACCGCGATCGCGATCGAGGCGGCGAGCGTCGGGATAGCGACGTGGAAGCGCTACGCAAGGAGCTCGAAGCCCTGAAGAGCGAGCTGCGCGGCGGAAAGAGCAAGCCCAAGGGCAAGCCCAAACCGAAGCCGAAACCCAAGCGCAAGAGTCCGACCAAGTAACAAGATCGGGTGCCCCTGCCCGGATTCCGAGCGAAGGGAAGACTCATGACCGTCAGCTGAGTCCTCGCAGGGAACGCTCCGCACTCGCATTGCCTTGCGCTCGCAAGGAACGCTCCGCCACCCGCATTGCCTTGCACCCGCGCGCGTGCGGTGGGAAATACTCCGTGCATGCCTCGGCTCTGCGTCTCCGTTGCCGCGATCGCATTCGTCGCGGCGTGCTCGGGCGCAGATCCGCACGCTAGCGCCGACTTTGACGCCGGTGCGAGCGGCAGCGGTGGCAGTGCCGTTGCGGACGCCTCGGGCTTCCCCGACTCGAGCGCCGACGCGGACGCCGCCGCCGCGCCGAGTTGTAGCGCCCACGGTGAAAGTGGCAGCTGCCTCGATGTCGCCGACTGCACCGCACCAGGCTACGCGCCGGTTCCGGGTTTCTGCGACGGCCCGACGAACATCCAGTGTTGCGCCCCCACCCCCAGCGGCGCCAGCTGTGATCCCAACGCGCAGCCAGAGCCAAACGCCGGCCTGGTGGAAGCGCCCGGCAGCGGCGGTTGCCCGAGCGGCATGCTGCGCATCAGTACGTTCTGTATCGACCGCTACGAAGCGCACTTGGTCACCTATCCCGACGGCGCGCCAGTGTCGCCGTACTTCAACCCGGGCAGCGCGGCCGTCATGGCGCGCAGCGCCGCGGGCGCCATTCCACAGGGCTACATCAGCCAGTTGCAGGCCGCGGCTGCCTGCACCAACGCGGGGAAACGACTGTGTAGCGACGCGGAATGGCTGCGAGCATGTGGGGGGCCGAGTGCAACCACGTATCCCTACGGCAACACTCTGCAGAGTGGCGTGTGCCACGACCACCGCGCCGGGCACCCCGCCGTGGAGTACTTCATGACCAGCGACAACTGGATCTGGAACGAGCTCGATCATCCCTGCCTGAACCAGCTAGACAGCAGCTTGGCCGCCTGCGGTGCGTACTCCGGCTGCACTAGCGCCGAGGGCGCCGTGGACATGATGGGCAATCTCCACGAGTGGACGGCGGATCCCGCGGGCACTTTTCGTGGCGGCTTCTACGTCGACACCGTGGTCAACGGGCCGGGCTGCGACTACGTCACGAAAGCCCACGACGTGAAGCACTTCGACTATTCGACGGGCTTTCGCTGCTGCGCGGACTGACGGAAAGCCCGCCCTCAACCCGGACGGGAAACCCGGAAGGGAAACGCGGGGGCCCGGACGGGAAACCCAGCGGGAAACTTGGACGGCCAACCCGGATGGCCAACCGGGGGGAAACGCGGCGACGGAATCGATAAGTATACGAAGTATTTTTCGCCTTCCGGCCGACCGCCAACCGGGACGGCCAACCCCGAAACGGGCAACTTGGACGGCCAAACCCGGACGGGCAACCCGGGGGGGTGCGCGGCGACAAAAATCGATATGTATACGAAGTGTTTTTCGGCTTCCCGCCGACCGCCAACCGGGACGGCCAAACCCGAAACGGGCAACTTGGACGGCCAACCCGGATGGCCAACCGGGGGGAAACATGGCGAGAAAATCGATAAGTATACGCTCATGGTTCAACGCGGCCTGAGCGGAAAGTTACCGTGCGGAAATAAAAGCGCTT
>CALMUT010000191.1 GCA_937872925.1 uncultured Myxococcales bacterium | reverse complement strand
GGAAAGGGGGCCGCCTGTTTCGGTTGCGGTGGGCCGTCGAAGACGAAGCCGGCGCCCCCGCGCCAGGGCAACAGCGGTCCGCAAGACGCGCCGAAACAGGTCGCCACGTCAATGCCAATCGCCGTGGACTGCACCACGACGTAGCGGGGGCAGCTGGTGCCTGCGGCAGGCAGCGCCTTGCCCGCGCTGATCTGGGCTCCCGCTAGATCCGCACTGCTGCATGGCGTGGAAGCTGGGATGGCCAGGCTGCGCTCTTTTTCGCTGAGGGTGACCCAGCCGGCAAACGCGATACGCCCTTCGCGCAGAATGCGCACGTGGTGCTCGCCACTCGGCACGCGCAGCGGCGGCTTGCGTTCGACGCCGTTCCAGAAAACCTGGTCCGTTTCACGGTGGCCCCGCAGCACCACCTGCACGTCACTGGCGGGGCGGGGGGGCCCCCGGGGGGCCTTCCCCCACACCGGGGGGGCCCAGCCCCCCCGCACCCCCCCGGGGCGCGCCCCTTTTCTGGGCCGCGGCGTCGGTGCTCGCCGGGGCGTCGGTGCTGGCGCTGCGGCTGAGCAGCGCATACGCCAGGGCGTAGCGTTCGGCCATCAGCCACGCGGCCTGGGGCAGCGCCGGGGTGTCTCGCAGCAAGCGGTCCACCGCTTCGAGCTTTTCCGTCACTGCCGCGTCATCGAGGGTGCCCAGGGCGACCCGCGCCTGTTCGAGAAGCGTCTCTGCTCGCGTGCCGACGCTGTCGGAGCTCCCGGCCGCTGGGCGCTGCACCTGCGTTGGGTATTCCAAGCGCGCTTGGCGCGCCGCGGCCCAGGACTCCAAATGGGGCTCCGCCGAAATCTGCGCCGCCGCGCCACCCACGACGATCACGTAAAAGGTGGGGGTCACGCCCAAACGCTCCGACTCGGCCAAAAAGACAAGTCCCCAGAAGACAAGAGGAGTGATCTCTCGGCGGCAATTGAGTTACGCTGCGAAGACTTCCGGCGGTGGTCCGCCAAGGCCCGTGCTCCCGCCCCCGGGAAAGGACATGCTGTGCAGCTTGATTTCAGCGCCCGCGAGCTCACGATAAAACTCGTCTACTACGGTCCGGCGCTCAGCGGAAAGACGACGAACCTTCAGTCGCTGCATAAGGCGGCAGATCCCTCGGCGGCCGGCCGGCTAATGACCCTGGAAACCAGGGATGACCGCACGCTGTTTTTTGATTTGCTGCCCCTGACCTTCAAGGACCGAAGTGGGCTTTCGGTGCGTCTGAAGGTGTTCACGGTGCCCGGGCAGGTGATTCACGCTTCCACCCGACGGCTCGTGGTGCAGGGCGCCGACGGCGTGGCCTTCATTGCGGATTCGCAGATCGCCGAGACGCAGAATAACGCAGATTCGTTCATGGACCTGAAAGAGAACCTGAAGGCCAATGGGCTGAATCTGAAGCAGATGCCCTTGATCATTCAGTTCAACAAGCGCGACCTTTTGGATGTGCGCAGCGACGCCGAGATCGCCGAGCTCGCGGCTCAGGGCCGGGAGCCGGTGTACCTGGCCGTGGCGACCCGCGGTGACGGCGTCGTGGAGAGCTTTGTGGGCATGTTGCATCTGACCTGGAGCGCATTGAACGCAGAGCACGATCTGAACAAGAAATTCGGATTCGACTCCGACGCATTCATCAAGCGCGTGGCCACGCAATTGGGGGATGATCGCCCGGTACAAGAAATCTTGGGGCAGTGTGTCGGCGGCGCGCTGGACGTGCTGACGCCGGAGGCCGCCGGCTGATGACGTCCGCAGCGGAAACTGGTCTCGGTTTCGACGAACTCACCGTAGGCAAGGGCGCGAGCATCGAAGAACTCGTGGATCGCTCTGCCCTTGGCGAGCTGACGGTGTCCTTCTTCGAACTATTCCGGGTGCCCATTCGCGTGTTCAGCGAATCCGGCCAAATCCTGGCAGACGCCAGCGAGCAGCCGCCCCTATATGCCTACCTGAACACCACCAAGGGTGGCCGGCGAGCACTGCAAAAGGTCGTGGACGACGTCAAGCGGGTTGACCCCGGTAACGACGGGGAAGTCATCCAACCCTGCGTGACGGGCGCGCTGTATCAAGTGGTCGCCATTCGCTACGACGAGCGCCCCCTCGGCCGCATCATCATTGGGCCCTTCATGCCGCCGGACGCCCTCGAGCCCCGGCCCGAGATGCTCTTGCTCGACGATGCCATTGAAGCGGAACGCGCACGGGAACTACTGCTCGAGATGCCCCGCGCGCGCTCCGAAACGGTGCTGCAGATCGCACGGCACCTGCGCAAGTCCCTCGACTTGATTTTGTTTTCGGGACACAAAGCCCTGCTCACCAGCAGCATGCATCTGGCGAGCGTGCGGGAGAGCTTTCGCGAGCTGCAGGACAAGAACGCCAAGTTGCAAGGGGCCTACGATCGGCTCAAGGAGCTCGATCGGCTGAAGAGCAACTTCTTGGCGACGGTCTCCCATGAGCTGCGCACGCCGCTCACGTCCATCATTGGCTATAGCGAGATGCTTTCTGAAGGCATTGCAGGCCCCTTGTCGCCGGAGCAAACGGAGTTCGTCAGCACCATCCACGAAAAGGGCGAGCAGTTGCTCGAGCTGATCAAGGGGCTCTTGGATCTCTCCAAGCTGGAGAGTGGCACCATGAGCTTGCGCAAGAGCGATCTGGATCTGACGCCGGTGATCCAGGACGTGGCGGCCACCTTGGCGCCCACGGCGCGCAAGAAGAAGGTGAAGATCCAGGTGGAAGCCCAAGGCGTGCTGCCCACGGTCTGGGCCGATGCCGAACGCCTGCGGCAGGTGTTTCTGAACCTCACGGAAAACGCCATCAAGTTCACGCCGGAGAACGGCACAGTGACGCTGTCCGTGGAGCCGTCGCTCTTGGAACGCCAAGCCGACGCCGAAGAAGGCGGACTGGTTCTGTTTTCGACGCGCCGCGCGGCCATCGAAGTGCGCGTTTCCGATACCGGCGTCGGCATTCCTGAGAACGAGCGCGCCCGGGTATTCGACGCGTTTTACCAAGTTGACTCCAGCTCTACTCGAGAGCACGGCGGCACCGGCCTGGGCCTGTCCATCGTGCGTCGGCTGGTGGACTCCCACGACGGCACGGTTCACATCGAAGGCAACGAGCCCCACGGAGCCGTCTTCGTGGTGCGACTGCCGTGCCGCCGCACCACCATCGTGTGATCGCGAACGGCAACCCCATGGACGAGCAAGACGCAGTAGCGCTCTTGCAGCGTGTTTTCGGAAGCAGCGCGCGGACCTTGGTCGACAACGGTGACGACGCCGTCGTGTTGCGCAAGGTGCCGCGGCCTTTGGTGGTGTCCGTGGACGCTAGCGTGCAAGGCGTGCACTTCGATCGCGATCATGTGTCCCTGAAAGACATCGGATTCCGTAGCCACGCGGCCGCGGTCAGCGATCTCGCAGCCATGGCGGCGGCGCCGATTTGCAGTCTGTCCGCGCTGGTCGTGCCCAAAGGCTTTTCGCGTCGCGAGCTGGCGCAGCTGGCCGCCGGTCAGAAGCTCAGCGCCACGCAGCACGAATGCGCGGTCGTGGGCGGCAATCTGTCCCGGGGGTTGGAGCTCTCGGTCACGACGACGGTGATCGGGTCGGCGGCGCTGCCGACGCTACGCAGCGGCGCTCGGCCGGGGCACGGCATTTGGCTGATCGGCCCGGTGGGACTCGCCCGCGCTGGGCTCGAGTTGCTGCGGGCCGACCGGGCGCCGCGCATGAATCGCAGTGCGCGCGCCGCGGCGCTGGGGGCATTCCGTCGTCCGCGGGCCTTGCTGGCGGAGGGCCGCCGCGCTGCCAAGCGAGTCAGCGCGCTGATCGACGTTTCGGACGGTTTGGTGCAGGACGCTGATCAGATCGCCCGCGCCAGCGGGGTGCGCCTTTGTTTCGATTGGACGCTCTTGGAGCGCTTGCCCACGGCGGAGCTGAGGGCTGTGGCGGCGGCTTTTGGCGTGCATCCCCTGAAGTGGGCGCTCGCGGGGGGCGAAGACTATGCCTTGCTCGCCACCGCGCCGGGGCGCCTGAGCGGCGCGCGGTTGCTGGGGCAGGTCACCCCTGGCCGGGGCGTACGCCTGGTGGGCGCGCCCGCGTGGGCCAAGGGCCTACGCGGGTTCGACCATTTGCGTTGAACTCAGCGGCAAGCGCCGGGCATGCCGGCACCCTTGAGGGCACCCTGCACGATCCCGATCACGCTGCCCTTGTCTTTACCCTGGGCGACTGCGGCGTGGCAGGCGGCCGCTGCCTGCATCATGTACATGTTGGTGGGCGGCGGGGCGCTGGCCGCGTTCTGCGAGAGCGCGTTGCAGCAGGCCTTGAGACTGGCGGCGGGTTTGTATGGGCCCGTTGGCTTCTTGCCTGCCTCGGCATCGGCGTCGCCGTCGAGTCCGGCGTCCTCGATGGCAAGCTCAAGGGGCGCGCTCGGCGCCGCGACGGGCTCGCTCGAGGGTAGGGGTGGCGGCGGTTCGTCCTTCTTGCAGCCCGGGGACAGGAGCGCCGCGGCTGGAACGAGCAGACCGAGCCCAAGGGGGGCAAGCAACGACCGGAGGAAGGATGGGCTGGGGTTCTTCATTTTCGATTCCTTGTCCTGAGCTCGTCTTCTAATTCACGTCTGACGTCGTGGGTAGAAATGTTCTTCAGCCGCCGGACCTTACACCTCAGCAGCCCTCTGGCACCTTTAGACCTAGGATTTGCGCGCGGATCAACGTTTTTGCAGCACTTTCGCTCGAGCGCCCGTCGCCGACCCGCTCGGCGATCTGCCGGCAAATGCTCGCGGTGATCTCGAAGCGCTGGTCCTTGCGATGCTTTCGTTTTGCCTCGGCCTCCAGGGCAGCGCAGCACGCAAGGGTGCGGGCGCGGGCGGCTTTTTGGTCCCCGGGGGCAGTGCCCGCGCTGCCGTCAGTAGCGCCGGCTGCACCGTCCTCCGCCGGCCCGGCGTCCGAAGTGTCTGAGGTGTCCGCGGGCTGTGCAGCGTCCCGAGGCCCCGCGCTGGCTGACGCCATCGGCGCCTGGCCCCCTTCCGGCGCCTGGCTGCCCCGAAAGCCTGGCACAGGCGCCGTCTTTTGCTCCTCGCAGGCCGTGGTGGCCGCGAGCAGGCAGAGCACCCACCCCAGGCGCCCCCAAAGCGCGGCCCGGGCCTGACCTATCGATCGATAGGTTTGCTCCGCGCGTCTGGGGCGGCGGAGACGTCCGCGTGGCCCAGCGCGAGACGCGGGGCCCAAGTCCGCGCCAGGGTCTCGACCCAAACCCAATAACTCGGCAGCGCATCGCTTCATTCGAAACGATGCGCTAGCCCTTCGCCAACGCCCGCTCAGCTACAGCCCATCGAGTTGCCGCAGTTGAGGCACTTGTAACAAGCGCCGTTGCGGACGGTGATGTGACCGCAGCCGTCACACAGTGGAGCGTCGCCCATCATGTCCTCGAGCTGCGCGTCGAGGGCGCCCCGGGTTGCAGGCTCTGCGGCCGCCGCGACCGCGACGGGGGCTGCGGCGAGAGGCGGGCCCCGGCGCCCGCGGGGGGGCGGCGCATCGATGGGGGCGCCGGGGGGGTCGAGGGGGCAGTTTCCACCGCCGATGTCGCTCGACCAAAGTCTGCCTGCGGCATCGAAGGCACAACCGTCGACGGCCTGCCGATGACCATGCAAGCGTTGTCCGCGGCCCTCGTAGGGCAGTTCGAACGTCCGTAGGGTCGAACACGCGACCGCGATGGCGCTCTCGTCCGGGGAGAGGGCGAGGCTGTTCGGGAAGGTCGTCAGCGGGATGGTCGCGATGCGCTCGCCACGCTCCAAATGGAAGACCTCGACCACCTGACCGCGCAACTGGAAGTCGCTGCTCGCGACATAGAGTTCGGGCCGTGTGGCAGCAAAGACGACATCCACGATGTCCCGCCGTTCTGCATCGAGTTCGCGCAGGATAGTACCGTCCGCCCGAAAGAGACGCAGGTGCGCAGCCCCGACGGCCGCCACGCCGATGTCACGACCGTGGGGGTCGAAGAAGAACTTGACGAGACGTTCCCCCTCGTTGCGTCGTGGATCGAGGACCTTCGTCACGCTGCCGCTCGCGAGGTCGATGCGATCGATGGACTCCTTGCCGTCGGACGCGAGCACGGCGTCCGCGCTGACGAAGGCCGGCGCGTAGTGGCGCGCGGCCAAGGGCAGGCGCTTCACGATGCTGCCCGTGCTAGCTTCGATGATCGTGAGGCTGCCCTCCTCGGTCACGGCGATGAGGCGACCGTCTCGCGAAAAGGCAGGTCCATCCGCGTCGGTCGCGCGCAAGGTCGTCTCCGCGCGCAGGAGGCGCGTCGAAGCATCGAAGAGGACGAGCTTGCCGTCCATGCCGAGGCTCGCGATCGTCTTGTGGTCAGGGCTCGCGATGACGTTGGATTTGCGAGCGTGTACCTTCCACTTGGCCGTGAAGGCGTCGACCATGAGGTCGTGGTAATTCCAGACCCAGTTGCGCAGCTTCGGCTCGCAGCGGTCGAGGACGCGGCGCGCGACCTTGTCGTTGCCCGC
>CALMUT010000190.1 GCA_937872925.1 uncultured Myxococcales bacterium | reverse complement strand
TCATTGACCCGGCACCGAACCAACCCAAATGATCGATCACACTAGCCTTTATCCGCTACGACCGGCCCGACTTCCGAGCGAGGGTGACAGGGCCCTGGCGCTTCGGACGGCTTGTGGGCATTACTCTCAGCCCGGTCATGTTGAAACTAGCAGTCGGCGATCCACACAAGACGCTCCTCGGCGTTGCCCATTTGCTCCCCCTACCGGGTAGCCCGGGTGCCAGCTGCCTCGAAGCCGTCATCGAAAGGGCCCTGACGGACACCGAGGCGCTGGTCGCCAGCGGCTTCGACGGCTTCGTCATCGAGAACTTCGGGGACGCGCCGTTCTATCCAGACAACGTACCCGCTGAAACCATCGCCAGCATGACCCGTGTCGGCGCAGAACTGCGCCGGCACCACACCGCTGCCGTCATCGGAATCAACGTCCTACGCAACGATGCCCGCGCCGCCCTCTGCGTCGCGGCAGCCACAGGCGCAGACTTTATTCGCGTCAACGTGCACAGCGGAGTGGCCTACACGGCCCAAGGCATGCTCTCAAGCCAAGCCCACGAGAGCCGGCGCCTGCGCGAGCGCTCAACGCAGACGTGCGAATCGTCGCCGATGTTGGCGTGAAACACGCCACCTTCCCGGCGGACTTCGATCTCGCACGCGCCGCAACGGACACGGCATACCGCGGCTTGGCGGACGCTTTGATCGTGACGGGCAATGCAACCGGCGCCGGCACCGATCCTCAAGCTCTCTCTGCAGTGCGCGCAGCGGTGCCAGACCGACCACTCTGGATCGGCAGCGGCATGACGCGGCAGAGCGCTGCCGCGCTGCTGTGTCTCGCCGACGGCGCTATCGTCGGCACGGCCGTGAAGCAGAACGGCGCTGTGCGTTTTCCGGTCGATCGAGCCCGAGCGCGGGCGTTTGTCGAAGCCGCACGCAGTTAATGCGCCTTCGCTCCCCAGCCTGAGTTTTGCTAGAACGGCGGGCGCCCACCCTATCGCGTGGGCGTTGGAGCACCTGATGAGCCATCCCCCCGCTGACCTGACTGCCTGGGCCACGCTGGCCAAAAGCGAAACCAAGGGCAAGGACCCGGAGCAACTCTCCTGGCAGACCCCCGAAGGCATCAGCGTCAAAGCGCTCTACAGCGCCAAAGACGTCGAAGACCTGGACTTCGTCGACACCGTCAGTGGCGCGTTTCCCTTCGTGCGTGGCCCCCGCGCGACCATGTATACCGGGCGCCCCTGGACGATCCGACAGTACGCAGGGTTCTCGACCGCAGAGGACTCAAACGCCTTCTATCGGCAAGCCCTCGCCGCGGGCCAACGCGGGCTTTCTGTCGCCTTCGACCTGGCGACGCACCGCGGATACGACAGTGATCATCCGCGCGTTTTGGGTGACGTCGGCAAAGCGGGCGTCGCGATCGACAGCGTCGAAGACATGCGCATTCTCTTCGACGGCATCCCCCTCGGAGAGATGAGCGTCTCGATGACCATGAACGGCGCTGTATTGCCAATCATGGCGATGTTCATCGTCGCGGCCGAAGAGCAAGGGGTGGAGCGAAAGGCGCTCACCGGCACGATTCAAAACGACATTCTAAAAGAGTTCATGGTGCGCAACACCTACATCTATCCGCCCACACCCAGCATGCGCATCGTGGCGGATATCATCGAGTACAGCGCCAAGCACATGCCACGCTTCAACTCCATCTCGATCAGCGGCTATCACATGCAAGAAGCTGGTGCGACCTGCGATCTGGAGTTGGCGTTCACCATCGCGGACGGCCTGGAGTATGTGCGAGCTGCGCTGAACAAGGGCCTGAAGATCGACGACTTTGCTCCCAGGCTTTCGTTCTTCTTCGCGATCGGGATGAACTTTTTCATGGAGGTCGCCAAACTACGCGCCGCCCGCTTGCTCTGGGCCACCCTGCTGAAGCAGCATTTCGACCCCAAAAAGCCCGAAAGCATGATGCTGCGGACCCACTGCCAAACCAGCGGCGTGAGCCTCACGGAACAGGACCCTCACAACAATATCGTGCGCACGACCGTCGAGGCCATGGCCGCAACCCTGGGCGGAACCCAGAGTCTACATACCAACTCTTTTGACGAGGCCATTGCTCTACCAAGCGATTTCGCAGCCAAGATCGCTCGCAACACCCAGCTGATTCTGCAGCACGAGACGGGCATCACCAAAGTGGTCGACCCCTTCGGCGGCAGCTATTTCATGGAGAGTCTGACGCACGCTTTGGCTGCGAAAGCGTTGGGGCTGATTGAAGAGATCGAATCCGTGGGCGGCATGACCCGGGCCGTTGAAAGCGGCATGCCCAAGCTACGCATCGAGGAGGCGGCCGCACGCCGACAGGCCCGCATCGACCGCGGCTTGGACGTCATTGTAGGTGTGAATAAATACGCGCCAGAAGCTGACGCGCCCATCGACGCGCGGTTCGTCGACAACAGCATGGTTCGCAAGAACCAACTTGAGCGCCTGGCTGAGATCAAGCGCACTCGTAGCCAAGCCAAAGTCGACGCCACACTGCAGGCGTTGCAGCAGGCGGCGGAAACAGGCAGCGGGAACCTGCTAGAGTATTGCGTGGACGCTGCGCGAGCGCGGGCCACGGTTGGAGAGATTTCTGACGCCATGGAACGCGCATTCGGTCGCCATCAGGCGGAAATCCAGAGCATCTCTGGTGTCTACGGAGGCTATTACGCGGACGACCCAAAGTGGCTTGCCCTCAGAACCCGCGTGGCGGACTTCGAAAAGCAACACGGGCGGAGGCCCCGCATTATGGTGGCAAAAATGGGCCAAGACGGACACGACCGCGGCGCCAAGCTCATCGCGACCGCGTTCGCCGATGCGGGTTACGACGTCGACGTCGGCCCGTTGTTCCAGACGCCTGCAGAGGCGGCGCGACAAGCTGTCGAAAACGACGTGCATGCCATTGGCGTTTCCTCCCAAGCGGCTGGGCACACGACCCTGGTGCCGGCACTCATCGCCGAGCTCGCAAAGCTCGAAGCAACGGAAATCACGATCGTGGTCGGCGGCGTGATCCCCCCCAGCGACTACCCGAGCCTGGAAAAGATGGGCGTCGGTGCGGTGTTTGGTCCGGGTACCCCCGTGCCCGTCGCCGCAGAACGCGTGCTCTCCTTAGTGGAGGCGCGGCACAAGAAGGGTTGAGGCAAGCCGGGTGGCGATCGACGAGTTTCCGGATCTAGACGCCCTCATTTCCGGAGTGCGGGCGAACAAACGTCGCAGTCTGGCCCGAGCCATCACCCTCGTGGAAAGCCAGCGCGACGATCACAGGCCGCTAGCGGAAGAGCTGATCACCCAACTGATGCCGCACTGCGGCGGCGCACGCCGGATCGGTATCAGCGGCGTACCCGGCGCGGGAAAGAGCACTTTCATTGAGGCGTTGGGCCTTTCGCTGCTTGAGCGCGCTCATCGCGTTGCCGTGCTGGCCGTGGACCCGACCAGCCGACTGTCCGGGGGGAGCATCCTAGGGGACAAGACGCGCATGCCGCGGCTGGCGAGCCACGAGGACTGTTTCATTCGTCCCAGCCCGACAGCGGGCACCCTCGGAGGCGTGGCACGCCGAACGCGTGAAGCGTTGATTGTTTGCGAAGCTGCGGGTTTCGACGTCGTGCTGATCGAGACCGTGGGGGTGGGCCAAAGCGAGCACGCCGTGTTCAACCTGGTCGACAGCTTTCTCTTGCTCACCCTCGCGGGCGCCGGGGACGAACTACAAGGCATCAAACGCGGCATCTTGGAGCTAGTCGACGTCGTCTGCGTCAACAAAGCGGATGGCGACAACGTTGCCCGGGCAGCGCGAGCCGCCACAGAGATGCTGGCCGCCTTGCGACTGCTGCGCGGCGCCGATTGCCCCCGGGTGTTGACCACCAGCGCGCTCAGCGGCGCTGGCATCGACGAGGCTTGGGCGGCGCTCTCGGAACACCACGCGAAGATGCGCGCCTCGGGTCGATTGGAGCGCAGGCGCCGCGAGCAGAACAACCAGTGGCTGGAGAGCTTGATTGACGAGGGGCTGTCCCGAGCGCTGCACGCCCATCCTAAAGCCGCCAAGGTACACGCCGACATGAAGCGACGAGTTGCCGAGAGCACGATCAACCCCGCGCAAGCGGCGCGTCAGGTGCTGCACGCCTTTCTCGGGCCACGCGACAACTGACGCCTTGGGCTACAAACACCCGAGGGTGACATCCGGGGTCTTCCGATGCGGGTACACGTAGCGCACGCTGTAGCCAAAGGCGCCCCCCGCTACGATGAGATCCACGCTGCCGTCCAAGGTGCCCGATTGACTCGTCGAGCGGTACTCCATGCCCCAGTTCGCAACCTGTAGCGACTGACCCCGGGGGCTGGAGCCGCTCACGCTCACCAGCTGCATATCCATAGGCCCCTTCTCGAAAAGGCTCTGCAGCGAAGCCTCTGGGCTGTGCAACTCGTAATTCACCACTGAAGAACTTCGCTCATCCAGCATGAAGATGCGCTGCTCGATGCTGACGTTCTGACCCAAGGACGCAAGGATTTGGTCCAGGGAAAGCTCCAAGCTTCCGGCGCTTTCCTGAATACCCAATAGCTGCGCGCCGGGGCCGGCGTCCGTGTATTCGATGGAAACGCGACTCGTCGCTTCACCACTCGTGTTGACGGACGCGGAAGCAACGAGCTTAACGTTCCCGAAGTAGTTCGCAAGGTTGAATAGATCGAAGTCGATCACGTCGCCCTTAGCGCCAAACGCCATATCCGCAGCGAGACGCAACTGCAGCTGCATGCGCGTCCCGGCGGAGTACATACCCTTGCCTTCGTATTTGAAGCCGTCCGCGTCGGTCTTGCCTCCGCTCGCTGAGTTGAACAGCACCTCGATCAACGTGACCGCGAACGCCGAAGTCAGGCCACCGCAGATGACCATCTCGTGACAGCTGGATTCGAAGTCCCGCGCGATCTCCAATTCGGCTTCCACGTCACCGGTGGCACATGCTTCGATGCCGGGGTGAGCCGGGTCGTCGAGGGCGTTCTGGGGTGGCGACAGATTCTCCGGCTCTTCGCCGGAAGGCGGCGGCGCCAGACAGGCAGACAGTGAAACAGCTAAGCAAAGTGCAGAAACAAAGGGCGTTTTCATGAGACACCCCCAGTGCAACCCGTATGCCCACGATCCCCCTGCGAGAAACCGAGCGCGATCCGCGAAGCGGCCGCCACGGTGGTGAACGGCCCGTCACGGGGTGACGCAAAAACTACTACATTATGCGAGGATTTCCCGAAGCTGCGGCCTTGTACGGCTGCTGCGGTCCAACGCTTCCCCCTCGTGAACTGCGGCGCGAAAGATCAGACGTCGAGTGCTTGCGCTTCTTCGGCGCGGTCCATGATGAAGTGAAAACGCGCCGACGGATCCTTGCCCATGAGTTCGTTCACAATGCGATCCGTTTCCAACGCGTCTTCGATGCTCACCCGCACCAGAGTGCGGGTCTTCGGATTCAGCGTCGTCTCCCACAACACATTCGGCATCATCTCGCCCAGGCCCTTGAAGCGAGTGATCTCCGGCTTCGCGTTGCCCTTGATCTTGCTGGAGATGATGCGCTCCTTATCCGCGTCGTCCTTGGCCCAGAACGTGTCGCTGCCGGCATCAATGCGATACAATGGCGGCACCGCTACGTAGAGCTTGCCCTGGCGGATCAGCTCCGTCAGGTGGCGGTAGAAGAAGGTGAGCAGCAGGGTCGTGATGTGGTTACCGTCACTGTCAGCGTCGGCAAGCAGCACGATGCGATCGTAGCGCAGCTTGCTCAGGTCGAAGGATGGCCCCACGCCGCAGCCCATCGCCGTGACCAGATCCGAAATCTCCTTGTTCTCGAGCACCTTGGCCAGCCCAAGGCTCTCCGTATTGAGCACTTTGCCGCGTAGCGGAAGCACGGCCTGCCGCGTGCGATCTCGGCCCTGCTTGGCGCTACCTCCTGCAGAGTCCCCCTCCACAATGAAGAGCTCCGTGTCGCGCCGATCCGTGTTCACGCAATCGCTGAGCTTGCCGGGAAGCGTCAACCTGCCGCTCGTCGCGGAGCGACGCGTGATCGCGGCACTGGCCGCGCGGGAGGCCTCGCGAGCCCGCGCAGCGAGAATGATGCGGTGCACAACCTGTTCGGCCACACTACGGTTTTCGTTCAGCCACTGTTCCAAAACCGGGCGCACGGCGCCGTCCACTCCGGCTTGAACTTCCGGGTTGTTCAGTCGGTCCTTGGTCTGCCCTTGAAACTGAGGCTCTCCCAGAAAGATGCTGAGCACACCGACGAGTCCTTCGCGGATGTCGTCGGCGGTGAGATTCACCCCACGGGGCGTGAGGTTGTGCGTCTCTATGTAGTTGCGCATGGCCTTCACCAGACCAGAGCGCAACCCATTTTCGTGGGTGCCGCCACTTCCGGTGGGGATGCCGTTGACGAAACTGCGCACGTGCTCGTCCGTGGCTTCCGTCCAGCGCAACACCACCTCCACACGCATGCCGTTTTCGCGAAAGAGCGAAAACGTCGCATCGTGCACGCTGCGACTCTTGCGCTCGAGCAGTATCTTGTCCAGGTACTCGACGATGCCCTTTTCGTGACAGTAGATCTCCTTTTCGCCGGCGGCTTCGTCGACGAAAATCACCTTAAGTCCCCGGTGGAGGAAGCTCGCGACCTCCAAGCGCTCTCGAATCATGGCAGCGGAAAACTCGGTCTTCGGGAAGACCTCAGGATCCGGACGAAAGAAAACCGTCGTGCCACTGCCACGGGCCTTGCCGACCTTTTTCAACTTACCAACGGTCTTGCCTGCCGAAAACCGGATCTGATACTCCGCACCGTCCCGCTTTACATTGGCGACCAACTCACTCGACAGCGCGTTCACGACGCTCGCGCCCACGCCGTGAAGCCCGCCCGCAGTCTTGTAGTTGCCTGGCTCGAACTTTCCCCCCGCATGCAGCGTCGAGAAGATGATCTCGATGGCTGGCCGCTTGTGCTTCTTGTGCATGTCGACGGGAATGCCGCGGCCGTTGTCGCTGACCGTCACGGACTGACCGTCCTTGTGGAGCGTTACGTGGACTTCCGTCGCATGGCCGTTCATGGCCTCGTCGACGCAGTTGTCGACGATTTCCCAGACCAGGTGATGCAACCCGGCAGCGCCCACGCCGCCGATGTACATGCCCGGGCGTTTGCGAACGGGCTCCAGGCCCTCGAGAACCGTGATGTCTTCAGCGGAGTAGCGGGTCATGACCGGGTCTTTCTGAAAGCCCCACGTGGCAGCCGTGGGCGCTGGAACCTGCCACATTTGCTTGGAGTTTCGCCACTTTGCAGTCGAAGACGGCGCCAGGCGTCGGAAATGGTTGAGCTTTGGCGCACCGGGCCCGCCCCCGGGACCCACGCCCCGGGACATTCGACCCGCGCTTTCCGATCGCGGGGGATCCTTGCGGGACTTCTCTTTGGCGCGCAGCCGAGCCAAGTTGCGCTCGTGCCAGAAGACACAAGCCAGCAACAACACGAAGAGCTCGAAACCTACGTCGCTGCGCGAGATGCTGACGCCGCCGTAGCCCTGCTCGAAAGGGTTCCGCCCGAAGACCGTGGCTACTTCCTCGGCCATCTCGATCAAGACATTTGCGGCGATCTGATGGAGCTGCTGTCGCCGGATCACTCAGACCTTGCTGCGTCACTCATGGAGCACATGCTCGACACACAGGCAGCCGACGTCATCAGCATGATGCCCCCGGCCGCCGCCGCGGCGATCGTCGAAGTCATGGACTCCGATGACCGCGCGGACATCATCGCTGAGCTGAGCGCGGACCGGTCCTCGGCCATCTTGTCGCAACTCGATCCGGGCGAAGCCGCAGAAGTCCGCAAGCTCGTCCAATACGGCGCTGACACCGCCGGTGGGCTGATGATCACGGAGTACTTGTCGCATCCCGAAGGGCGGACCCTCGGCGCGGTGCTGGAAGACTTGCGAGCCAACGCCGCGGAGTACGCACGCTATGACGTGCAATACGTCTATGTCACGACGGATTCTGGAAAGCTCTCCGGGGTGATCCGCCTGCGGGATCTCGTGCTCACGCCTGGGGACCGTACGATCTCGTCGATCATGATCGAGCGTCCGGCGCACGTCAGCGTCTTTGACAAGCAGCCCAAACTCGAAGCGTTTTTCGACGAAAACGGATTTTTCGCAGCGCCGGTGGTTGATGAGCACGGCGTGCTCATCGGTGTGGTGCGGCGTGCCGCAGTGGAAGCCGCACACGCGGAAGAAGCGGACCGAGCCCTGCTTGCCTTCGGCGGTATCATCGGCGGTGACGAGCTACGCAGCATGCCCACGGGCACCCGCATTGCCCGGCGGCTGGCGTTCTTGTGTCCCAACATCTTGCTGAACCTCGTTGCCGCCAGCGTGGTCGCCTTCTACGAGCCAACCATCGCCGCAGTGACTGCGCTGGCTATTTTTCTGCCGATGCTTTCGGATATGAGCGGCTGTGCTGGCAACCAGGCCGTGGCCGTCACCATTCGAGAACTCTCCCTGGGACTGCTCAAGCCCCGGGACGTCATGGAGGCCTTCAAGAAGGAAGTCGGCGTCGGCGTCGTCAACGGCATCGTGCTGGGCACGTTGATCGGGTTGATTGCATGGTTCATGCGCGGCGGCCAATGGCCCTTGATTGGTGTGGTGGTTGGCGGCGCCATGGCTGTGAACAGTCTGGTGGCCGTCACCGTCGGCGGCACCGTGCCACTGGTATTGAAGCGCGTTGGTGTCGATCCCGCCCTCGCCGCCAGTCCCATTCTGACCACCTTCACGGACCTCTTCGGTTTCTTCATCACGCTCAGACTGGCGACCCTGGTATTGCTGTAGGCGATGGAGCACCTGGATTACCCCGCGGATGTGTTGGGCGATCGCGATACCGCGACTCTCGCCAACGAGGATTCCCGCGTGTATCTCCAGGCCCGGGTGCGTTTCTTCGCGGCGGTGGCGTTTGTGCTCGTTGGCGCCCATTACCTGTTCATCAACTCACTGCGCACGCTGATAGGCAAGCCGCTTTCAGACTTCGCAAACCCCGTGGCCGCCACGCACCTGGGCACGTTTGTGGTGCTGCTTGGCTGCTTTGGCGTTGCGTGGCGCGTGAAGCTTTCCGTGCGTGCCCTGTCCGTATTGGACGCATTCACGACTCTGAGCTTCGTCTTTGGATTGACCTTACTCGGTTACAGTGCCCGGGATTCTTGGGCTCCGGAAATGGTCGTGCTGATGGGCGGCACGCTGGCCTTGGTGGCGCGCGCAACGCTGGTGCCCAGCGCGAGCAAACGCACGCTGCTTATTGGAGTATTGGGCGGCGCAATCATGGTGACGGGCATCTACTTCATCAGCGCGTCCGCAGAACAAAGCCACCGCCCGGCGTATTACGCGACGATCGGGGCGTCCTGGGCCGCCCTGTCCGTGGCAGCCACGGTCATCGCATCCCGCACGATCTATGGCCTGCGCCAGCAAGTTCAGGCAGCGGAGCGCCTCGGGCACTATCAGCTTGGCGCCAAGATCGGCGAAGGCGCCATGGGCATCGTGTACCGCGCGCAGCATGCGTTGCTCAAGCGACCGACCGCCGTGAAGCT
>CALMUT010000189.1 GCA_937872925.1 uncultured Myxococcales bacterium | reverse complement strand
GGTAGCGGCGGCGGCGCGGGTGGTAGCGGCGGCAGCGCGGGTGGTAGCGGCGGCAGCGGCGGTGGTAGCGGCGGCAGCGCCGGCGGCGCGAGTGGTAGCGGCGGCGGCGCTGGCAGTGGGGCCGCTGCCGGCGCAGCAGGTGGCGGGGGAGTGGACGCCGGCGCGGGTGGCACGGGAGGAGTCTCCGGCGGCACCGGAGGCACAGGCGCAACCGGCGGAACGGGAGGCTTCGGAGGCACGGGAGGCACGGGCGCGACCGGAGGCACAGGCGGCAGCGGGGGCTCGGGAGGCACCGCCGGCTGCAAGTCCGTGAGCCTCAATGTGCATCCGGGCTTTGCGAAGTACGTCGGCGCCTATTCTTCCGTGGGGGTCACCTCCGCTGGTGAGATCGTAGTCAGCTACCGCGATCACACCAACCAAACCCTCGCTGTCGGCAGCAAGTTGCCGACGGCGAGTTTTTCGACTCAGCCCGTGGACACCAACGCGGGCACCAACACGTCCCTCGCGGTGGGAGCGTCCAGCGACGTACATGTGAGCTACAACGCCTCGGCGAACAGCATCAAGTACGCAAGGCGCTCGTCGGGCACTTGGAGCGTGGAGCCCGTGGCAACGGGCAACCGCGGTTCCATCGGCGTGGACGCTTCGGGCAAGGTGCACCTCGCGGACACATTTTTCAGCACCGGCCACGCAGAGGTTCGCTACACCGCGAAGCCCGCCGCAGGCACTTGGTCCGCGCCGGTGACCATCGCCGTCGCGACCACCAAACTCGCGCGCCAAATCGAGATCGCCGTGCAGAGCGACGGCAGTGTGCATGCGATTTTCAGCGACGACGCCATCACCCGCTACGCAAAGAAGCCTCCTGCAGGGAACTTCGTCGTGGAAGCGTTTTCCAGTGCGGCCACGCGCCCCGACATTGCCGTGGACAAGAGCGGCGGCGTGCACGTGGTTACCGGTGGCTCTTCGATCCACTACAGCTACCGCGCCGCCGCTTCAGCGACGTGGACGGAAGACACGTCGCTGAAGGCGAGTCAGCTGGCCAAGTCTCGACCGAGCATCGCGATTGACGGGCTGGGTCGAGTGCAGATCCTCTACGACGCCAGCGGCGCTGGCGATCTGTGGCTGGCGCGGAAGGCGGGCTCGAATCCGTTTTCGACCCAGGACGTCGCCCAGTACTACACGAATGCGGCCGATGCTTCCCTGGCCGTCGATGCGACCGGGTATGCCTACGTGGGCAATATCGACGAATACACGGCCGGGGCGAACACGTACGCAAACCTGCGCGTCGATGTGGTGTGCCCCTGACCTGCGCCAGTCGAGCAGCGATCGTGACGCCCTCTTGCGCCATGCCGACGCTATTGCGAAGCAGACCTGAGTTAGCAGCGGTCGGCCACCCGCCGCTTCCGCAAATGCGCCGCCGTCTAGAGGGGCAGGCGACTCCCTGCTAGGCTGTCCGCCCGTGACTCGCTTCTTTCGATGGGCGTTCTTTGCATCACTGCTGCTCGCGATCGGCGCGTGCGGCGGCGAGGACGATGGCGACGGCAGGCCGGCGAGTAGCGGGGGAAGCGGCGCGACGGGCGGCGTGGCAACAGGGGGTGCCGCAGGCACGGGTGCTGGTGGCGTTGGGGGCGCAGATGCCGGTGGTGCGCCCGGCGGGGCTTCCGGAGCCGGAACCGGTGGCGCTGCGAGCGGCGGCACCGCTGGTAGCGGCGGCGCCGGGCCCGATCCCTGTCCGCGCGTGAAGGTTGAAGTGAGCGCGGGCTCCACGCTCAACGTGCGACCAACTCCCTCCACGGCGCAGGCGCCCATCGGCGCGCTCAGCGCAGGGGAGATCGTCCAGGTGCTCGCGCAAGTTCAGGGCGAGGCGGTCAACGGCAGCACGCTCTGGTTCCAGATCGCGACGCCAGTGCTCAGCGGCTACATCTCGGCCGAGTTCGCCAGCTGCACACAGGAAGTCCCGCCGCCGCCGCCAGCGGCGTACTAGCGGCTCATCGCGGAGGGCGCCCGCGCGTCAAGCAGGTGGATTGGCCGGAGAAGCTGGCCCACGGGCGCTCGCCCCGCGCCGTGACCCGGCTGCTCGGCACACCCCGCTCCAACTACGCCGTCAAGAGCCCCGTGCGGTGATTGAATTCGGTGATCAGCGCGTCGAGCTTCTCCGCTGCCTCAGGGATCGACGTCCAATACGCGTCGTCGTACCACTGCGCTTGGATCTCGTCGAAGGTCTTCCCCTGCTGCTCGACCCAGGTGTAGTACTTCAGGTTGTGCACGCGCTTTTTCTCTGGGTGTGTCAGCTCTTGCATCATGTCCGTGCCCGCACCGAGTAGCCATCGCTGATGCGCTACTGCGGCGTCCACACCAGAGAACTCGCCGCGGGCCGCACGCAGCTCTTCTAGGCGGCTGCCGTACATCTCAATGGAGTCCGTCAGCACCGTCATCACGACGTGTTCACCGCCGAGTTCGAAGTGCTTCGCGAATTTGATCGACGCGATCAAGTTGGCGGCGCCGGAGATCCCGAGCAGCGGCAGGTTTTGGATCAGCTCTTCCGACACCCCAGCCGCCGCGAGGTACTTCTGCCCGGCAGGCTCGTTGAACAAGCGGATCGCCGCGATGCTGGCTTCGTCGTCCACGGCCACCACCACGTCTGTGTTCTTGACGTTGTGGATCCACGGCACGTGTTTGTCGCCGATGCCTTCGATGCGATGCTCCCCGAATCCGTTGGCCAGCAGCGTCGGGCACTGCACCGCTTCGCTGGCCGCGATGCGACAGCCCGGGAAATGCTTCTTTAGGTAGTCGCCCGCGGCGATCGTGCCGGCGGAGCCAGTCGTGACTACAAGCCCGGCCAGGCTACCGCGCGGTCCCAACGTCGTCTCGACGACTTCGGCCATGGCGCGGCCGGTGATCTCGTGGTGCCACAGGTAGTTCCCGAACTCCTCGAACTGGTTGAAGATCGACAGCGCCTGCCCGGACTTGCGCAGCTCCCAGCACTTGTCGAAGATCTCTTTGACGTTGCTCTCGCTGCCCGGGGTCTTGATCACCTCGCCGGCGACCTTTTCGAGCCACGCAAACCGCTCGCGGCTCATGCCCTCGGGCAGAATCGCGATGGATTCGCAGCCGAGCAGCGCGGAGTCGTAGGCCCCGCCGCGGCAGTAATTGCCCGTGGAGGGCCACACGGCCTTTTGCGAAGTGGGATCGAACTGCCCCGTCACCAAGCGCGGCGCCAAACAGCCAAAGGCGGCACCCACTTTGTGAGCGCCCGTGGGAAACCACTTGCCAACGAGGGCGATGATGCGCGCGTCGACCCCAGTCAGCTCCCGCGGGAACTCCACGAAGTTCACCGGGCCGTAGCCACCTCCACTCGGAACGGGCTGGTTGTGCCAGGTGATGCGAAACAGGTTCAGCGGGTTGACGTCCCACAGGCCGACGCCTGCGAGCTTGTCTTTGATCACAGCCGGGATCAGCGCGGGGTTGGCTTGTTGCGCAAGGGTCGGAATGATGATGTTCCGCTCCCGCGCGAGGCCGACGGCTTTTTCGAGGATGGCGGGGTCGATGCTTAGGTCGATCATGTGGGTCCGTTCTCTGGTTGTTTCGTCAGCGCCGAGCGGAGCGCGTCCAAGGACGCATCGATCACTGGCGCAGTCCGGCGTGCCGCACGCTCGGCAGCCGCAATGTCTTTCAGCCCGTTCCCGGTGATCAAGAGAACGACTTCTTCGTCCCGCGCGACCACCGCCTGGGCCAGCGCGGCCACTAGCCCGGCGTGGGCGGCGGCGGCCGCGGGCTCAGCGAAGACAGCGGCGCCGCTACCCAATTGCGCAATGGATCCGAGTATTTGTTGATCGCTGACGCTCACAAAGCTGCCGCCGGACGCGCGCACGGCGCGCAGCGCGCGCAGGCCATCCGCGGGACGCCCCGCCGCGATGCTGTCGGCCAGAGTGCTTGTTTGGACACTTTCGATCTGCTCGCTTCCGGCAACAAACGCCCGCGCGATCGGCGACGAACCTTCGGCTTGCACGCCGAGCAGCTTCGGAACGCGGTCGATGAAACCAAGGGCGTGCAGCTGTCGAAACCCGGTCGCCACGCCGACCAGGATGTTGCCGTCGCCCACGGGTACGACCACCCGGTCCGGCGCGCGCCAACCGAGTTGTTCGGCAATCTCGAAGCTGACGGTCTTCTTGCCTTCGGCCGTGAACGGGTTCGAACCAGTGTTGCGGCAGTACCAGCCGAACTCGCGAGCCGCTGCCTCCGCGAGCTCGAAAGCGTCGTCGTAGCTGCCGCGCACTAAGACCAGCGTGGCGCCGAAGATCTTGAGCTGTGCGATCTTTGCGGGCGGCGCGCTGGCCGGCACCAAGATCACGGCGTCGACGCCCGCGGCACCCGCCATCGCTGCTAGTGCCACGCCGGCGTTGCCCGTGGACGCCGTGATGACGCGCTGCGCACCGATCTCGCGGGCGCGCAAAGCCACGACGGCGCTTGCGCGATCTTTGAGCGAGCCAGTGGGCATGCGCCCTTCGTCTTTGATCCAGAGCTTACCCATGCCGAGGCGTTGCGCCATGCGCCGCGCTTCGAAGAGCGGCGTACCGCCAACGCTGCTCAGCGGTCCGGTCTCCGCGCCGGGCGGTGTCACCGCCATCAGCGGCGCGTAGCGCCACATGGACGGATCGCGGTCCGCGCTGATTGCGTCACGACGCGCGCCTTCGGTATTCGCCTGCACGCTGAGGTTCCCGCCGCAGCTTGGGCAGCGATACGTGGCCGCCTCTGGGGCAAATTGCCTCTGACAGCCGTCACAGTCGTAGCCAAGGAGGCGCATACGCCGGGAATAATGACACCGCGCCACGAAGGGAAGCGCGAACACTTTGCGCGTCTCAGAGCTGCCGTTGCGATGGGCGGAAGGGCGTGAACACCCAAAAAAGAAAACCGGAACACCCGTTCTTAGGTGCTGCAACCCGCTGCTAGAATGCGGCCATGGCAGAGCTGGTGCCCTACCCCTTCGGTCGCTTGATTTCTCGCATGTTTCGCGAGCTCGATGAGCGGCAGGCGATCTTTGACTTGCCGGCACGGAGCTTCGTATTGGGCGAGCCTGGTCTGGATTTGGCGGTGCGCTTCCACGGGCAGGTCGCGGCGTCGCCCTTGGGCCCCGCTGCGGGCCCGCAGTCTCAGCTGGCGCAGAATATCGTGCTCGCGTTCCTGGGTGGCGGCCGCATCTTCGAGCTGAAGACCGTGCAGATCCTGGATCAGCTACAGATCCCGCGGCCGTGCATCGATCTGCAGACCGTGGGCTACAACGTGGAGTGGTCTCAGGAGCTCACTCTGGAGCAATCCCTAGAGGAGTACGTCAAGGCTTCGATGCTGGTGGAGATCTTGGTGGCCAGCGGCAAGCTTGGGCTGGCCCCGAGCTTCGATCGCGTGATCTACGACATGAGCGTCGGCTACGATCTGAAGGGCATTCAGACCGAGCGCGTGCAAGCTTTCATGCGCGGCATGCGCAACGCCAGCGAGGTCGTGGAGCGGTTGCGCAAAGAGATCCCAGAGGAATACAAGCAGTTCCGCGAGCTGGAGTTTCGAACACAACTCTCCGATACCTTGACGCTGTCGACCTTCCACGGCTGCCCACCCGAGGAGATTGAACGCATCATCGCCTGGCTGCTCGATGCGCATCGGCTGCACTGCATCGTCAAGCTCAACCCCACGCTTTTGGGTCCCGAACAGGCTCGGGACATTTTCAATGCCAAGCTCGGCTACGCGGACCGCATCCCGGACACGGCTTTCGAAAGCGACACGCGCTGGAACCAAGCCGTGGAGTTCGTAGAGCGCTTGGGCGATCAAGCGCAGGGGCTGGGCCTCGGTTTTGGCGTAAAGTTCAGCAATACGCTGATCGTGGAAAACCCGCGCAGCTTCTTCCCTGAGACCGAAAAGCAGATGTACCTGTCTGGGAAGCCGCTGCACGTGCTGGCGATGACGTTGGTGCAAAGCTTCCGCGCGCGGTTCGCGGACAGCTATCCCATCAGCTTTTCTGCGGGCATCGACGCGACGAACTTCGCCGAAAGTGTGGCGCTGGGCTTGGTCCCGGTCACCGTCTGCACGGATCTGTTGCGACCCGGCGGTTATGGACGCATGCGCGCGTATTTCCAAGCCCTCGCGAAACGCATGGGAGCGGTGGGCGCCACGCACATCGACGACTTCGTGATCCTCGGGCATGGCTGCGCCCAGAGCGCCCTCGACGCCATGCCGGAGCTAGACGAGCCGACGCGGGCCAAGGCGCAAGCTGCACTCGCGGCGCCGGGGAACAAAGACCTGCGCGCAGCGCTCAGCAGCGAAAAGTACGCAGACTGGGTGCGCGCTGCGAAGCTCTTGAACACGAATAGCTACGTCGACGGCTTGCTGGAAGACCCGCGCTACGCCGCGGCGAACAATCTGAAACCGCCAAAGAAGGTCGGCACGAAGTTGTGGCTCTTCGACTGTCTGACCTGCGACAAGTGTGTGCCGGTGTGCCCCAACGACGCGAACTTCACTTTTGACCTGCCAAAGACGGAGATCCCCGTCGTCAAACTGCACCCGGAGCCCGGCGGCGGCTTTCGACGCGAAGTCGGCGAGCCTATGCGCATCGAGAAGAAGCATCAGATCGCGAACTTCGCGGACTTCTGCAACGAGTGCGGCAACTGCGACGTGTTCTGCCCGGAAGACGGCGGCCCCTACGTGCTCAAGCCGCGCTTCTTTGGCAGCCACGAGCAGTGGCAACGGTTTCCGTCTCACGACGGGTTCTTTTTGGACCGAAAAGGTGGGGCGGACACCGTGTACGGCCGCTTCCAGGGGCGCGCCGTCACGCTAATTTTGCGCGATGGCGGGGCGACGTACTCCGGCGACGACTTCGAACTACGGTTCCCTGACGCCGATCCAGCGTCAGACGTGCCACCGACAGGGCGGGCTGGGGCCGCGGTCGACTTGACCTACTTCTACATCATGAGCTGGCTACGCCGAGCGTTGCTCGATGACAGCGGCGTCAACTACGTAAACGCTTGATCAGGCATCGTGTCCGAAGCGACTCTTTAGTCTCCCGGCGCCTTTACGCTCCCGCTGTTCCTAGAGTAAAAGCGCTGTTTCCCCCGACAGCGGCGACCCAGCACACGCTCGGCAACGCTCGGGTCGGAGGCAAACGAATATGTCTGTTTCCCTCGTGGCCATGGGAGGCAACTCCCTCGTCGATCCGTCGCTACCACCGACGGTCGAAAATCAGTTTCTGATCACCGCACGTGCCGTCGCCCCGGTTGCGCAGTTGCTGAGTCAAGGCGAGCGGCTGGTGTTGACCCATGGCAATGGTCCGCAAGTTGGCTTCATGCAGCTCCGCTCGCATTTGGCGCGACACGAAGTGCACGAAGTCCCGTTAGATTCGTTGGTTGCGGATACCCAGGGCGCCATCGGCTACATGATCCAGAGAGACTTGCGCGAGCAGATGCGCAAGCTGGACTGCGACGCGCAGGTGGCCACCATCGTGACGGAAGTCTTGGTCGACCCACAGGATCCCGCGTTGACCCACCCGACCAAGCCCGTAGGCAAGTTCTACAGCGCCGAAGAAGCCGCGCAGATGAAGAGCGAGCGCGGCTGGGAAATGGTGGAAGACGCCGGCCGCGGCCACCGCCGCGTGGTCGCATCGCCGACGCCGTTGGAGATTGTGCAGCTCGAGACCATCCGCCTGTTGGCGGACGCCGGCGTGACGGTGATTGCCTGCGGCGGCGGCGGTGTGCCCGTGGTGAAGAACGACGACGGCAGCATCACTGGGCTGGAAGCCGTGATCGACAAGGATCTGGCGAGCGCGCTCTTGGCGACACAACTTGGTGTGAAACGCCTGTTCATCACGACGGGCGTGCAACACATCCAGCGCAACTTCGGCACCAAGTACGCCAAGCCATTGGTACAAACCTCCGTCTCCGAGCTGCAGGCCATGTCCCAGCTGGGAGAGTTCCCGCCCGGCAGCATGGGCCCCAAAGTCGAAGCCGCGATCTACTTTCTGAGCAACGGCGGCGAAGAAGTGACCGTGTGCACCCCGCCGGCCTTGGTCGACGCATTTCACGGCCGAGCAGGAACCCGGATCAGAAAGGGATAGTCCGACATGACACAAATCGACGAAAAAGTGCTGGCCTCGCTATACGGCAAGTGCCTGCTGCTCACCGACGACTGGTCGAGCGCCCAAATCGAAGCCCTGTGCGGTGTCGCGCGGAAGCTCGCGGCCGCTGATCGCGCAGGCAAGTCGACGGCGCTGATCCCGAACGAGTTGGCCTACGCGGTGTTCTTCGACAACTCAACGCGCACCAAGAGCGCCTGGGCCGGCGCGGCGGCACGGCTGGGCATGCAGCCGGTGATCGTCGACGGCTCTTCCACCCAGGTGTCCCATGGTGAGACGGCGATCGAGACGGGCGCGATGCTGGGCATGAACGCCCACGCTATGGGCGTGCGCCACGATCTGATCCTGGGCGAGGGACACAGCTTCATGCGCGACATGCGCCAGGGCATCGACGACTACCTAGCGGCCACGGACGACGCGCGCAAAGTGCCCGTTGTGAACCTGCAGTGCGATGTGGATCACCCCACGCAGGCGCTGGCGGACCTGCTGTTCCTAGGAGAGAAGTTGGGGGACCTCCGCGGCAAGAAGATCGCCGTCAGCTGGGCGTATTCCCCCAGCTACGCCAAGCCGCTGAGCGTGCCCCAAGGGCTGATCACCCTGCTGACGCGCTATGGCGCGGACATCCACTTGGCCCACCCCAGCGGTTACCGACTGATGGATCGCTGTTTGGATTCCGCCAAGGCACACGCCGCAGAGTCCGGCGGCTCGTTTACGGTCACGGACTCCATGGACGACGCGTTCGAAGACGCGATCGCCGTCTATCCCAAGAGCTGGGGTCCCTACGATTTGATGACGGAACGCGTCGCCGCCAATCGCGCCAAAGACAAGGACGCGCTGGCCGCCATCGAAAAGCGCGCTTTGGAGCGCAACGCAAATCACAAGGACTGGATCTGCGACGAGCGTCGCATGGCGCTCACCCAGGGTGGTGATGCGCTGTATATGCACTGCCTACCGGCGGACATCGGCGCCGAAGTGACCCCTGGCGTGATGGCCAAACACACCGTGAACGTTGCCCGCGAGGCCAACTGGAAAGTCTACGTCGTGATGGCAATGCTTGCCGTCGCCAAAGTCCAAAACCTTCCGGCCCGCCTCGCCGCGCTTTAGATATCTGGAGTTTTCATGTCCGACCTCGATCAAAAGATCTACGCACTTGCCGCCAAGTACCGCCCCCTGGCCGCGGAGCTGCTCGCCGAAGTCGTGCGCATTCCCGCCGACTACGTCGACAAGCCCGTAGACGAGGGCGGTGACCCCCGCTGCGGCCTATCAAACCACGAGCGCCCACGCTTGGAGTACCTGAAGCGCCGTATTGCGGAGGTCGCTGCGGTGCGCCATCCCGATGACGTCTTCTTCGACGACTACGGCAACCTGGTGTGGCAGGCGGAGGGGCCCCGAGACGGGGCGGCGCGGCCCCCAAAAAAAAGCATCCCATTCCGCGGCCCCACAGACCCCGGGCAAGCGC
>CALMUT010000188.1 GCA_937872925.1 uncultured Myxococcales bacterium | reverse complement strand
ACGAGACGCGCTTCTTCCGCGTGGTGCCAGGCTTCGTCGTGCAGTGGGGGATCCACGCCCAGGGCGAACCGGTCATGAGCAAGTGGCGCAACGCCAACATTCCGGACGACCCCGTCAAGGAGTCCAACAAAGCAGGCACGATCGTGTTTGCCACCAGCGGCAAGGACTCCCGCAGCACTCAGGTCTTCATCAACTTCGAAGACAATGCACGCCTCGACGAAATGGGCTTCGCGCCTTTTGGTAAGGTCAGCGAAGGCATGGATGTTGTGAAGCAGATCAACGCGGAGTACGCGCAGAAGGCCGCGCAGCCGCTGATCCAGAGCCAGGGCAATGCGTATCTGAATCGCGAATTCCCCAATATGGACTTCGTCAAAAAGGCCGAAATCATGCCTTGAGGCGTGATCGACGCCGCATGACCCCACGTATCGTACTGCTCGACATCGACGGCACCCTGATCCAATGCGGCGGCGCCGGCCGGCGCGCGATGGAGCTGGCTGCTAAAAAACACACCGGCCGCAGCGATGTGCTCGACTTTCGATTTGGCGGCCTCACGGATCGATTGATCGCGCGGCGCGCGCTGGTCGGCGCTGCTCAAGACGCGAGCGAGTCCGCGATCGACGCATTGCTTGCGTCTTACCTCGAGTTTCTGCCTGGCGCCCTCGACTCAGGCACCGACTACGAGATCCTGCCGGGGGTTCCGGAGCTCGTGTCGCGACTTCGGAGCGTCGCGGCCCTCGCCCTCGGCCTGGGCACCGGCAATCTGGAGCGCGGCGCCGAAGCGAAACTCGCCCACGGTGGGTTATGGGAACACTTCGTCTTCGGTGGATTTGGCAGTGACCACGAGCTGCGCGACGAAATCCTGCGAATTGGCGCCGCTCGCGGCGCGCAGCAGCTTGGCGCTGCGACGGCGGTTCCGGTCTTCGTCGTCGGCGACACCCCGCATGACGTGAGCGCGGCGCGCAGTATTGGCGCGTGCAGCATCGCCGTCGCCACGGGCGGGTTCACCGCCGCAGAGCTCAGCGCCGCCGGTGCCGACGAGGTCGTGGAGGATCTCCGCGACGCACGCGCCCTCGAGCGCCTGCTCGGATAGCACGAAAAAGGGCCGCAAGTGCTTCCCAGGCGCCGGCATCGGCCCTAGCCTCCGAGGTTGAACGGGCACACTGTGGCGGACCCACGCATTTACCTCGTCACCGGAAAGGGTGGAGTCGGCAAGAGCACTGTCGCTGCAGCGCTCGCCCTACGCCAAGCCCGCAGCTCTGGGGCATCCGTGTTGGTGGAAGTCGAAGATGGCCGCGCCGCCGTCCGGGCTTTGCGCGGAGAATCGAAGGTACGGGTCATGACCGTCACCCACGCGGCAGCGATGCAGAACGCGATCACCCGCCTGCTGCATACGCGCATTCTGGCGAAAGCCATCGTCAAGCAGCGATCCATCGCGCGGCTGCTCGACACGGTTCCAGCAATCCGTGAACTGGTCGTACTCGAGGAGGTACGTGCCATCGCGCAAGAGTTCCCAAACGCGAGCGTCGTCGTCGATTTGCCCGCCACGGGGCACGCCGTGGACTTCTTGCGCGTCCCTGCTGCGGCAAAGCGGTTCTTGCACTCCGGGCCAGCCGCCAAGATGTGCGACGACATCTTGGCGCAAGTACTGAACCCGGGTAGCAGCGCCATTTTTGTCGTCAGCACCTTCGAAACGGTCGTCGCCCAAGAGACTCGCGAGCTATGCGAACGCCTCAAGAATGAGCTCGGTTTCCCCGCGACCTCCATCGTCATGAACCGCGCACCTAAAGCCGTGGATCCCCATGCGCTGGCGCAACTGACCGAGCGCGCGGTGCACACGCCGGCACTTCGGCCGATCGAAGAGATTGCCCGCGCGCGTGCCGCCGCGTGCCAAGAAGCCGAGAACTCCCGGGGCATTTTGGCGGGATTCGCCCCGGTCGTGACCGTTCCGGAGTACTTTGCGGATCCGAGTGCAGCGGACCTTGTGGGGGAGCTTTCCTGGTGAACACCCGGCTGTGGATCGTCGTCGGCGGCGGCGGCGTGGGCAAGACCACGACCAGTGCCGCCCTGGGCGTGACCTTCGCCAAGCAGGGCCGACGTAGCCTAGTGATCACTGTGGACCCAGCGCGCAGACTGGCAGACGCCCTCGGGGTCCAGCTCGGTGTGGAAGCGACTCGCGTTCAGATCGGAGGCGTCAACCTGGACGCGCGCATGCCCGATAGTCGCCGCAGCGTGGACCACTTCGTGGACTGGCTGTGGGTCGACGCGGACGCAAGAAAGCGCGTGCGCGACAACCCGATGTACCGCGAACTCGGAGACGCCCTCGCCGGAGTCCACGAACTGGTCAGTCTCGCGGTGCTTGAGCGCGACGTACAGAGCGGCATGTACGATGACGTGATCCTGGATACCGCTCCCTCGCGCCACGCTCTAGAGCTCTTCGACTATCCGCAAAAGCTGATCAAGATGCTGGACGAACGCACGCTGAGGTTCATGATCGGCCTGGCGCGGATTGCCGGCGCAGCCCTGGAGCAGCGTCCGGATGAGAGCCGGCTTTTTGCCTGGGGAAAGCGCCGCGCAGGCGCCCTGGTCAGCCACCTGGTGGGCGAAACGGCGATCATCAACATTGCCGCGCTGTTTGTGGAGTTGGAAGCCGCTCGAGAACGCTGGCTGGCGCTCGTGCAGAGCGTGCGCACGCGCCTCGAGAGCCGCAATACGCGCTACCTCGTCATCGCTGCACCTTCGGGAGCCGCCCTGGACGACGCGGCGTACCTTTGCAGCGAATTGACGCAGCGGCGCTCCAAGCCCACCGCGCTGATCATCAACCGCACGCACCCCGCCCGAGATCCCTGGCCACAGCTCGACCCGGCTGATCCGTTGCAGGATATCGTCATGAGCTTGCAACGAGACAGCGAACGCCTCGGCGCACAAACGCAGACTGCGTTCGAACGCGTGCGCTCGTTCCCGAATACTGGCGCCAGCGTCGCGTCTCTGCCGGCAGTGGCCGCCGTGGACCCCACGCAGGTCTTGCTCGCCCTCGCCGAACACTTGGGGGCGCAAAGCTGGCTGAACCCCAGCGCAGCGCGTTGAGCGCCGCGCCCTCTGCACCAAGCGCGCGCCATGACGCACCGAAGCGCGGCTAGGGGTTGGCGTGACGCCGGCGCGCACGCTCTGTCAGAATCACCGAGACGAAAACCGCTGCAGCGGCCAAAAGCGGGGAGACGTGGCCCACGGGCGCCAACAGCATCGCCGCGGCGCCGTGCATCGCCAGGGGATAGCTGCGCAGCGACGCCGCCTCCGTCCCGAAACGCAGCGGCCACACCGTGCTGAGAGCGACCAAACCCGCGCCAAAAGCGGCAATCCATGCCCCAGAGTCACTCCGCAGCACGCCCGGCACCGCAAGCCACAGCACGCCAATGCTGCAGAGCCCGCGAAGGGCAGCGCTGCCGCGTACGCCCGTGGCATGCGCCAGGGTGCGGTAACCCGCGAGGGCATCCCCACGTCGGTCTTTTTCGTAGTTCGCCTGGAGATACAGCGCCGCAACCGCAGCGACGTACCCAAGAGTCGGCCAAGCGCCGGCCACGGAAGCCGTCTCTGGCGTCGCCAAGAACCCAAACCCCGCCGCGACAGCGATGAGCGCGCCGTGCGCGACGTTCCCCGCCAAGGGCAGTCGTTTGGCGCCGTTGTAGCCAATGAGCAAGAGAACCGCGACGGGGATGAGCACAATCCCCGCAGGCGCAGCCACGCCCACGGCAACCGCCACCAGCACACCAAGCAGGAGCGCCACGCTGAGCGTGGGCCCGACCGGGAGCAGCCCGCGCACCGTCGCGCGGTTGGGCGCGTCGACCCGATCCGCGTCCACATCCAACACGTCGTTGAGCAGTTGCCCGACGCCCCACCCCACCCCCGCCGCCGCAACAACCAGCGCGATGCGCCAGGGATGGTCAAAGGCCCCGCGGGTGGCTGCACCGGATAGGGTCGCGCCCGCGGGAATGAAGAAGAAATGTGGCCGCATCGCGCGCCCCAGCTCGCGCCAAAAGACCCGCGCCGGCACGCCCAAGGGAGGCCGGGCGCCCCGAGCGATGGCGCTCAAGTAGCTCACGCCGGAGCGTGCGGCCGTCCCGTACTGTCGATCTGCCACGCGCGCTGAGACTGACCAGGAATGCGACCCGGCGCAAGCCCGTCCCGCAAGGCCCCGTGCGGTCCGAGGCGGCGAGCCCGTTGTCATGGGATCAGAATGCGCGGGGGGTTGGGTGCGCAAAAATCGGTTTGTATACGTATTACTTTTGGCGCCCCGGATCCCCCCCTGTCTCGCAAATCCGGGCGCCAGGATCCGAGCCGCCGCGAAGGCGAAGCACAGGCCGGGATTGTCATTGGAACTTCCGCACCGCGCCACTAGCCTGAGCGCGTGAAGACCGACGCGGAGGTCGTGATCGTTGGCGGAGGCATCATGGGCCTCGCCATCGCCTATCATCTGGCAAAGGATCACGGGCTCTGCGACGTCGTGGTGCTTGAAGCCTCCTATTTGTGCAGCGGCGCGAGCGGCCGCAACGGCGGCGGTATCCGTTCGCAGTGGTCGTCCCAGGAAAACATCCTCTTGATGCGCGAATCTTTGCGCCTGTGTCGTGACTTCGCCCGCGCCCATCGCATCAACACGTGGTTTCGCCAGGGCGGCTATCTCTTCATCGCGCGATCTGAGCTCCGGCAAAGAGCGCTGGAAAAGAACGTCGCGCTCCAAAACGAAAACGGCGTGCGCACCCGCATGCTGTCGCCCAAGGAAACCCTACGTATTGTGCCGGAGCTGTCCGCCGACGGCCTACTTGCGGCGAGCTACAACCCTGACGACGCTGTGGTCTTTCCGTGGCCCTTCGTCTGGGGCTACGCCGAGGGCGCCGCTCGCCTCGGGGTGGAGGTGGTGACGCACACCAGAGTGACCGGCATCGAGCGCAGCGCCGGCGCCGTTTGCGCGGTGCAAACCACCCGCGGGCGCATCCGCACGCCTCGCGTGGTCAACGCCACAGGCGCACACAGCCCCACCTTGGCACGTCTTGTTGGCGTGGAGCTGCCCAACCACCCGCATCGTCACGAGATCTGTTCGAGTGAACCGCTGAAGCCTTGGCTCAAGCCGCTGGTCGCGGATCTCGATACTGGGCTGTACTTCTCGCAGTCCACCCGAGGTGAAGTCGTCGGCGGCGTCGCCAACGCCCGCGTCCCCGCGGGAGAAAACCAGGATTCGAGCAACCGCTTCCTGTCGCTCTACTCCCGCGCGCTGCTCCGGGCCTGCCCCATCTTGGGTGGGGTGAAGGTGCTGCGGCAGTGGTCGGGCCTGTATGACATTACGCCGGACCAAAACCCCATCGTGGGCAGCGTCGACGAAGTGCCCGGGTTTTACCTGGCCTGCGGCTTCATGGGACACGGCTTCATGATGGCGCCGGTCATGGGCAAGCGCCTTGCCGCGCACGTCGCCCGCGGCGAGAAATCGGAACTCTTCGATCGCTGGAATCTCCGACGCTACCGCGACGGAAAACTCCTCGCGCAAGAAAGCATGATCATCGGATAGCTCTGCGGGGAGATAGAGGTCGGCGGTGCCCCATTCAGAGGCGGGGGCAGGATTCAGAGGCGGAGGCGGTGGCGGCGGCGGATATTGAGTCGGCGGCAGCGGCAGCGGCAGAGGAGCCGCGCTGCGATTTCCGGTGTAGGCTTTTGCCCCATGCGTCCTGCCTTCCTGCTTCTGTTTCTCGCCCTTGGCTTCCTCGGAACGGGCTGTTCCAAAGCGTCCAAGCCGGCCAATTCCGGCTACGACGCTGCCCCATTTTCGGCGTCCTTGCGCGGGGGTGAAGTCGAGCGTGCGGAAACGGCGCTGAGCGCCGCGCTCAACAGCCTCCCCTACTACGCCTTGGAGCTGAACGTTGCTGAGTCGCTGCGCGCCTTCGATCTGAAAGAAACCCTGCACTTTCAAAACCGAAAAGGAACTGCACTGAAGGAAGTCGTGCTGCGGGTCTACGTGAACGCCACGGCGGACAAGCCCCCGGTGCAGTTTCTCAAAGGCAGCTGCCTGGACGGGCGCAGTTGCAACGTCTCACCGCGCGGACCGAGCACGATCGTGGTCGCCCTCGACAAACCTCTTGAAGTCGATCAGCGACTGCGGGTGACCCTCGAACTCAAGGGCACCCTTTCCCACATCGAAAAGTCACGCACCAGCATGCTGTCCCAGAGCTTCGAATCCATGGCGCGGATCCGATCCGGCAAGGGAGGCGGCGATTATGGGCTTCTGGCCGAAGGCGATGGCATCGCGTCCTTCGCCAGCTTTTATCCCGTGCTGGCACGCTTTGGCGACGGGAAGTGGGAGTACGACGAAAAGAGCACCCTGGGCGATCTGGGCGCGGCGGGCATGAGTCACGTGTCCATCGACCTCGAGTTGCCAAAAGACGCGAAGCTGGCGACATCCGGCGTCGTCGCTCGGGATGCGGCCGCAGGCGCCGGGCGCCGAAAGGTGCGCGTGGACGCGGGCTTGGTCCAAGACGTGTCGCTGCTCATGAGCCGGCAGTTTCAGTCTGCAGAAAAGAAAGTCGGCAACGTCACGGTGCGATCCCACTACCTCGCCGGGGACGCAGTGGCGGGGGCAAAGGTGCTGGACGCCGCGGAACAATCCCTGCGCATTTTCGAGAAGCGCTTCGGCCCGTACCCGTACGTGGACTTGGACGTAGTCGAGGCGCCGCTGGTGGGTGGCGCGGGCGGCGTGGAATTCAGCGGGTTGGTGACGGTCGCTAGCATGTTCTATCGACCGCGCTTTGCTGACGGCTCCGTCGGCATGCTGCTGAAGCTGATCGGCGGCCCGAGTCAAAAGGAACTAGAGCGAATGACGTCCGGGATCCTGGAGTTCGTGACGGCGCACGAAGTTGCGCATCAGTACTTTCCCGGCCTGGTGGGCAGCGACATCCGCAAACATCCCTTCGCCGACGAGGCCATGGCGCAGTGGGCCGCGCTGCTCTATTTCGAGGACCGCTACGGCCCCGAGCGGGCGAAAAGCGAGGCCGACCGTCAAGTGCTCGCGAACTATCACATGATGCGCTTGATGGACATGCCTGACGCGGCCGTGGATCGCCCGGTCGAGGCGTTCGATTCCGAGATCGCTTATGCCGGTCTGGTTTATGGCAAGGGGCCCTTCTTCTTTCGAGAGCTTCGGAAGCTGGTGGGCGACGCGGAGTACTTCCGCGCGCTGCGTGCAGTGATCGACAAGAACCGATTCAAACAGGCACCGCCCCGAGCGCTATCCAAGGAACTGGCGAGAGGGGGCAACAAAGCGAAGGTGAACGCACTGACGAAGCGCTGGCTGTCTGAGCGCCATGGCGACGCCGACCTGGGCAAGCCCGATATCCGCACCTTGCTCGGCGCTTGGATCGGGCCGGAGATGGCCGCGCAACTCGGCCCCGAAGTCGAGAGCGCCGTCCGGCTCATGCTCAAGCTGATGATGGGCAAGGGCGGCGGCAGCGATTTGGGCGGGGTGCTTGAGGGGCTGCTGGGTGGCGACTAGGGTCCCATTTGGCGATTCCCTGGACATTTTCTCGGCATATGTGACGATGAATCTACGAATACGTGACGCAGCCCAACCTGTCCCTGCCCCCTGAGGGCGAGGCGGGATCCGCGGAGGAAGCCCCCCGATCTCGCCGTTCTGGCTCCCGACCCAGCGACTGGGGTTCGCTCGTCGCCGATCTGTCGCGCAATCGCGAAGGTCCCGAATTCCACGTGCACGACCGCACGCACGTCGAATTTGCCATCGACTACCGTCTGAAAGGCGAGGCGGACAAACAGAGCTTCAGCTGGGAAGCTTATTTCTTCGCACCCGAAAGCCTGCGGCTGGACAGTCGCACCTACGACAAAAGCGACATCTACACTGATCTGCAAAGCTATGTGCGCTTCGAGCCGCCGGCCGTCGAGTTCGCGCAACTGGCGACGACCTCACTAGCATGCGTCTCCGACGCTATCGAGAGCGGCGACGAGGCCCGAGCGCTGCGTGAACTGCGACTCTTTGCCTGCGAAATCCGCGCTGCAGGAGTCGAACTCCGGGGGCACATCGTCGACAGCTTGGACGGCTCGGACCAGGCACGCAGCCGGGCGTTCTTGCTTGCCGGGCGCATGGCGACCGACGCCGCAAAAATCACGGGGCGTTTTCGCGAAGTGATCCGAAGCGCCGCTGACAAAAGCGACGGCATTGCGACCGGTGCGCGCTGGGTAGACGAAGATATCTCGCGACTGCTAGAGACCCTGCTGGCCTATATTGCCCGGCGGCTGGAAAAAGCCGGCGCGCCCGCGAACCTCACGGAATCAGTGAGTCGTGCTGCCATCGCCGAGGCCCAGTACCGTTTGGACGAAAACATCGGCGGCGTAGGCCGTTCCGGCATGAAGCGCCGCGAGATCGAAGCGCTTGAGTTTCGGCGTCACGTGCTGAAACGCTTTACATCAAGCGTGCTCTGGCTCTCGCCGGAGGTACGGCCTGCGTCCACCTGGGTGCTGCAGCTTGGCTACGCAGTGGCAGCCAGCCTGGCGATGGCCTTCGCGATCCTGGCCGCCATCTGGAACGGCTTCCAAGTCGACTCCCAGGGCTGGATCACCTGGGTGCTCGTTGCGGTCGTGGCCTACGCCATCAAAGACCGCATGAAGGCCATTTTGCAGACGGCGCTATCCAACGTCGTCGAGCGCCACTTCCCAGATCGCCACTGGCGCATCCGCGACCGTGAGCGCGGCGTGATGCTCGGCACGATGCAGGAACAAAGCGGATTCATCGCCTTTAACGAGGTGCCGGCGGATGTGCTGAAGACCAGGCGCCTCACCCGACGCCATCCTCTGGAGGAAACCGCGCGCCCAGAAACCGTGATTTTCCATCGAAAGCAGGTGGTCGTGCACGCGGACCGCGTCGCCGAGGCCGACGGGCGCTTCAAAGCGCTGACGGAGATCTTTCGCCTCGACCTGGGCCGCTGGCTGGCGCACACCGACGATCCCAAGCGCGACATCGTCTTCGCCGATCCGCTCGCCGGCGAGATTGGCGCGGCCGAAGCGCCCCGGGTCTACAACATCGCGGTGGTCTATCGCCAGAGCCAGGCCGGCGAGGATGGGCCCTGGCATCGTTTGCGCGTGGTGGTGACCCGCAAGGGGATCCGGCGCATCGAACACATCGCGTAGCTGCCCAGCCGCTTGATCCGAAACAGCTTCGGGTCACCTCCCATCGAGGCAATCGTGGCGCTGCGTGACCGGAAGCGTTTGAAAGCCCTTCAAGATCAGGAGAATCCTGCGAGCCGGGCCCTGACGGTTCTTCCGAACCCCCTCCCGGGCTAGGCTGTCGCAATGTCCCAGCTGCGTCTGCCGGTCGTCTCCCTCGTCTTGCTTCTGGTTGCGCTGCTTGCCTGCGGCGATCTGAGCATGGAAGAGGCTGGCTATCGCAACAACCTCAAGGACTACGACGCTCTGGTCGAAAAGGCCCATCCGCCGATGAAGGCAACGGTAGAAGCCAAAAGACAGGCGTACAAAGAGGCCCACGACAAGCTGCCCGCAGCCGAGGCCGAGCGGGTCAAAGCCTTGACCGCGCTGAACAAGGCTGCGGACAAGGAGATCGAAGACCTCGAAGGCAAGGTCGAGGCGGCCAATAAGGTGCATGCCGCCGCAAACGCCAGCGCCATGAAGGCGTACCAGGCCAAATTCGTCGGCACCTGGGAGGGCGACGGCATGCACCTCCGCATCGACGAGAAGGGCGGCGTCGACTACACGCGCAAGTCCGGCGCTGTGAACAAGTCGTTGACCGGCGCGTCGGTCAAAGAGTTCCGGCG
This sequence comes from uncultured Myxococcales bacterium, assembly GCA_937872925.1. GTDB lineage: Bacteria > Myxococcota_A > Polyangia > Polyangiales > Polyangiaceae > JACKEA01. The sequence continues at coordinate 17,408 of CALMUT010000188.1, read as the reverse complement.
CGAGGCCTTCGACGTGAGCCTGCTCGGCGTCAAGACCACCTTCAAAATCGATGCAGAGCCGAAAGAAGTCGGCGGCGTCTGGAGCATGACCGTGGACGGAGCCAAGCTCACCAAGGTGGCCGGACCGAGCGGAGAGCTACCCCTCGGCACCTTTACCTGTCGTGTCTTGGTCAACGAATTGTGTGTTGACCGCACGGATCGCTTTCCCGACGACGAACCGGAGATCCGAATGTCCTATCGTAGCGACGACGTTCCGAAGGCGGACAGCAAGTACAAGGTCCAGTGGATCGCCGAAAATGTTGGCCCGACAAAGGCCGACAAGATCATCGCGACGGCAAATACCGAACTCACGCTCGACTCAGCCGAGCCCATCGAGCACGTCAATCTGTGGTCGAATATCAAGAAACCGAAGGATGGCTGGCCCTCGGGCAAGTACCGGGTCGAGGTGTCTCGGGAAGGAAAAAACCTCGCTACAGCCCGCTTTAGCGTGGGCCCGCCCGAGAAGCCCTAGGGCCGAGTGCGGCGTGGGGTCATGGATCAAACTGCGTTAGCGCAGCGATCCCCGAGTCGCCGTGACGCGCGCGGTATTCAGTGCGTAGCCCGAGACAACGAGCGCGGGCGGCGCAGCCATCGCACGCAGCCGCGAATTCATGCCGCGCTGCAGCGGATGCGGCGACTTGCTCTGCGCCCAAGGAGCGCCACAGTTCCGGGAACTCGGGCACGGTGCAAGGCGGAAAGCCGCAGGTTCCGACGCACTCCACTTCAATGCCTGCGCGCCGCAATCTTGCGATCGCGCCCGGCAACGCGGCGCGTACAGTGGAAAGATGCGGGCTGTGCGCGTTGTAGTATTCGAGGTCGAAGGCCGCACTGGGCTGCGAAAAAACGACTCGCTCCGTCGCCGTCAATTCCTCGCACACAAACGCCGCAAAGCCGCCTAACTCGCCGACCGTCTCTCGGAGGATCACACAGTTGAGGGTCACGGCCAGATCCGCCGCTAGGCATGCCCGCACCCCCGCCAGCGTCTTTTCGTGGGTGCCAGGCGCCCGGGTCAGCGCGTCAGATCGCGCTGCGTCGTGGCTGTGCAAAGACACGAACACCTCGCCTAGCCCCGCCTGTTTCAGCCCTTGCAAGTACTCGGCGTTGCGCAGCCGCATCGCGTTCGTCTCCAGGCACACGTGCATCCCATGCACCTTGGTGGCCCGCAGCAGCAGCTCGGCCAGGCCGGCGTGCAGCGTCGGCTCGCCGCCGCTGATCACAAGGCGCGTGGCGCCGAGGTTCGCAAGTTCGTCCAACCAAGTCTGGTAGAAGCTTTCGGGCGGGTCGGGCCAGCGCCGGGACTGCCAACAGAAGCCGCAGTCCTGGTTGCAACGGAATCCCAGGCGCAGATTGCCTTCCTTTCGGGCCGCGTCGTAGCTGCGCAGCATGAAGTCCTGCGCCCCAGACGCTCCTCGGTAACGCTCCACCGCGGCGAGCACCTCCGTCGCGGCGTCGCTGCTCAGCGCGCGCACGCGCTCGGCAATGCCTTGCAGCACACGTTTGCCTTCGGCGTCCACGTACGGGTCCGTTCCGTCAGGGCGCTTTCGATACGAAACGGCCAGGCCACCCCCACGGACAAACGCCGGCGCGCCATCCTGCGCCGGGGCGAGCTCCAGCTGTAGATCCGATGCTTCCAGCCGGAGCAGCAAGCTCCAGGGCTGCGCCGCTTTGGCGACCCCCCGCACCTGCACGCCGCCGCCGAAAAGCCCCGCGAGGGCAGCTTCCAGCTCCGAGCTGAGGGCACCCACCCAAGGCGTGAGTTGAGCGACGGGCAGCTTCACTTCGGAACGACACCACAGGCAACGCCGCGATAGATCGCAGCGTTGTTATTCTCGTGGCATTCCTTGCTCAGCCCTTGAGAGTCCACCTTCACGAAGACGTCGATGGTGTCGCCCTTCAAATCCGCCTTGCAGCTGACGATAGTGCACTCGCCCACCTTCAGAGCTTGCGGGATGGGCGCCGTGCAGAGGAGCGCGCCGGTCTCAGTATCCTTGAAGAAGCTGACCTCGGTGCCGCTGACCATGGGCAGCGTGCCCCGATTGCAGACCCGTGCTTCGACGGTGGCGATGGTGCCCTCGCATTTCACCGCGCCTACGTTGCCACCTGCGGTCAGGTCCGGTTCGCCCAGGGCTTCCAGATCGCCCTGCACGTTTTGCCGGAAGTTGTTGAGCCCGGGCTGCTTCCAGTTGACCAGCACGCTGGAGCTCTTGGGGATCTCCCCGCGGTCGCCAACGTGGGTCACCGCGTAGGCGTGCTGATTCCACACTGGGCGCGACGCGGCCCAGCGGTCTTGTTCGTCTCGAAGCACAACGATGCCGTGGTTGGTCGCGAAGCTGGCCGTCGGCAGGAGCGGATCCGTGGCGGGGCAGCCCAAGCTGCCCGCGTAGTCGTTCACCGCCGACACGATTTCCGTCCGGAAGTCGCCGTCGACATCCACGATCACTGGGTTTTCGTAGGTCGTTCCGCTGGACCGGGCCGCGGAGTAGAGCACCTTGCCGGTGGCACCTTCGTAAATGCGCAAGAAGCATTCGTCGGCGTACACGGCCTCAGCGGATCCATCGGCGTCGAAATCGAAGACGCTCGAGCCCGTGACGTTGGAGCTGTTGTCTTGGGAGGGCTGGGTCCAGAGCACGCCGCTGGTCTTGCTCTGGCCACCGCAGCCCGCGGCACTGCCACCGCTCAAGCAATCGAAGTCGAAGACCACGTACTGTCCGCCGCCCGCGCTGGCAAACTCTCGCCGCCCGTCACCGTCAAAGTCGGCGACGGTGGGTGGTCCGCCACTGCCGCCGCCGGGAATGGCGACCGGTCCAAATACGACCGTGCCCTCCAAAGTCTGCACCCGCACCTGCCCTGCCGAAACAACCACGACTTCCGCGCGGTCTTGCCCGCTGAAGGCAGCCAAGGGGAAGCTGCCCAGCTCGGCCACCGCGACTTGTCCCAGGGGCAAGCTGCCCGGCACGAAATACGTCTCCGCCACCCAAGCGCTGCCGTTCCACTCGGAGATCGCATTGCCCTGGACCAACTCCGGTTTGCCGTCTTCGTCGACGTCGGCAATCACGGGCACGACGCCCTTGTGGTAGCTCGGATAGCCGCCGCCAAGCAGGCAGCCCTCGGAGCTATAGACAGCAGATCCGTAGACGATCTCAGCGATACCGTCGTCGTTCAAGTCGTGGATGCTGGGGCCGCTCCATTGGTCGCCGCCACCCGTCGTGTCCGCTGCCGTCGGCGGGCCTTTGCCACCGCTGCAGGTGCCGGAACGCCACATGCGTTCGAATGCCTTGGTCGTCGTGTTGTACCGGAATGCGATCAGCCCACCGCCGTGGGCGGCGGCCACGATGTCCGCGCGCCCATTCGCGTCAATGTCACCCACCGCGACGGATGCCGGGGACATGGTCGCATCGGCGGGTGCCGGCACGGTGTATTGGTGTGCGCAGTCCGTGCCGCTGATCACGCGCAGCACACCGGGCTGACTGTAAGAGCCCGCAGTGGGAAAGGTCGTGAACACGATGGAGGGCAGCAGCGTCTTGGCATCCTCGTCCAGATCGAAGTCCACCACGACCGGCGTACTCATCACTTGGTAGTGATTCGGGAATGGGTCGCCAGCGGGCGGCTCAGTCCAGCGGCATTGCACCGCCGGCAGGATCTGCCCGATCTCGATCTTTACTTTACAGGTGTCGTCTTTGATCTTGCTGGGCGGAGTTTCGTACGGGATGCACTTCCCGCTCTCGCAGTAACTGTCGAACCAGCAATCGTCGTTGTCGGTGCAGGGGGGTTGATCCGGCGCACAGCGCGTTGCGAGCGCGCAGAACTCACCCGTCGCGCAGCAGGCACCTGCGCAGTCCTGCGCTGCCGGGCAGTTGCCGCCGCCGCCGGTGCTGATCCCGCCGCCGGTGCCGCCCCCACTCCCCCCGGTGCCAGCGTCGGGCGTCACGCAGCTGCCATTCAGGCACACTTGGCCCGCGGCGCAGTTGTCACAGCCCCCGGCGACGGCGGAATCCGCGTCCCCGCCGCAAGACGCCAAAGACAGCCCACCCAACGCAACCCAAGCTGCAAGTGCCACGTAGCGCATGCAGCAAGTGTCCCCGAGCTAAGGCGTGGCGGCAACCATCGCGTAAAAACGCCCCTTGACCCGACGCCGCCATTGGCTAGCGTGCGTGCCATGCGTCGACGCTTTCGTCTGTGCACGCTCGGCGCCACGCTGGCTCTGGGCTGCGGCGGATCCGGCTCCGCGGATAGCGTCGCGGCCGGCGGCAGCGGCGGCAACGCCGGACAGGGCGGTAGCGGCGGCGCCAGCGCGGACGCAAGCGCGGGAGCCGCGGGCAGCGCTGGCACCACCGGCGGCAGCGCCGGAGTGGACGCGGGCTCGTGCGTGACCACGCCCCAGGCGACTTCCACGGTGGATCCCAAGTCGACGCCCTTGAGCATCATCGGCGACCCACCGGCCGCGCGCGGGATCTTCGATCCGGACGTTGAGTACCCTGTGGGCGCTGCGCAAGGCGTCATGGCCTACTCTGCGGTTCTCGCCACCAACAGCATTTCCACTCGCATCGCCGTCAGCAGCGACCAAGGCGCCAGCTGGACGTACGTGGCGAATGCAAACACCTCTGGTCCACTTTCGATCCCCGTTGTGAGCACGTCGACGCGCTGCCCCGGCGGCACCTGCAACGGTCAGTGGACGCACGAGGTATCGTCGCTGATCCAAGACGCCGACGATCCCGACGCCAATCGCCGCTGGAAGCTCTTCACCCATAGCTACTTGGTGCTGCCCGGCGATGTGCTCGCCTACGACCTGGGCCACATCGCCCTGCATGTCGCCAAAGACCCGGCTGGCCCGTGGACGACCGAAGGCGCTGCCCTGGGCTGGGACAGCGAAAGTCCGATCTCGAGCAGCGGCGCCAGCGCCAACGTTTCCAAGTTTGCGCAACTCAAGGACTGCGTTGCGCTGACGGAGCCTTCCGCACAGTGGCGCAACGGCGGCATCATCGACCTTGCTGTCGGCTGTGCGACTGCCGCAAACACCATCCGTATCGAGCTATTCCGCTCCCTCGATCACGCCAAGACGTTCTTGTACACGGCGCGGCTGGTCCAGGCCAAGGACGCGCTGTGCCTGGGAGGCACTAGCCCCCAGGTGAACGCAGCGGACCTATTTCGAGCTGGCGGCAAGAGCTACGTGTCCGTCTCCGTTCCCGGCCCGAACTTCTTGGGATTCACCGGCTACCGCGGTTGTCACATCTTGGAACTGACATCCGGCGGCGATGGCCTGGCACGAGACTCCCTCGGCGCGCCGATCGTCGCGCGCAAGATCGACGCGACGGACAATCGCTTCATCGGCGCTTGTAGTGCCGCCGACGGTGCCACCGCCATGGGGTACTTAGTCAGCATGCTGCCCAACGACACCTTGCCCCCGGTATTTCGGGTCTTCACCTCTCCTGCCCCGCTCCCATAATGCAAGCTCATCCCCCCCCTGTGGTCCTCTGCGCTCTTCTGGTCTTCTTCGGCTGCAGTCCCACGGACCGCGGGCGCGCCTCGCCGCCGCAGCCGCCCCCCGGCCCGGCGCCTGTGGCCTGCACGGAGATCGGCTGTGAGAACGGCCTCGAGATCCAGTTCGTGCGCAGCGCCTGGCCCGATGGCGAGTACCGCATCCAAGTGGACGTGGACGGTGCGATGACGTCATGCACCGGAACGCTGCCGCTGAAGCCCTGCGACGCCGGCGCGAGCTTTGCGTGTACCGGCGCCCCCGGAGTGCAACTCTCCGAGAGCGGCTGTGCATTGCCAGCACAGAGCCACGCGCTGTCCGGGCTTTCCTTGGACACCACCACGGCGTCTCGGGTCACCTTGACCATCGAACACGCGGGCGCGTTGATCGGCACCACGACTCTGGAGCCGGAATTTCGGCAGGTGCGTCCCAACGGCCCCGACTGCGCGCCAGTCTGCACCAACGCCGGCATGCGGCTGAAGCTACGCTAGCCAGCGATTGCCGGGCGGAAATCCGCCGTGCGCGTCTATGATGCCCGCCGCCATGACGGACGATGCCAGCCGCCCCACGACGGGTTCCCGCCTAACGGAACCGCTTTCCGAAGACCCTGCGCGCCCGCAAGCCAAGAGCGTGACGCTGCCTGCCGAGCAACCGAGCGTGCCTCCCACCAGCATCGGGCGCTCGTCGCGCTTGGGCGCTGCCACCTTCGACGCACGCTATGAGCACAAAGACGTGCTTGGCCGGGGCGGCATGGGCGAAGTGCATCTCAGTCTCGACCGCAGGATCGGGCGAGAGGTCGCCATGAAGATCGTCAAGCCCGGCGTGGCTCATCGCGAGGATCTGATGATGCGCTTCGAGCGCGAGGCGAAGATCCAGGGGCGCCTGGAACACCCCATGGTCGTACCCGTGCACGATCTTGGGTTGCGCCCCGACGGCTCGGTCTTTTTCACGATGAAGCGCGTGCGCGGGATGACGCTGGAGGCGATCATCGACGGGCTCAAAGCCGGCACGCCGGATGTGGTGGCGCACTTCACACTGCGGCGGGTTTTGGGTGCACTTTCGGATCTGTGTCTGGGCGTCGCCTTCGCGCACAGCCGCGGCGTGATCCACCGCGACCTCAAGCCGGCCAACGTGATCTTGGGGGAGTTCGGCGAAGTGCATGTACTGGATTGGGGCATCGCCAAGGTCTTGGATGCGGACTCGGACATCGCGGAAGAAAGCGTGCGCGCTCTGGCGCCACTTCCCGAAACGCCCCTGCCCGCGCCAGATTCCCTGGAAACCCTAGTGGACGAGATCCCAAAGACCCGAGCCGGCGCCGCCATGGGCACCCCGGGTTACATGTCTCCCGAGCAGATGCGCGGTCGGCACGTGGACGCCCGCAGTGACGTCTACGCTCTGGGTTGCATGATCTTCGAAGCCGTCACCCTCGAGCCCCTGCATCCACGGGACAGCGTCGACACCTTGCGCCGCTCCACCCTGGATGGGCTCAGCGATGCGCGGCCGAGCGCACGCGTCAGCGGACGCAACATCCCGCCGGAGCTGGACGCCATCTGCGTGCGTGCCACGCAGGTGGAAGAGCGGCAGCGCTATCGCACCGCCCGGGAGCTGCACGACGCCCTCGAGGCCTATCTGGCCGGGGATCGCGACGAAGAGCGTCGCGCCGCGCTGGCAGCGGATCGCATCGAATCCGCGCGCAAGGCGCTCGATCGCGCCAGCAGCGCGGGGGAGCTCAGTTCCCGCGTCAGCGCTATCCGCGAGCTAACCGCGGCCATCTCACTTCGGCCCGACGAGCCCGAGGCACTGCGCCTATTGGCGCGCGCCCTGACCGACGCGCCAGACACGCTGCCACCTGAGGCGGAGGCAGCCCTCGTAGCGCGTCGCGGCGAACAGCGCAGGCAGTCCGCGCGCGCGTCCTTCTTGGGACTCGGCGTGGTGCTGCTGATCTTGCCGTTCTTCGCAACCCTGGGCGTACGCAGCTATCCCGCCCTGCTCTTGCTCTACGGCTGCGTGCTGTGTTTCACGCTGTTTTCGTATTGGCTCAGCCGCACGGGGGGCAACACCAGCGCGCACATCTTGGGTTCGGCGGTGCTGGGCGCCAGTGTGGCCGGAACGACGTCCGTTGTGCTCGGCCCACTGGTCTTGGTGCCGACAGCGGCGTGCGTCGTTGCCCTCGCCGTGATCGTAAACTCCCGCGCCGAGCCGCGGCGCCGCTATCGCGTCGTCGCCATCGCCTCGGCGGCGGTGCTGCTTCCTTTTGGACTCCAACTCCTGGGAGTATTGCCCGCGTCCTACGCCTTTGATGCGGGGGGCATGCGCATCTTGCCCTGGGCCACGCATCTGCCCGAAGGGCCCACGCTCTTCATGCTGCTCATCGGCAACCTGGCGTGCCTGTTCGTGCCGGCATTCGCCGTCGGCCGCGCCATCGACGTGCTGTCCCAAGCAGAGCGCCAAATCTTCGCCCAAGCCTGGCAACTGCGCCAATTGCTCCCCGACCCCAAAACCTCCGTGCCGCCGTCACCCACCCGGTGACGCAAGGGCATATGCCGGCGCCGGCGTCGGCGCCGCGCGCCGCACACCAGCAGCAGCCGGTGGTTCGAACGGTCGCGCCGGCAGATCCTCGTCGAAACCACTTGCTCGACAACGCGGCGGCGCCCGCGTGATACCGTGCGAACCGGTGTCGGCACCGCGACTCATTGACGGGAAGTTCGTCCTCCGCAGGCGCCTGGGCGCCGGTTCCGGGGGCGAGGTATGGGAAGCCGAAAATGTCGTCGTGGGCAAGCGCGTCGCGCTGAAGCTGTTGCACGCCGCGCTGGCGAAGGATGGCGATACTCAGGCGCGCTTCACAGCAGAGGCGCGCGCCGGCGCGCTGATCTCCCATCCCAATGTCATCGACATCTACGATCTGGGCGTCGACGATGACGGCACGACGTACTTCGTGATGGAACTGCTCGCGGGCGAGAGTCTGGCCACGATGCTCGAGTCCCGAGGCGCGATCCCGATCCCCTACGCCATCGAGTTGATGCTGCAGATCCTGGCGGCGCTCGCAGCAGCCCATGAACGCGGCATCATCCATCGCGACCTCAAGCCGCAGAATGTCATCATCAGTCACCCACGACCGGACCGCCCCCACGTGAAAGTCCTGGACTTCGGCATTGCTGCTGGGCTCTTCGGCGCGGACTTTGCTGCGGAAACTCGCCCGCTGGGCACCCCGCTGTATACCGCGCCGGAACAAGCCGTCGGCCGGGAGGTCGATGCGCGCGCCGATGTGTACGCGGCAGGCGCTGTCCTATACGAAATGCTAGTCGGCCATCCCCCCTTCGGAGGCAGCGATACCTTCACCGTGCTTGCAAACGTCATGACCATGCCGTTGGTTCCGCCGCACGAACGCAATCGGCAAATCCCCGTGCAACTCTCCGAAGTGATTTGCCGCGCCATGAGCCGGGAGCCCGAAACCCGCACGGCAAGCGCGAAGGCGCTAGCCACTGAGTTAGTCAACGCGGGATCCAGCGGCGCGCACACGCTGCCGCCGGACATGGCGCCCAGCCTGGATCCCATCCCGCTGGTCTCACCAGGATCCCGACGCAAAGGTCCGACCAACACCTGAGCACCCGCGCTCAGCGCGAACGGACGAAAACCCACACCTGGGGAACGACTCGCAGGCTGCGACCCGCGTGTCACACCCGATCCGCCAACGAGATCATGAGTCTCGCGGGGGGATCTGCTGCGCCAAAAATAGTAAGCATACACATCGATTTCCCACGCCTCGGAAGAGGGATTCTGCTGCGCCAAAAATAGTATGCATGCATATCGATTTCTCGCGCCTGGGAGAGGGATCTGGCGCGCCAAGACTAGTAAGCATGCAAATCGATTTCTCACTCTTGGAAGAAGCTGAGCCAGCCGCGCGGCCCCAGACGGCTCACGGCCCTGCGGGGCAAGTTGCGGTCGCCGGGCGCGCTCAGCGCGGAGCCGCAAGCAATGCGTTGGTGGTCGCGCGGTGCGCCACCACGCGGCGTTCGGTGTCGCCCACACGTAGCTGCATCGAGGTCGAAAAGCCGCCATCGAGGTTCATCGCCGTCTTTGCCCCCAGACCGCCGCGCGCTTCGGGCAGTGCCAGGACTTCGGCGAACTCCGCCAAGGTCATGCCTGAAGACGTGCTCTTCGCGTTCAGTGTCACTGCATCGCCGGCGATCTCCGCAGACTGCCGATCGAACGCCACGACAAAGAGCACGCTTCCGCCATCTCGCACCGCCACTGCGGAGCGAGCATCCCGGGGCGGCGCCGCGCGCGGCTTCACCAGGGATTTCCCCGCGTCGACCAGCCGATCAATGCTCTGAAGCGCAAGCAACGGCGGCTTCTTCGGCAGGGTCGCGTCGCGATGCACGACCGACGCTCCTTCCCCAGTGAGCAAGAAGATCCCCGAGCCCCCAGACCGCGTCTTTGGAGCCAGCTCGCGCCCATCCGCCACCACCCAGCCCATGGGCTGCTCGTCGCGGCCATAAAAGCCGCCGTTGATCGCCGCGTAGGCGCCGGCCTGCGGCGCCGCTTTCCCCAACACCTCCGCGAGCGGGCCGGGCTTCTTGGATTGCGCCAGGACGAGCTTTGTCTGCTTCAAGTCGAGCTGTACGACCCATGCCACTCCAGCGGTCGCGTCGCTCTCGAATGCATACTCGGAGAAACTCAGCCCAGCCTCTTGCTTTGGGTCCGCGGTTCGCTTGAGCCGAAGGGGGGTGTTGACTGCCGCCGGCGCCGCGGAGGCCTGCGCGGAAGCCGACGACCGTGCCGCGACTCCCGGCGCGTCCGGTGGGGGCGCGGGCGCAGGTGTGGCCTTATCGCACGCGAAACCAAACATGGCGGCCAAGAGCAACACGCTGCGTCCATGCATGGCCGCAGCCTAAGCCGCCCGCGCAGTCCATGCTAGCCTCGCGCCATGAGCGACGCGCCCACATTCCCCGTCAGGATTGAGTTTCCGCTGCACTGGGGCGAGATGGATGCGCTGGGGCACGTCAACAACACTCGCTACTTCGCGTGGTTCGAGTCGGCGCGGATCCGTACCTTCGAGCTGATTGGGGTGCTCGCGGACAAACCGAGCAGCATCGGGCCGATCCTTGCCACGACCCGCTGTGACTTTCATGAAGCCATTCGCTACCCGGCGACCGTGTCCGTGGGTTGCCGGGTTTCCAAAATTGGCAGGACCAGCATGCATATGGACTACGAGGTGCGCGTGGCGGGTTCCGAGCGCGTATTTGCGACCGGCAGCTCCGTGATTGTGCTCATCGACTACGCAACCGGCGAAAAGGTGCCCGTTCCCCCGGAGATCCGCGCCGAAATCGCCGCCCTGGGCGCCGAGGAAAAATAAAGGATGTCTGCTAAACTCCTGGGGATGCGCATTTCGATCCCGGCTTTGGCAACTGCGGCGTTGTGCACCCTCAGCACGACCGCCTTCGCCGCCGAGCCGGGTCTGGCCGGACGCAACGACATCGTGCTCGAAGACGGATTCGAGCAACAGGACTGGTACCAGGGCTGGAGCACCAGCTCCGTGCCCCAGAACACCAGCATCGTTTCCGACGGCAGTTCGTTTCGCGGCAACTCGCATCTGCGGGTCACGGTTCCCAAAGCCAGTCACTACGGCACGAGCTTCGGTTTCGACTTTGTGAAGGAAGGCCTGGCTGCACCCGACGCCGTGTACTTCCGCTACGCCATCCGACTGGGTCCGACCTGGACCACAGACGGCGGTGGCGGCGGCAAGCTGCCCGGCTTCGGCGCCACCTATGGCGTTGCGGGTTGGGGCGGAAAGCCTGCTAACGGTTCTAACGGCTGGAGCGCCCGAGGCCTGTTCTGGCAACCCTCCGCGGCGCCGGAAAGCGGCGACACGCGCATCGGCTATTACGTTTACCACGCGGATATGACCGGCCAGTACGGCGCCAACTGGTTCTGGTCTGGGGGCAGCCTGGGCAGCGACGGCGTGCTCAAGCGTTCGAAATGGTACGAAATCGAAGTCTACGTAAAGAACAACACGGTGACTCAGAACGACGGCGTGCTGCGGGCGTGGGCGGACGGCACGCAGGTCTACGAGAAGACGGACGTGCGATTCCGTGACGTCGAGAACCTCAAGATCGAACGGGTCTGGTTCGACATCTACTACGGTGGTTCCTGGACCGCGCCAGAAGACATGTACCTCGACTTCGACAACGCAGTCATCGCGTGGGACTACATCGGCCCGACCTCGGAGACGCCGCCCACACCAGGGACGGGCGGCGCGGCAGGCGCTACCGGCGTCGGAGGCGCGCCCGGTAGCGGGAGCAGCGGGAGCGGGGCAGCCAGCGGCGCGGGTGCGAACGGCGTCGGCGGAGCGGGCGCGACTCAGGCTGGCGCCGGGACACCCTCAGCCGACAACGAAGGTGGCTGCGGCTGCCGCGTCGGCGCCGCCGCAGGCCGCGATGGCAGCCTCGCCTTGCTGCTTTTGGGGGCGGTCGGGCTGCGTCGCCGCCGCCATAGCCTTTGATCTCGGCGATTCGACGCGGCCGCCACGGGTTTGTGTGCAAGGCCCCGGGCCGGTGCGTGTCGATCTAGATGCCGCGGCCGCGTTTGCCGCCACTGGAGGACACTATGGAGCGACGCGTCAGCCCCCGCACGAAGACCCGACTGAACCTTTCCATCCGCCGAGGCAAGCTCGCTTTCACCGCGCGTTGCGTCGAACTGTCCCAGACGGGACTGCTTGCGGAGGTGCCGGTCGCCCTGCGCACGGCGAAGTGGCCGTACGCGTCTGCGCGTCTCAAGATCGACGGCGCGGACGTGCACCTGCTGCTGCGACGAGTCTCCGTACGCGGCACGACCGCCGCCTTTGCCATCACGTCCTTGGACGACGCATCCCAATCGCGTTTGACGGACTTTCTATTCGACGTCATGCACCGCGCGCTGCCGCGTCGCAAACGCATCAAGCGCGCGGCCTAGACGCCGCGGCCGACGGCCGCGCCGTCAGCGCCGGCGCCGGAGCAAGCCCGCGCCGAAGACCGCCAGAAGAAGCAGAGCTGCGTGATTCCGACCGCCACCGGAATTGGGCCGCAGACTACACCCCGAGTCGTCTGAGGTGTTGAACGCGCCGTTGCTCGCGGCGCCCTGCCCGGCTCCGCCGGACCCGAACGCGCCGAAGCCGCCGAACCCTGCGGCGCCGGGGCCCGCGCCGGTGCCGGCGCTGCCCGCATGGCCGGCGCTGCCTGGAAAGCCTGCGCTGCCCGGGCCCGCTTCCGCGGGATCCCCCGAATCCGGCTGGGGTGCGACCCCGGCGTCCTGGGTGGGACCGCCGCCGCACTGCGACGCCGGCATGCAGTATTGCTCGCCGCCGCCGATGCTCTGGCAGCAGCCCCCCGGCATGCCAGCGCAGTCGCTCGCCGACTTGCAGGGTGCGCTGCAGAAACTGCTGCTCTGCGTGTACAGGCAGGCGTCCGCGCCCAGATTTGGATTGCAGAAGGGCAAGCTCTGATTGCCCGGGAATGCGCAGGGAGTCCCGAGTCCACCCTTGAAGTTGTATTTCGGTGGGCCGCTACCACAGCTGCCGCCCGTGGGTTGGAAGGTCACGTTCAGGGAGTAGGCTCCGGGCAGTGGGCCGCTGGCGCCGGCAAAGGTGTCGGCAACGATATAATAAGTGCCGCAGTCCACCGCCTGTGTGAATGCGACGTCGTCCCGCGCGATGCAGTCGTTGGTGTTCATGGACGTGTACAAATGCACGTCGATGTCGACGCCGACGTCGTCTTGCACAGCGACGGTCACGTTGCCGGGCTGGTTGAAGGTGACTTTGTAGATGTACTCGGGGCCCGTTTCCTTCGTGGAGGGCTTGGCGCCGCAGCCATCGAGCACGTCGCTGAGAGATGCCGCGGTGTTCCGGGAATCCGTGAAAGGCAGCGCACCGATGGCGATGGGCGTCTGCGTCGTGCCCACGGGCTCTGCGGCGCTGGTGCCGGTGATGTTGTTGTAGCGACGCGGCACGAAGCCATTCAGCCAGGACCACCCCGGCAAGCTATAGTGCACGTTGTAGAATACCGACTCGTATAAGGCGGGTTCGCCGCTGGCGAGCAGGTGGCTGTGCATGGCCATGTGGTTGCCGGCATCGTTGTAAATGTCCCCGGCAAGCACGGCATTCTGAGCGATCGCGCTCGACACCTCATGCACGCTGCTGGTCGTGTAGTGACCGGCTTGCCAACACTGGCTGACGAAGCCCGAGCAATCCAAGCCTGAGGTACAGCTCAGGATCCCGTCCGCGGGATAAGAGCCCGCGCCGTAGCCAGCGGCGATCTGCTGGTCGAAAGCAAAGAGCGTCATGTGGCCACCCCAATCGTAGGGCAGGCCCATATAGTCGCCGGGCGCGTACACGCTCTTGTAGGCAGCATTGCAGGACGCCGTGGCGTTTGCCGGCGTCGCCCGCCAGGGATGGTAGGAAAACGCCTTCGCACGCACCAAGGCTTCGGTGCGCGAAATGGCCGATGCGCTACAGGAGGTACCCAGCGCCGCAAGCAGCGCCGCTGCGCCCAGCACGGATGCAGTGAGCCGACTCATGGCGTCACCGCCTTGCTCTGCACCAAGGAGTTTTTCACGACGAGCCCAGCCTCGCTTGCGTGCAGATGGCACAAGCGTCCTTCGTGGAACGCAAGCTCTGTCCGCGGCAGGTATAGGCCCGGGGCCGGCAGGGCCTCGTCGTGCACCACGCTGCCGCTGGCAAGATCCACGCACACCGCGCGGCGATCCACGACCAGCTCCGGCAGGCTCTGCACACGCTCCGTCCGCAAACACACGGTCATGCCGTGCGCGCCCAGGAGCCGCGCGGCTGTGATGGCACCGGGCAGGGCGCGGGTGGACAGCACGCGGCTGCGCACCTCGCCCTCGCCTTGGCTCAGCAGCAGAAGCTCTGCCCGTCCGGCGCTCGCTCGCAGCGCCACCGCGCTGCCGTCACTCAGTGCAAACGCACCCTCACGTTTGCTGCGCAGGGTGACCTCTAGCGCCAGCGGCGCCGAAGGGCTGCCCAACTCCAGCCGCTCCTGAAAACCCGTATGCACGGTGAGGCGCCGCGACGCGCCCACGGAAAGGCTCGTCAACTCGCGCAAGGCGCGGGGCACCGCCAGAGTTCCGGCAGGACTGCCGGACGCATCAAAGAACCAGGCTTGCCCGCGCACGGGGCTGAACGCCACGATGTTCCCGGCGCCCGCTACCAGCTCTTCGGCGTCTTTCGGAACTGCGGCAACCTTGTGCACGGCGCCGTCAGCGGCCACGCGCAGGATCCGCTCGTTGATGCGATCGAGGATCAAGCTCTCGCCGCTAGACGCAATCGCCACGGCGTTCGGACCGTAGCTGAGGCTCTCCGCGCCTCCGGGCTCGATGCCCACCGCGCCGTCCCCCGCACCCCATGGCAACGTCACCACTTGACGGTCGGCCAGCTGCACCGCCTGCGCCGCGGGCGGTGCGACCGACTGGGTTTCGTGGCCTTCGAGGGCCCGCTGGGACGTCACGACGGGCGTCGGAGGCTCGGCTTCTAACTGGCAGGCGACCGCCGCCGTCAACGATGACGCAGCCAGCGCCACCCAACCCAAAAATCCAAAGTTCTTCATGAGACACGATCTCGCGCTGGTGCGCGGCCCACCCCGCTGTCGGCCCCTTCAGCGCGGGCGCCGTGTAGCACAGACCGCCCCGATGCAAAAGTCGCCCCTGCGCAAGCTGAATGCCGCGGCTGCTGCGCGCCACTGATTCAAGGAGATGAACGAGCACAGCCCACCCTCTAGACCCTTGCCCGAGCTCAAGCCCGATCCTGTGGAAACGGACTGGTTTCAGCGGCAAACGCCAGCCACGACGGACGTACAAGAAGAACTGTGTGACGCGTGGTTCGATCGCTTCAAGCCGCTCAGCAGCTTCCCGCCCCCACCCGGCGGCGAGCGCTGAAGCCCGCGCGCCGCGCTCGATCCCGGCTCCGCGCGCGCGTTCTGCTACCCTACGCACGTGCGCACGCAGCAAGCCGTCGGCCTCGGAGTTCTCTTTTGCGGAGCGTTGCTGGCGGCGCCCGCGTGTTCCGGTGCGACCAGCAGTCCCAAGGGCAGCACGCCCGATGCCGGCTCCGACGCAGCCGCCGACGCGCTGACGGAGACGAGCGCAGACACAGGCGCGGACATACAAATCGAAGTGGGCTCCGACGGAGCCGTCGGTTGCGGCTGCTCACCGGGGCTGCACAACCAGTCGATCATCGTGGTGTCGGATCAGGCAGAGTTGCTGAGCTACGACCCGGCCAAGAACACCTTCGCAAAGATCGCGGATCTAAACTGCGCCGGCGAAAAGAACCCCTACTCCCTGGCCGTTGATCGCACTGGCACCGCTTGGGTGCTGTTCGCGGGCACGAACGACATCATGACCCTCGACGTGACGGCACCTGCGGGCTGCGCGGATCCGACCTATTTGCCCAACCAGAACGGCTTTGGGCTCTTCGGCATGGCGTTTTCAACCGAGACCGATCCCCAGCTCTGCGAACGCATCTACGCCCACAGCTACAGCGGCAACGGGCCCTTCACGGAGGGCAAGGCTGTGGGCGCACTCGGACGCATGGACCCGAGCAGCAAGGTCGTCACCAAGCTCGCCGACATCGACTTCAATGGAGGCGAACTCGCTGGAACCGGCGATGGTCGCTTGTTTGCGTTTGCTGGGGACCAACCGGCGAAGCTGATCGAATACGACAAGAACAGCGGTGCCGCGCTGTCCGTGACGCCTCTGACGGGGCTCTCCAAGACGACGGCGTCGGCGTTCGCGCATTTCGGGGGCGACTTCTATTTTTTCACTGAGGCGACGCCGGCGGCCTGCGCCCCTTGTCTCAGCACCACCTGCAGTGCGGAGGTCGCCCAGTGCCAGGCGGACAGTAGCTGCGCCGCGGAGCTTTCCTGTGCGCTGGGCCAGTTCATGATCAGCGACGACTGCGGCGGGCTGATGCCCGCGGCGATGCAGAGCTGTGTGAATGCGTGCGCCGCGGAGTGCTTGCCCGCCAAGCTCAATCGCAAGAGCCAGGTGCATCGCCTCGACTTTGACGGCAGTGACGACGCCGGGGGCGGCTTGAGTGTCGCCAGCCCCAGCGCACCCGTTCGCATCGTGGGCGCCGACAGCTCCACCTGCGTGCAGTTCGTACCGCGCTGAGGCGAAAACCCCGGACGCTTGCCAGAGCCACGCAATCCCCGCCGAATTACGGCGCCTTTCGCTATGCTACGGCCCATGTCGTCCCCCTACTGGCTCGTGCTCTTGCTCGGCCTGGTGAGCTGCACTCCGAACCGCGCCGATCTGAGCCACCCCGCCGCCTGTAGCGACGACAGCTCCCGCGCGCTGCCGGCGATTGCCGACGCTGAGCTCGCCGCCGCGTCGCAACGCGCCAAGCACGTGGTGCGCGCCCGGGTGCAGTTCACTGGCTCCGTCACCGGCGCGGACGGCGCGGCGCAGGACTACGTCATTGTCGCGCCTTTGGAGTACCTACGGGGAGACGGCGCTGCCGCCTCGCCTCGCCACCGTGAAGAGTTCCCGCTGCTCGCACCCGCCGGCCAAGGTCCCCTGACTCGGGTGTTGTGCCGCGAAGGGGACACGTTTCTGTTCCTTGTCGACATGCCCAGCGCCGGACAGCAGACCGCGCCCCTCCCCGCCTCGGTGTCGCAGATTTTCGGGCCAGAGGCCGTCGCCGTGCACGCCGTGATCGGCGAACACGAACGCGCGCGCATCGCGAAGTGAATAACGCCGCATGACCGACTCCTACGTCGTCCTGTGGTCGCGCGCATTTGCGCTGACCTTCGTGGTCGAGGCGGCACTCGTCGTGCCGCTGCTGCGCGCTTTCGAACCGCGGCTGCTGCGCCGCATCTCCATCGCGCTGCTCGTGAATATCGCGAGCCAC
>CALMUT010000187.1 GCA_937872925.1 uncultured Myxococcales bacterium | reverse complement strand
GTGTGTGTTGCGCAAGCCATTCACCACCCATGAACTCCTGTCGCGTCTTGCGCGATTGACCCAAGAGGCACCGGTTTCGGGACCTCCGTCGCCGGACGCGCGCCTGCACGCGGAGCCTTGAGGTCAGCGAGGCGCCAAGCGTCGGGCCTATTTTGCGCGGCGGTTCCCGCTGGGCTCGGAACTTTCTTGCCGGACTGCAGCTCCTTGCGTGTGGCACCGGGTCGCAGGACACTTGTGGCATGCGGGAAGGCTATCTCGGTGGGGTTGCCGTCATCCTCGCGCTGAGCGTTTGCTCGTGCGCTGGGAACGACGCTGGCGGTTCCGGCGCGGGCGGCGTGAGCGGCATGGGTGGCGCAGGCGCGTCCGCGGGCGGCGGCGGAGTCGCGGGCGCTGCGGCTGGGGCGGGCGCCGCGGGCGCTGCCGGTAGCGGTGGTTCAGCCGCGGCAGGAGGCTCTGCGGGCACTGCCACTGGCGGTGGGGCGAGTGGCAGTGGGGGCGGCGGCGGGACCGCGACGGGTGGCAGCGCAGGGGCGGGGAGCGGCGGCTCCGGCGGCGGCTGCCCCAGCGGCGCTGCGCCCACGGGGCCGTTCAACTCGCGCTTCGATGTCGCCACCTTGAACTGCAACGCCAGCGGCAGCTGCAGCGGCAGCGAAGACAAGTGCTTCTGCAACCAGGATTTCGACGCGCTCAACGGCAAGCCGCCCCACGTGATGGCGGTCGGAACCGACAAACACAAACAGAAGATCTGGAACGCTGGCAACAACCAAGGCGTTTACATCGATGACCTGAACACGAACTGGAGCGCTGGCGGACAGAAGCGCGCGAACGACGTGCACGCCGCGGCGCAGGCAGCGTTCCCCTGTGGCTTGCCGTCCTGGTTCATCGTTAACGAGATCTCCGCGGGGCAGTGGCCGGGGAACGCCGCTTACCGGCAGTTCGTCATCGATTTCGCCAAGACCCTGTCCGGGACCTTCAAGCGCAAGGTCGTGATCGCATCGCCCTTCGACAAGCCCGGCGCCAACGGCGCGTCTTGGACCGAGCTCGCGAAGTATGCGTTCATTGGAGCGGAGGTGTATCTGTCGGGCAAGGAGATCAACGCGACGGGCAACTCCGTGGCCTGGTGCCAAGCGCAGTACCAAGCGAGCATTACCGCGTACCAGAACCGCGGCGTTGCCAAGAACCGCTTGTTCATCTTCGAGCACTTCGCAAACACCAACGCAGACGTCGGTTGGGGGCGTGCCGGCGTCTCGACAGCGGGATGGCACAACGCCATCAAGGCGCGCTCGCAGGCTCTGAAGAACCTAAATCTCGCGGGATTTGTCAGCTACGGCTGGGGTGGAAACGCCATGCACGCGCCCCAGTCGGACCGGCTCTCGTTCATGCAGACCTACGTGGCGCAAGATCTGCCCTAGACGATCGGGCATTGGGCCATCCCGCCAACCGCCCGTCCGCGCCGAAGCGTGCGCGGCGAGTTCACATCAATCGGCTAGCGATACGCCGTCGTTCGGCCTATCGTAGTTACATGAGGACCCTGATCCTGGCGCCGCTCGCCTTGCTGGTGGCTTGCTCATCGAAGTCCAGCCGGGACGTGATCGTGCAAGACGCGGCCGCTGGCGGCGGCGGAAGCGGCGGCGCCGCACTGGATGCGGCCACGGGCGGTGCCGGGCCGGCTTGCGAGGCACTTGGGGCGCAGGACGAAGGACCGCAGAACGCAAGCGGCGTCACCAACGGCAAGGCTTGCACTGTCGGAGCAGACTGCCAGTCGGGGTACTGCGTCGAGGGCGTTTGCTGCAACAGTCCTTGTCAACTTGGCCCGTGCCACAGCTGCAAGACCTCGAGCAGTCTTGGGTCCTGTACCTACGCAAAGCCGGGCACGAACCCCCGCTGTGATTGCCCTGCCGGTTGTGACGGCAGCGGCAAATGTGGCGACGCGGGCTAGCCGCCGCTCAGTTGCAGGTGCCGCTCGCCAGGGACAGGTCGTCGATGTTCCAGCCGCTCATGATCCACGCTTCGTAGCCTTCTGAGTCTTCGTCGACTTTGTGACCGAAGCGCACGCGGAACGCGGCGTTTTTGTGTGCGGTGACGTCGTACTCGTAGCGTTGCCAAGAGTAGTCTTCGATCAAATTGTCGCCCACTGAGGCGTTGGACCAAAGGGTCACCCAGGACGTGCCATTGTAGACTTCGATCGTGTCCGTGACGTACGGGACGAAGTCACAGTTCAGCCAGCGCCAGAACGAGAGCTTCACGCTGCCGGTTGCCGCGCTCAGGTTGATCACGGGGCTCGTGATGTAGTCAAAGCCGTGGATCCCAATGGAGTGGTTGCCTCCCAAAACGATTCCGGCCACGCCGTTGTCGGCGGTCGTAGAATGGTCTGAAGCTGGGTCCGGGTTGCCCTCTTCGTGGCCTGAGCTCACCTGGGTGGGGCCAATCGCCCACTCGCCGGCCAGGCTCCAGCCTTTGGAATTGTCCGAGAAGTCATCGGAGAAATACACTGTGCCGCCGCTGCAAACGCCCGCAGCGCAGCCGCAGGTTCCATCACTTCCGCATTTCTTGCCGCAGGCTCCGCAGTTATTCGGATCGCTGGCGGTGGTGGCCTCGCAGGCGTTGGCGCCACTTCCGTCGCAGTCTGACTTGCCGCTCGGGCAGAGGGTGCAGCTGCTGCTGGTGCAATATTGATTGGCGCCGCAGGCTTGATTGCAGCCGCCACAGTGCAGGTGGTTCTGGGACGTCAGGGTTTCGCAACCGTTGCCCGTGTTGCCGTCGCAGTCCGCGGTCAGCGGCGCGCAGTTCGATTTACAACTACCTGAGGAGCAATTCGGCGCCGATACCGGGCAGTTGTTGCCGCAAGTTCCGCAGTTCTTGGTGTCGGTGGTGACGTTTACTTCACAGCCGTTGCCCAGAGCGTTGCCGTCGCAATCCACGAATCCGCTGTTGCAGGCGATTTGGCACTTGCCGGCGCTGCAACTCGGCGTGCCGTTATT
Source organism: uncultured Myxococcales bacterium (assembly GCA_937872925.1). Lineage (GTDB taxonomy): Bacteria > Myxococcota_A > Polyangia > Polyangiales > Polyangiaceae > JACKEA01. Next base: position 24,101 of record CALMUT010000187.1, on the reverse strand, counting down.
GTTGCTGCAAGTGGAGCCGCAACCGCCGCAGTGGGTTGCAGTGGTGTTGGTGTTGATCTCGCAACCGTTCGTGGGGCTAGCGTCGCAGTTTGCGTAGCCTGCGTCGCAGGCGGCCACGCTACAGATCCCGTTGGCACAAGCCCCCGTGCCGTGCGCTGGAGCGCAGGCCGTGGCGCAAGCTCCGCAATGGCTGAGATTGGTAGCGATGTTTTCGCACTTCTCGTTGCAGCAATCGAAGCTCACTGGGCAGTCTGCTTTGGTTGCGCACTTGGCGATGCAGGTTTGTGTCGGGATGTCACATACCGTGCCTGTTGGGCACTCTGGGTCCGCGCTGCATCCCGTGCATACGTGTTTGGTCGGATCGCATGTCAGCGTGCCGCAGTCAGCGTTGTTCTTGCAGCCAATGCTGCACGATGTGCCTTCGCAGTACAGGCCCGCTGGGCACACGTCGTCCGTTGGCAAACACTCCACACACTTCGACGAGCTTGGATCGCAGACCGGCGTGCTCGTGCTGGCCGCGCAATCGGACTTGGACTTGCATCCGCTCGGCCCACCTCCGGTGCCGCTGCCGCCGTCCTGGGTTCCGCCGGATCCTCCGGAGCCCCCGCTCCCTCCTCCGTCTACGCCGCCCCCTGCGCCAGCACCGCCCCCAACGCCGGCGTCGCCCGGCTGGTCGAAGCCACTAAAGTCAGGCACAGAGCACGCGCCAAAGACTCCAAGGGTCGCAAGCACGGCGACGGAACGTAGGGTCGCGGTAATCCTGGCCAAGATACAAATTTTAGCACACGCTCACCTTGGGCGACGGACAACCGAGTGTCGGTGTCGCGCCTACACGCCGACACGCCCACACGAAGGAGCATAGTTGCCCCGGGGTTTCACGCCCCGTGGGCGAGTGGCGGATGGATTTGAGCCCGCCGCCTGGCTCTGGGACAATGACTAGGTGGGCGAGAACCTTGCTGACGCTCCCCTGGGTAGCACCGGGCTACCGCTTGCGGAAGTAGGCGCCAAGCACGTGCTCGGCCGCTACGATCTCCTGATGCCGCTGGCGTCGGGCGGCATGGCGATGGTGTGGGCTGCGCGCCTGCGCGGTTCCCGCGGTTTTCAAAAGATCGTCGCCATCAAGACCATGCTGCCGAAGCTCAGCGACGACGAGCATTTCGAGCAGATGTTCCTGGACGAGGCCGCCCTCGCGTCCCAGGTCCGCCATCCCCACGTCGTAGAGATCCTCGACTTGGGTGAGCAGGATGACGTGCTGTTTCTGGTCATGGAGTGGATCGAGGGGGTTGCGCTACACGAACTGCTAAAGACCGCGCGCAAATCCGGCGGTGTTCCGTTGAACGTTGCGGTGCGCATCGTGAGCCAGGCACTTGCCGGGCTGCACGCCGCGCACGAGCTTCAGGACCCAAGCGGCCAGCTGGTCGGCCTCGTGCACCGGGATATCTCGCCGCAAAATATCCTGGTGACCTACGACGGGGTAGCGAAGGTCGTCGACTTCGGAGTTGCCAAGGCAACGGCCATGGGGGACGGCACGACCGCGGCCGGAAAGATCAAGGGCAAGGCCGCCTACATGGCACCGGAACAAATCCGGGACGAACACATCGACCGCCGCATCGACGTGTTCGCTATGGGCATCGTCTTGTACGCCATCACCACCGGTCGCCACCCGTTTCGTAAAGAATCCGAAGGCGCGACCTTGTACAATATCTGCTCGCCAAAACCTCCGGCGCCGCCTCGCAAGATCATTCCAGGCTATCCCGCTTCCCTGGAACGAGTCGTGTTGCAAGCATTGGCCAAAGATCCCGCGAAACGCTTCGCGACGGCGAACGACATGTTGCGTGCGCTCGATCACGCTCTGCCCGCGTCGATGCGCCTGAGCACAGACGAGGAAGTTGCGTCCTTCGTGCGCGGGTTGTTCAGCGAACGTCGAGAAAAGCAAAAAGCGGCTATTCAGGCCGCGCTTCTGGCCGCGGACGACCGCGCGGCCAGTGGGGTTTCCCTGCGTAGGCTACTGGATTCCAAACCGCCGCCACCGCCTACGGGGTCCACGAGTGACCTGAGCTCTGCCGGGCCTCTTTCCGCTTCGGGGCCGCGATCGGCGCTGTCGTCGGACGAGCAGTCCTGGCCAGAGCGCAGCGCGCCGGAACTGAGTTCTCCTGGCGTGCCTGCAAACTTAGGACTCACGACGGGTGCGTTTTCCGCCCAGGAAGACCCCCCCGAGATCCCAAGGCGTCGCGGACGTGGCGGTGTGGTTTTCGGAGTCCTACTGCTGCTCGCGGGCATGCTCGCAGCGGGGGTGTATTTGTGGCGGACGCGCGAGCCCGCTCCAGTTGCCGACGCGCCACCTGCCGAGACCGCTCGGCCTGCGGCAGTGGCAACGGCTAGCCCGCCCATTGCGACGCCCTTGCCCAGCACGGGTGTCGTGCCGGAGCCATCGACGACCGTTGCAGAAGCTGCAGCGTCGACCCCGCCTGCCCAAGCAACGACACCCGCGCCTGCGCCCAAGCCGTGGGTGGCGCCAAAGAACAAACCCAAGCCCTCCAAGCCCGCAGGCAACTGGCGCCACGATCCAGGATTCTGAGCGCCGCCAGCTCAGCTTTTGGCCGCAGAGCGCTTCAAAAAATTCCGCGCAACGACGCCCCTGCGTCGGCCCCCGCCGCAGCGGGCACGAAGCCAACCCGTGCGGTCGTCGACTTGGATTCCGAGGGGCCTGCGGTCATCCACAGCGTTGCGGCGGTCCCGATGCCGACGACTCCGACTCCGAGAGCAATCTGAGAGAATGTGTTGTAGCGCTTGGCGTCGTCGTAGGTGCTCTCGCTGGATGCCGGACACTGGTTGCGCTTCGGACCGCAGGCTTCGTCCAAGTCCTTGATTGCGCTTTCGCGTAGCAGGAAGAAGACCCCCGACGCCGCCAAGGCCGCAACGCCCACCACGCCCACAACGATGGGTGCGACGCGTGAAGGTGAGCTGTCGCTTCCTTTTTCCTTCGAGTCGCGCGCCGGAGCCTGGGTGGGCGTCGCCGACGTCGCTTCGCCCTCAAAGGCGATCTCCACGGCTTGGACTTCACTTTCCGCAACCTTCACGGTCTTCGAGAACTTCTTGGCGCTCCCGAGTGTGGCTACTACCAGGTGCGGCCCCGGGTCCACCGGCAGCTCCGTATCCATGGAGGCTTCCCCCAGCGCAACTCCGTCGAGCTCGACCCGTGCTGCGGCGGCACTATCGCCGCGGCGTATCACGAGCTTCGGAATGCGCGCGCGTAAATCGTCCGCCGCGGTCTGTACTTCCTTTTGGAATCCTCCGCCCACGGACGCGGCGTCGGCCAGCGCCAGTTCGTAGCCCCCCAACGCAGCCACCAGCTTGCCGAGCTTTGCCTCACAGAAGGCGATGTGGAATCGCACCTGCGGCGTCATCTTCACTTCGCCTACTTCTCGGAACAGTCCCAGCGCGGCGGGATAGTTGCCTGCCTGCTCCAATTCCGTAGCTCGCTGGAACGTCTTGCGAGCTTTGGACAGTGCCTTCTTGTCAGGTGCGGCATGCACCGGCGAAGGCGCGCTTGTCAGCGCGACGCAGCCACACAAAAGTGAGACCAAGAGCCACGGTGAGCGTCGCCGTCTAGGCATGCGGCTCTCAGCATAGCGCATTTGCTGTAGTGGCGTGCCGGCGGCTTTGACGCGGGCGTTGGGGCCACGCGGATTCGGGCCCGGGGTCAGTCCAACGCATCCCGAGCGAGGGAAAGCAGCTCCTTGGCAAACCCCGGCGTCGGGGGCATGGCGCCCGGCTGCGCCGCGACGTACGCCGCGTAACGGTTCGCGCAAGCAAGCATGCGTTGCGGTGAATGGCCAAGGCATGCGCTGAGCCCCAGCACCGCGCTGAACGCATCGCCGGCGCCCACGGGGTCCCCGCCGGGCATCGCCGTCGCGACGGCCGCATGCAGCGTCGCACCGGGCACATGCAGCTCTGCGCCGCGCTCGCCCAGGGTGACCGCGACGACCCGTACGCCGTGGTCCAGCAGCGTGGCCACGATGTCCGGAGTGCCGAGAAGCTCATCCAAATCAGCGCGCTCTTTTTCGTTCATCTTCACCACATGCGCGCAACGCAAACAGAGCTCCACTGCGGCGCGCGAGACGTGGGGCGGTCGCAGATTGACGTCGCATACCCGCAGTGGCCCATCGATACACAATGCCTCCCGTAACGCGCCCTGCGCCAGCGGCGTGCGTTGCGCCAGACTGCCGTAGAAGAGCACGTCGGCCTCCCGCACCAACTCACGGGCGGGTTCCGTCAGCTCGATGCGGTCCCACGCAGCAGTCTGGCTCATGACAAAGCGCGGTTGACCGTCGACCAGCGTGACCTGCACGCTGCCCGTCGGCGCCAGCGCGTCCACGCGCACCTGCGACACATCAACCCCATGCCCTCGCATGACCTCAAGGGCGCGAACTCCCAAATCGTCGTCTCCAACGCAGCTGATCAGTGCAGTCTCTGCCCCAAGCGCCCGAGCGTGGAAGGCCACGTTGGCGGCGGCGCCGCCCAGCCGATCCGCGTCGACGAAGCGGTCCCAGAGTAGCTCCCCCCAACACACGGCGCGCGGTTTGCGAGTCAACGCACGGGATCTTGGTCCCAGGAGTGGCCCACCGCAATCCCCACGTGCTGCCCGCTTGTGGGACGCCACGCGCTGTGCTTCGCTCCGCCCCGCATGGGATTCCTACCGGATCTGAGTGCGGCCTTCGGGCTCTGCACCGCGCTGCTTTGCAGTGCGTGTGGTGCGCCAGAGCCTCCGGAGTCCACCGGTGGCACCAGCGTTCTCCCCGGTGCCTGCGGTCGCGGCATGGTCGTGCTGTCTTCAGACTATCAGTCCAGCAACGTGTCGCTGGTGAGCGTGGACGGCGCGGTGCTGTCTGACTCGTTCGTGTCGTCCGCCACGGCCGCGGCTGGGCTTTCCGCGCCGCTTTCCGGCGATGTCACGCTGTCTTCGTCCTCGTACAACGACGACGAGATCGTGGTCATTGATCGCTACCCCGCTTCGGTCCTGACCTGGGTCGGCGTGCGTGACGGGGCCGTACGTGAGCAGCTTTCCGTGAAGACGGGTTTCGCCGCCAACCCCCAAGACTACCTCAGGCTTGCAGATGGCCGCGCCTACGTCAGCCGTTTCGAGCCCAATCTAGCTGCCGGACAGATGCCCTTCGACGCTGGAGACGATCTGCTCATCCTCCAGACTAAGCCAGCGCAGATCGTCGGTCGCGTGGATCTCTCGAGCGCTATGGCTGGAGAGGCCGCCGAGTTCTTCGTGCGGCCCAGCCGCATGCTGCAGGTTGCGGGTCGCGTCTTGGTGCTCTCTCAAGGGTACAACAACGCGGGCTTTAGTGCCTCAGCGTCCTCGCGTTTGATCGCCGTTGACCCAACCACAGACAGCGTCGTGGACGTGCTGCCTCTCCACGGCGCGCATGGCTGTTTGGCCATGGCGCTATCACCAGATCAAAAGCTATTGGCAGTGAGCTGCGCGGGCGAGTTCGCGGGTCGTGAGAACCCCGATGTGCAATCGAGCATGATCGTCCTGGTGGATCCGGTGACTTTCGAGGAGCGGCGTCGGCTGCGCGCTGTCGACCACGCTGGTGCGCCCTTTGGTTTTGGGATTGGGTTTGTGTCGCCCGAACGCATCATCGTAACCGCCATGGGCGTCGTGGACGCCTCCGGCAACGCTGCGCTGCGGGACAGCGTGCTCTCGGTGGCGGTGGATGGCAGCGCCACTAGCGTGATCCTGCGCTCGGACGACGATGCCTTCGTACTCGGCGACGTCCGCTGTTTCGCCGAGTGCGGCCATTGCTTCGTTACCGACGCGGATCGAGCGCTGCTCCACCAAGTTTCCGCCGACCGTGACGGCATCGTCGCGTTGAAGCGATCGTCTCGGGTGGGCACGAGCGTGGGCCTGCCGCCGCGCAGTTTGGGAGCGTTCTGATGTTCATCGACGTGATCGCGATGATCATGGGGATCCTCTGGTCCATCCGGAAAATGGAAATCCGCCGTACCTACCGTCCTCCGGAGGTCTCCGAGGGCCGCTTCGACGCCTGGCAGTTGCGGGCCCTTGGCGCCTACAACCTCGGGATCTTTGCGTGTTTCGGCAAAATCATCTTGGACTACAGCTTCCAGTTCTTCGCCGCGCGGCTGGCGGTGCCCTGGTCGGTAGTGCGGGTGGTCGGCGGCAGCCTCTTTGTGCTGTGGCTCGTGCTCCTGTTCTACAGCGTGTTTTTGGCCCGTCGGGTCCGCATCGAGGCCGCGGAGCTTGGCATCGACAGCCGCGGCGGCGCGCCAGATTCTCCGCCCGCCTGAGTCGAAAACCCGCTGTTGTCGGGGACTTAGGGCGGAAACCTGCCGATCAGGAAATCCATTCCTGGAGGAAGAACGCCTGCGCAGCGTCCGTATGTTGGTTCGCGATGCATGAATCGGAACCCGTGGATGCCCTGGCCATCCTGCTGGCGGGCCTGCTCGATGCCGAGACCGAGGCCGAGGGGCCGCCCCCATCCGGTCCGCAGCGCAAGGCGTCGGCGCGGCGACGGGTAGAGAGCGGTGTGTTCCGCATCGAGCTCCCCCAAGACGACGATCCGCACCCCACGACATGATCATTCGCATGCCCGGATTCGACGGGGCGCCGCGCCTGCCCTAATCTCGGCACACAGCGAGGAAAGAGCGTGGAAAAATCGTCGATGCCGTGGCGCTGCCAAACCTGCAAGCTGGGCGCAGCTTCGTTGCCTCAGGACTGCCCGTTTCACGAGACACGGCGGCCCGCCGGTTCCGTCCTATTGGCGGAGGGGGAAACCCCCGACGTCATCTGGTACCTGCGCCGGGGGCGAGTTGCCTTGGGGACGGTCACCGAGTCAGGCATGGACGCCTCTTGCGCCGTGCGCGGTCCAGAGACGCTTCTCGGGATCGAGGTGCTGCTCGGAGAGCCGGTGCCCTACCAGGTCTGGAGCCTCACGGACGTCGTGCTCTGCGCCATCGACGCGGTGCAATTTCGGGCCTGGACGGGCTCCCTAAACACGCCAATGGGCGCGGTCTTGGACCTCACGCTGCGTGAGGCCTCCCGGCGTGTCGCCGATCGGCAGGCCCTGGAAGGGACCGCAGTCCAGCGCATCGCTCGGTTCCTGGTCGCGAGCCACGAAGCCGGATCTCCCGATGAACCGCTGGATCTGCAGCAGCGCATCATCGCGCGGGTGCTCAGCATGCGGCCGGAAACGCTCTCTCGCGCCATGGCCAAACTGCGGGAAGACGACGCACTCGAGCCGGGCCGCAACGTACGCATCAAAGATCTCGACGCGTTGCGCCGCCTCGCCGCCAATTAGAAAAATCGCCCGCCGCGGCGCGTCAACTTGACGAGTGTCAAGGCGCCATCGCCCCAGAAATGGGACTGAACGATCGTTCGTACGGTCGCTTCGGCCGCGGAAGGAGGGCTCATGGGCATCAAGAGCGAGGCGTTTTTCTTGGAGCAAGCGGGCGCGCCCTTGGTGCAGCGCAGTCTGCAGCTGGAAGTCCCGAGCGCCACCGACGCGATCGTCGAAGTCACCGCCTGCGGCTTGTGTCACACGGATCTTGGCTTCGCACGTGGGGAAGTTGCCCCACGCCACGCCCTGCCGTTGGTGCTCGGTCACGAGATCGTCGGCACTGTGGTGGAGGCCGGAGACGCCGTCAAAAGCTGGGTCGGAAAACCCGTACTCGTGCCGGCGGTGATGCCTTGCGGTGAGTGCGTCTTCTGTCAGGCCGGCCGCGGCAACGCGTGTCCCGCGCAGAAGATGCCCGGCAACGACATCCACGGAGGTTTTGCGCGCCACGTGCTGGTGCCGGCTCGCTCCATTGTCTCGCTGGAAGCCGCACCGAAGGCCATCAACCTCGACGCACTCTCTGTCGTGGCCGACGCGGTGTCGACCGCATACCAAGCCGTGCTCCGCGCCGAGCTTTGCGAGGGAGACGTGGCATTCGTCGTGGGAGGTGGTGGCGTGGGTGGCTACGTCGCGCAAATCGCTAAGGCCCTCGGTGCGCGCGTGGTGGTCTGCGACGTGCACCCTGAGCGCCTTGCGGGACTCGCCGCGGACCATAAAGTCGACGTCAAGGGTCGCGAGCCGCGGGACGTGCGCAAAGAGTTGTTCGGCATGGCCAAGCAATGGGACGTGCCGTCCTTGCGCTGGCGCGTATTCGAATGTAGCGGTGCGGCCGCCGGCCAAACCCTGGCGTACACCCTGCTTTCTCGGGCGGCGACCTTGATGATTGTGGGCTTCACTCGGGAAGCCGTCAGCGTCCGACTGAGCAATCTGATGGCCTTCGACGCCACTGTGCATGGGACCTGGGGTTGCCCCGTGGAGGCATACGCGGATGTGCTGCAACTGATCTACGACGGCAAGGTTCAGATCGAACCCTTTGTCGAGCGCGGACCCATGTCCGAGCTCAACGAGTATTTGACTGCGCTCGAGGCCCATCGTCTCGAAAAACGCATGGTGCTTAGCCCAACCAAGTGACGGACGGCGACGAGGAGAATGTCATGGGGACACTGAAGAATCACGAACTGGACAGCGACTACGAATTCAAAAACATCCGCTACGAAAAGCGACCCGCCTTAGACAAGAGCGGAACGCCCGTGGAGGGCCTCTCGCAAATCTGGATCGCTCTAGATAACGAGAAGCAACTCAACTCGTACACCACCGACGCAGTCAAAGACGTGATCTTGGCGATACGCCGCGCCAGCACGGACCGCAGCGCCGTCAACGTGGTGTTCACCGCCGTGGGGGACAAGTCCTTTTGCACGGGTGGCAACACTGAAGAGTACGCCACGTACTACGCCAACCGGCCCGTTGAATACCTGCAGTATATGCGGCTCTTCAACGACATGGTCACGGCCATTTTGCTGTGTGACAAGCCGGTGATTTGTCGAGTGAACGGCATGCGTATCGCGGGAGGCCAGGAAATCGGCATGGCCTGTGATTTCACAGTGGCCGGCGACCACGCACGTTTCGGCCAAGCGGGACCGGTGCACGGTTCTGCCCCCGACGGCGGCTCCACGGACTTCTTGGACCAATACGTGGGCTTCTCCCGGGCGGTCGAAAGCCTGGTGCTCTGCGACCCATGGTCCGCCCACAAAGCGATGCGTATCGGGCTCATCAACGAAATTGCCCCGGTCTACAAGAACAAGGCCGGCAAGTTCGTCCCCAACCCCTTCGTGATCACGGATCGCTACCTCGACGATCGCGGACGGATCGTTTACGGCGAGTACAAGACCGGTGCCGAGAAGGACGCAGCGAAAAACGTCGTGGCGGAATGCAGCCTGGACCTTTCCGAACTCGACAAGAGCGTCAATGAGCTGTCGACCAAGCTGCTCTACACCTTCCCAGATTGCGCACGAAAGACCCTGGAAAGCGTGCGCAAGAAGAAGCTGTCGCACTGGTTCGCCAACAGTGAAACCAATCGCTCTTGGCTATCGCTAAACATGAACACAGAAGCCGCTGCGGGCTTTCCGGCCTTTCACTTCGGAGACCGCGGAGAGCGCGAGATCGATTTCGTCGAATACCGGCGCCGCATCGCTCGCGGGGAGCGCTTCGACGCCGCAATGGTTCGGGCAATCCTGCCGAAGAGCGCTGCGGCAAAGATGGGCTGAGCATGACGCTGGAAATGGAAGTGTCTGCCTCGCTCAGCGCCGACGGGCGCGTGCTCGATCTCGAGTTTTATCGAGACAAGGGCAACGTGCTCACAGGCGACGTGATGCAACGCATCGAGGCGGCCTTGGCCGAACATCGAGACCGTGCCTCGCTGAAAATGGTGCTGCTGCACGGTCGGGGCAAACACTTCTCTTTCGGCGCTTCCGTGGAGGAACACCGCAAAGCCGCAGCCCCGGGTATGCTGGCCGGTTTTCACAAACTGTGTCGCTGCGTCGCCGCCTATCCCGTGCCCGTCGTGGCGGCGGTATCCGGCCGCTGCTTGGGCGGCGCCTTCGAACTGGCGCTGTGTGCCCACTTCGTGATCGCCGAGCGGACTGCGGTATTTGCGTGCCCGGAGATCAAGCTGGGAGTGTTTCCTCCCGTGCTCGCGGCACTCGGCCCCATGCGTCTTGGCAGCGCCGTCGCAGACGACTTGCTACTCACGGGACGGGAGCTCAATGCAGAGCGCGCCCTTGCCCTGGGCTTCGTGACGGAGTTGGCAGGGGACGCGGGGGCGGTTCCCGCCGCGCAGGCTTGGTACGAGCGAGCACTGGCGCCGCTGTCGGCGTTTTCGCTACGTCAAGGCGTGCGCGTGGTGCGGCGCGCGGTCGTGCAGCAACTCGGCACACCCTTGGACGAAGCCGAACGTCAATACGTGGACGAGCTCCTCGAAAGCGCCGATGCCAACGAAGGCATTGAAGCGTTCATTGCCCGCAGGGAGCCCGCATGGCTGGACCGCTGAGCAGCACGGAATCCGCGGCGATTGCCCGAGCGGACATCCTCCGTGCAGCGGCGCGCGCAGTGGCTCAGCACGGCTATCACGGCATGAGCATGCGTGAGCTCGCGCGCGCCACGGGGCGTTCGCCGGCGAGCTTCTACAACTACTTCCGTTCCAAGGAAGCTGTGCTGCTGGCGATCCAGAGCGAGGCCTTTCAGGTGCTGCTGGGTGCCGCGGAGGACGTGCTCAGCCGCTTCCGTGCGCCCCGAGCTCGGCTCTACGCGTTCATCCTGAACCACGTGCGCTACTTTGCGAAGCACAGCGACGTGATGCGCGTGCTGGTGCACGAGGCCACGGCCCTGCCCCCGGGGTCGCGGTCCGCCGTGCGGGAGCTCAAAGCGCGCTACTTCGAGCTCGGTCGCGGCTTGGTACAGGCGCTGTGCCAGGACGGAAGGTCCGCCGAAGAGACAGAACGCGCCACCTATTGCGTCTTTGGCATGCTGAATTGGATCTACGGCTGGTACCAGCCCGAGCTGCACGGCGATCCAACCCAGTTGGCCCGCACGATCTTTAGCGTCGCGCAAAGCGGGCTTGCAGCAGCAGAAGCGGACGAAACGATGTTGGAAAGTGTCGAACGTGAGCTCGCGGAGTTGGTTGCTCCGGCGTTGCTCTCACAACCGGAGGAAGTCGGAATATGAGTGCCTGGGACGAAACGGATCCGTTGCGCGAAGTGCTGTCGCGCTCCCTCTCGCTGGTGGAAGATCTTTCCTTCGCTGAAGTCAAACGCTGGAAGCAAGCCCATCCCGGGCAGCTGGCGGTGGGCTACATGCCCATCTACGTGCCCCGGCCGATGCTGGAAGCGATCGGTTGCTTGCCTGTGGCGGTCTTCGGCGGGGGGGGCCCGCCCGCCATTATACCCGGCGGCTCGGCCTTCCAGGCGGTCACTTGCCCCATCCCCCCCCCCACCCCCGAGCTTTCGCTCCCGGGGCGGCTGGACTGCATCGACGGCATGTTGTTCCCGTCGATTTGCGACGTGATCCGCAATCTTGGCGGGATCTGGAAGATGCTGTTTCCAGAGCGCTACGGCGCGTACGTGGACTTGCCCCAGAACTTCGACCCCGCCATCGGCGGCAAGTTCTACGGGCAAGAGATCCGCCGAATCGCCCGTGAGCTCGCCGCTCGCGGGGCCAAGCCCCTGCAGGACGACGCGCTGCGCGCGGCGATCAAGCGGGAGAATTCACGCCGGGCGGCGCTCGAAGCCCTCGACGAGCTGCGCCAGAAAGAGCCCTGGCGCCTGCGGGCTTCCGAGGCGTACCTCCTGGCGCGCGCGGGCAGCGTGCTGGATACCGAAACCCACGAGGCGCTGCTGCGTGAGGCCCTCGAACAGGCACCCAAGCGTGCGGCGCGGGTTTACGACAATGTACGCGTTGTCGTACGTGGCTCCTTTTGCGAGCAGCCGCCACTCGGCTTGATCCGCACCTTGGAAGCTGCGGGTTGCGACATCGTCGACGACGACTTCCAACTGGGGCTGCGCAGCCTCTCCGGCGATATCGATGAAAGCCCGGACGTGGACCCGGTCGAAGCCCTTTCGAAAGCGTTCGTCACACGCGGAGTGCCCACTGCGAGCCGCTACATCGGTGAAGAAGAAAAGGGCAGGGCGCTGGTGGACCAAGTACGCGCGACGGGCGCAGAGGGTGTCATCTTTGCCGCGGCGTCCTTCTGCGATCCGGCACTGCTTGACCAACCGATGCTCGAAGGCGCTCTGGACCGCGCGAAGGTGCCCCATACCAGCCTCAAATTCGGTGAAAATACGGGACAATTCCAGGTGATCAAAGAACAGGCCGGCGCGTTTTCGGACGCCGTCAAACTATGGGGAAGTGCAGCATGACGACCGTAACCCAGAGCGCAGCGACCGCCCACGAAGCGGCCGAAAAGGATACGAGCCAGGTCGAGCAGAAACGCATGATCGCCGATCACTTCGAGAAGCTCACACGAGCCAAGGCCGAGGGTAAGAAGGTCGTTTACACCTTCGTGCCCGGCAACCTGACAGAGCTGATCGGCGCCCTCGACATGTTGCCGGTGCTACCCGAGATCAACGCGCTGCAGTCGGGCATGCGCAAGAAGTCCGGCGCCTATATCGCGGAAGCGGAGAAATCCGGGCACTCCGAAGACGTCTGCACCTATGTGAAGTGCGACTTGGGCATGCTCAAGAATGGCAACATCGGTCCCACGGGAACGAAGATCCCGTCGCCGGATCTGCTGCTGCTTTCGTATACCGGCTGCTTCACCTTCATGAAGTGGTTCGAAATCCTCAAGGAGGAATACAAGTGCCCGGTGGTGATGCTGCACGTGCCGTACCAGTCGGACGGTGAAATCACTCCGGAGATGCGCCAGTACGTTGTGGACCAGCTGCGGGACGTGGTGATCCCGGCGATGGAAGAAGTTGCGGGCAAGAAGCTCGACATGAAGGAACTCGCTCGCCGACTTGCCCTGTCGAAACAAGCGGAAGACGACCTGGTGGCGGTCTGGGAGTCCGCGCAGAACCGGCCGTCCCCCATCGATGGCTACTTCGGCGGTGTGTATTACATCGGACCCATCTTCAGCGCTTTCCGCGGTACCGAAGACGCCGTCACGTACTACCGAATGCTGCGAGGCGAAGTCGAAGCACGCGTCAAGGCGGGCGAAGGACCGATGACACCCGACGGGCCTGCCCATGAAGAGCGCTATCGCTTGGTGGTGGAGGGGCCTCCGAACTGGACGCACTTCAACGACTTCTGGCGCATGTTCAGTCGCGAAGGCGCCACCATTGTCGCCAGCACCTACACGCGTGTGGGCGGGCTGTACGACACCGGGTTCCGGCACAACCCCGAGTCCCCCCTGGAGAGCCTGGCTGACTACTGCCTGGGTTGTTACACGAACCTGGGGTTGCCCACTCGCACGGATCTGCTGGAGAGCTACATCAAACGCTACAAGGCAGACGGCTTTTTGATCAACAGCGTCAAGAGCTGCAACTCGTTTTCAGCCGGCCAACTCGTGATGCTGCGGGAGCTGGAGAAACGCACCGGTGTGCCCGGCGGTTTCATCGAGTCGGATCTGGTGGATCCTCGCTACTTCGGAAAAGCCAACATCGAAAATCGGCTGCAGAGCTATCTGCAAATGCTTGAAGCACGCCGCGGGAGAGCAAGCGCATGAGAGTCGTCGTAGGCATCGACCTGGGTTCAACGACCACCAAAGCCGTCTTGATTGACGAGGACGGTCAAGTGGTGGGACGCGGCATCACGAACAGCCGCAGCAATTACGAGGTGGCCTGCGGCGTCGCGCGGGAAGAAGCCTTGATCGCCACGCGCTTCACGAGCTTGCAGCGTGAGCTGGAGAAGCTCGGCAAACAAGAGAGCGCTCGCAAGGAGATGATCCACGAGGCCTTTCGCATGGAGCTCTACCTGGACGAGCTCGCGAAGCTAACGGCGCAAGTCGGTCGCGTGCTCAAGGGGCTGACCTATGTGGGCAGCCGGGCCACGCTTGCGCCGGCAGCTGACGAAGTGCTCGCCACCATGGCGGAGGAAGCGCCACAGCTGTTCCAGGTTGGCGTCGCGCGCAAGAGCGACTTCTTCCGGGACTTGGCCGGAGCGGCTTTCGTGGCCGCGTCGGAGGGCGTTAGCGTGCGTCGCAACGTGCCCTACGAGCGCTTGGTCGGCCTGTTTGACCGAGCGGTGCTCGACGTCGAGACCCAACTGACGACCCACTCCTTTGGGGACCTGTTGGCCCGCGCGGCGCGCCGGGTGCTCAGCGAAGACAGCCCGGAGACCCAAGCGGCTCTGCTGGAAGCGGTCGAGCGGGTGGCCAAACAGCCCATCGAAGAACTCACCTTCGTCGGAACGGGTTACGGGCGTCAGACCCTGCCGTTCCCCAAGGACGCCGTGCGTAGCGAAATCTTGTGCCATGGGCGAGGCGCCCACCGGGTATTTGGCGGCACGCGTACCGTGCTCGACATCGGTGGCCAAGACACCAAGGCGATCCAGGTGGACGAACACGGCGTTGTGACGTCGTTTCAGATGAACGACCGCTGCGCAGCTGGCTGTGGGCGCTATCTGGGCTACATCGCGGACGAGCTGAACTTGGGTCTGCACGAGCTTGGGCCGTTGGCACTCGGAGCCAAGCGTGTGGTGAAGGTGAATTCCACTTGCACCGTGTTCGCTGGCGCAGAGTTGCGGGAACGGCTCTCCTTAGGTGAGCGGCGCGAGGACATTCTGGCGGGGCTGCACCGCGCCATCATGCTGCGGGCCATGAGCCTCTTGGCGCGCTCCGGTGGCGTCGAAAACGAACTGACCTTCACCGGCGGGGGCTGCAAGAACCGGGTGGCCACGAAGGGGCTCGGCGAGTTGGTGGTACAGAACTACGGCGAGGGCATCACCCCGGACGCGCACCCCGACTCGATCTACATGGGCGCCCTCGGCGCGGCGCTCTTCGGCCTCGACGACATTCGTGCTGGCAAGCCCCAAATCCTTCCAACATTTGCCAAGGCTGCCGAAGCGGCCCCGGCTGCGCAGTAGAGGAGACCCGATATGAAGCGACATCTAACTGCGGGAGTGGACCCCGGCGCCAGCACGGTGAAAGTAGCCATCATCGAGAGCAGCGGGGGAGACAACGCCAAGGTGCTGAGCACGCGAGTGCAACGCATTCGGCGTCGCGACGTGTACGAAGTCGTGCGCGCCACCTTCGAGGAGGCCTGCGCGGATGCCAAGGTGGAGCAGGGCGCTTTCGATTACGTGGCGAGCACCGGCGACGGCGACAGCGTCAGCTTTCGGACGGGGCATTTCTACAGCATGACCACCCACGCCCGGGGGGCGCTCTTTTTGGAGCCCAACGCGCGCGCGGGGCTGGACATCGGATCCTTGCACGCGCGCGCGTTGCGCATGAACGAGCAGGGGCGGGTGCTGAGCCATCGGATGACCAGCCAGTGTGCCAGCGGTAGCGGCCAGTTCCTGGAGAATATCGCGCGCTATCTGGGCGTGCCCTTGGAAGACGTCGGCAAGATGAGCAAGTCGGCAAACGCCCCAGAGAAGGTATCCAGCATCTGCGCCGTGCTTGCGGAGACGGATGTGATCAACATGGTGTCCCGGGACATTGCACCAGCAGATATTCTAAAAGGCATCCATCTAAGCATTGCTGGACGCCTCGTTCAGTTGCTGCGCGCTGTGGGCGCGGCTGGCAGCGTGGTGCTCACCGGCGGTCTGAGTCGAGACGAAGGGCTGGTAGCGGCCGTCGAAGAAATCATCGCAGAGGAAAAGACCCGCAAGCGGCGGCAGCATGCGGATCTTGACCTGCTGGCTCCCGAAGAGGGCATCTTGGCGGGTGCCTTGGGCGCCGCACTGCTCGGTGCCTACCGCTACGAACAACTTCTGAAGAAGGGGCAGCCGGTCGCCGCGGCTGCGCACGCATGAGCCGCGCTTGTTGGCTGGAGAAAAGCACATGGAATCAGAACTAGAACCCGGAAGCCTCGACACGGATCACGTAGAGGTGCGCACCCTCACGCCTGAAGATTTGGACTGGGTGGTCAGCATCGATCGCCGCTACTTCGGCAAGAGCCGCACGGAGTACTTCAAGAAGAAGCTGGCCGAGGCGCAAACGGACACCGGCATCCGAATTTCCCTGGCTGCCGTCGTCGACAAACAGCCCGCAGGCTTTCTCATGGGCCGCCTGTACTACGGCGAGTTCGGCCTTCCGGAGGCCGCCGCCATCATCGATTCTCTGGGTGTGGCGCAGGCTTTTGCCGGAAAGCGGGTGGGCAAGGCGCTGATGCGGCAGCTGTCCATGAACCTGCGCGGCCTCGGCGTGCAGCGGATCCAGACCCAAGTCGACTGGGATCAAGGGGATCTGATCGCGTTTTTCCGGAAGTCTGGTTTTTCCCCGGCGCCGCGATTGTGTCTGGAGCTGGATCTAGCTAAATCTCAGTGACCCCCGGATTCTTGGGGGGCACTCGCCATGTCCGACCCAATTGCGAAGTCACCCCCGGCTTCAGAGCAGCTGCAGCTGTCTCTGGTCGTCAATGAAGACGCCGTTCGTGTATCCGCGCCTGCACACTTCACTCTGCTGGAAGTGCTGCGCTATCGCCTGGGTCTGACCGGCACCAAACAAGGTTGCGACAAGGGGGACTGCGGCGCGTGCACCGTGCTTGTCGACGGCAAGCCGGTCCTTTCCTGTATCACGCTCGCCTGCACCGCTGAGAATCAGAAAGTAACAACCATCGAGGGGCTCGCCCCCGCGCACATCCGTGCCGGCGGCAAGGGCGTGGACCCGGTGCAAGATGCTTTTGACCGGACGGGAGCACTGCAGTGCGGATTCTGTCAGCCGGGCATGATGCTCTCGGCGCGAGCATTGCTGAACAAGAACAAACATCCGTCGCGAGCGGAAATCCAGCACGCGCTCAGTGGCAACCTCTGCCGGTGCACCGGGTACACGCAGATTTTCGAGGCAGTTGAAGCTGCGGCGGCGGACATGCGGGGCGACGAGCCGCCGGGCCCAGCCTGGCGTTTCGCCGCCGACGTGCCAGAGAAGTAAGCCATGGGTGCACGAGACAAACACGGCGCACACCCGCCTTGGGACGACGAGTTCAAGGTTGTGGGCAAGCCAGCTCGCAAAGTCGACGGCCTGGCGAAGGCGACCGGCGAGGCTGTCTACACCGACGACATTGTGCTGCCGGGCATGTTGCACGCCAAGACACTCCGAAGCCCGCACCCCCATGCGCGCATCAAGCGCATCGACACGTCTCGCGCCCTTGCCATCCCCGGGGTGCACGCGGTGATCACGGGCACAGACCTGCCCATTCGCTACGGCGTCTTGCCCTGGACCCAAGACGAGAACGCCCTGGCCGTCGACAAAGTGCGTTTCATCGGCGACCCCGTCGCGGCCGTTGCCGCGGTGGACGAAGACACCGCAGAGGACGCGCTGCTCGCAATCGACGTCGAATACGAAATCCTGGAGCCCCACTACGATCCAGTGGAATCCATGCAGGCCAAGGCTCCGCTGATCCACGAGGATCGCAAGAGCAACGTCAGCAAGCATGTGCTCTTGGAGTTCGGCGAGGTGGACAAGGCCCTCGAAGGCGCTGACGTCGTGCTGGACGAAGTCTACGAGTTCCACGGCACGACCCACGCGCCCATGGAGCCGCATTGCGCGGTGGCACGCATGGGCGCAGACGGTGTGTTGACGGTGTGGAGCTCCACGCAGATCACGCACTATGTGCATCGCACGTTGGCGCAAGTGCTCGAGTTGCCTGAGCAGATGGTGCGGGTCATCCAGCCATGCCTCGGCGGCGGCTTTGGAGGCAAGAGTGATCCCTTCAGCTTCGAGCTGTGTGTGGCGAAGCTCTCTATGGTCACGGGCCGGCCGGTGAAGATGCTCTACACCCGGGAGGAAGTGTTTTACACGCACCGCGGGCGCCACCCGATGCATATGCGTTTCCGCACCGGGGCGACCCGGGACGGCAAGCTCCTGGGGGTGGACGCAAAGATCATCATTGACGGGGGGTCGTACAGTTCCTTCGGACTTGTGACGACGTACTATTCCGGACAACTGCTAGCGGGCCCCTACGAGCTCGGGGCGCTGCGTTTTGACTCCACCCGGGTCTTCACCAACAAACCTCCCTGCGGCCCCAAGCGTGGTCACGGCGCGGTGCAACCCCGCTTTGCCTTCGAGGTGCAACTCGACGAGCTGTGCGTGCGTCTGGGCATCGACCCTATCGAGCAGCGGCGCCGGGCGGCGCTCTCGGATCAGGCAGAGACCCTCAACGGGCAGCGCATTACTTCCAACGGCTTCTTGCAGTGTCTGCAGGCCGTAGAACGCGCCAGCGGCTGGACGAAGCGCCGGGGAACGTTGCCCTACGGACGCGGCTTGGGCGTCGCCGGCTCAAGCTACATCTCAGGCACGAACTATCCGGTGTATCCCAACGAGATGCCCCAAGCGGGCATCATGCTCAAAGCCGATCGCTCGGGGCTGATCACGGCGTTTACCGGTGGCAATGACATCGGCCAAGGCTCCAGCACGGTGGTGCGCATGCTCGTCGCTGAGGAACTGGGGCTTCCGTTGGAACACGTGCGTGTGGTCGCGGCGGACACGGACTTGTGTCCGGTGGATCTGGGTGCGTATTCGAGTCGCGTCACATTCATGGTTGGGAATGCCACCCTGGACGCATGCCGCAAGCTGCGCGCACAAGTCGTCGCTGCCGTTGCTGAAGCCTGGGAAGTCGAGCCCGAGCGCGTGCGCATGGCTTTCGGCAGCGTGACGGATAAGAAGGACCCGGCGCGGCAGATGTCCGTCAAAGAGGCGTTCCGAGTCGCCGAGGTCAAATTCGACACCCTGGGCGCAACGGGCTCCTACAACACTCCAAAGCTCGGCGGCGAGTATCGTGGCGGCACCATCGGCGCTTCTCCGGCGTACTCGTACACCGCGCATGTCGCCGAAGTGAGCGTCGACGTCGAAACCGGTCGGATCCACTGTGATCGTATTTGGGTGGCCCACGATTGTGGACGCGCAATCAATCCCACGCTTGTGGCGGGACAAATGGACGGCTCGGCGTATATGGGCGCTGCGGAAGTCGTGATGGAGCACCATCAGGTGGACGAACGCGGCCTGCACCTTGGGCCGTCGTTGCTCGACTACCGCATCCCCACGTCCATGGACGTCCCTGAGCTCAGTTCGCTGATTGTCGAGAGCGTGGATCCCGAAGGGCCCTACGGAGCGAAAGAAGCCGGAGAGGGGCCACTGCATCCCGCGTTGCCCGCGATCGCCAATGCCGTGTACGACGCGGTCGGCATCCGGCTGCGTGCGCTGCCCTTTACGCCCGCGAAGGTCTTGGCCGCGTTACGCGCGCTCGAAGCTGAGCAAAAGACCGCTCAGATTGGAGCCGAGTAGTGCTGCGCTTGCCGCGATTTGGCGTCGTGACGCCATCGACTGTCGACGAAGTTCTCGCCCTACTCAGCGAACACGGCAAGGACGCGCGCCTGCTCGCTGGGGGCACGGACCTCGTGCCGAACCTCAAACACCGCATCGAAGAGCCGAAGCTTCTGGTCAGCTTGGTGCGTCTGTCCCAACTGGCCGGCATTCGCTGCCTGGACGACGGGAGCCTAGAAATCGGAGGCATGTCGAAGTTGTTCGACATTGCGACGGATGAAGCGGTACGGCGCCAAGCTCCGGCACTGGCCGCGGCTGCCGCCTGCGTGGCCAGCCCGCAGATCCGAAACATGGCGACTCTGGGCGGCAACGTCTTGCTCGATACGCGCTGCCGCTACATCAATCAGACACACTTCTGGCGCAAGTCCCTGGGCTTCTGTCTCAAGAAGGACGGCACGCTCTGCCATGTGGTCGCCGGCGGCAAGAAGTGCGTCGCGGCCGCCAGCAGCGATACCGTGCCCGCCCTGATGACCCTGGGCGCGAAAGTGAAACTTGTCAGCACAGAGGGCAGCCGGGAGCTCGCCGTTGACGCGCTGTACAAGAACGACGGCATCAAACACGTGGTGGTGCGCCCGGACGAACTTCTGGTGTCGGTGATCGTGCCTGCGCAGGCGAAGGGCCATCGCGGCGCCTACGAAAAGCTGCGGGACCGCGGCGCCATCGACTTTCCTGAGCTGGGCCTTGCGGTGCGTCTGGACGTGCAGGACGATTGCGTGACCGACGTCGACATTGCCGTAACGGCGCTGCAAGCACGGCCGAAGCGCGTGACTCGCGTTGCAGACTTGATGGTCGGCAAGGCGGCCAGCGGTGCTGCCTTCAAAGACGCCGCAGAACGCGTTGCCGAGCGTGCGTTTACTCAGTGCCATCCCATGCCCAATGTGCCCGGGGACAGTGACTACCGCCAGGAGATGGTGCGTGTGCTGTGTCGCCGCGCGCTGTTTGCGGCTGCGGGGCAGAACTAGTGCCGGCGATCGGCGTCATCCTCGCCGCCGGTGAAAGCAGACGCGCCAGTGGTCCCAAGGCACTCTTCGAGCTCGACAACGACACGCTGATCGAACGCGCGGTGGGCACGCTACTGCGTGGGGGAACCGGAGAGGTCTGCGTTGTCGTGGGGCCTCCGCACGCCGAGGCCATTCGCGCCCAGGTCACTGGCGTCACCTGGATCGACAATCCGGATCCGAAGCGAGGCATGTTCAGCTCCGTGCAAGTCGCGGCCCAGTACGCTTTGTCACTGCCGAATTGTTCCGGCATCGTGCTGTCGCTGCTCGATCATCCGCGGGTGCAACCCAGCAGCGTGCGCGCGCTGCTGGAGGCGGAAACGAAAAGCGCCGACGCCGCGCGCCCCATGCACGAAGGGCAGCACGGGCACCCCATCTACCTATCCCGCAGGGCACTCAAGGGGATCGCGAAGGCATCCGTGGACGAACGCTTGTCGAATCTGATCCGCGAGCTGCCCGCGCTTGTGGACGTCGAGGTGGACGATCCGGGCGTGCTGGACGATTTGGATACGGCGATCGAGTTGCTGCAGGTTGGCGCGAAACTGCCGGACTGAGCCTGAGTGAGGGCGGCGCTCGCCGCCGAAGCGTCCAGCTCAGCGGCGACTGCGACGCCTCAGCGCGAGCATCGCCAGGGATAGCACGGCCACCGGCGCGCCGTCTCTTGCTGGCGCCCGGGGCACGCTGCATCCGCCGTCATCCCCGGACGAACGCGAGCTTTGCGAGGGGCCGCCGGCACTGCCGGAGCCGCCGTTGCCGCCGCCACCGACGGGGCCACCGGGCGTCCAGCCGCCCGTGGGTGGCTCGCCGCCCAGGGGGGTGAGTCGCAACGCGTCAACGGCGATGTGTTGGTCGTCGGCGACCGCTCCGAGCACGTTGTCGTACACACTGACGTGTTGCTCGGCGCCCTGGCTGAAGTCGAAGTCGCCCAAGCTGACCCAGCCACTCTTGGCGGCTTGATCCACCACCACAAGACTCTCGTTCCCGCCGTGTTTCACTGCGTATTCGGTCTTCTGGTACACGCCCCATGTGGCGTCTACGTAGACCTCCACGGTGTAGGCACCGGCAACGTCGAAGTCCAGGTTCCACCGCGCCCAGTTGCCGGGCTCTGCGTTCTCCCAGGCGTTGGTCCAGAGCAGGGAATCGCCGTGGCCAGCTCCCTCCACCAGGCGCCAGTATTTGGCGTCCCCGAAAGCGCGGAAGCACGCATCGGTCTCGTCGATGACGGCGCCGGTTTCGGGGATGCTCGCGCAGTCCAAGATCTTCGGCGGTGTGATCGCGTTCTCGAACCAGTTCGTGGTGTTCTTGGCTGCTTCCACGGAAAGCTCCACGTGTAGGTGGTCGTTGTGGGGATGCGCGCCGCCGTAGTCTTTGTCCTTGCTCCCCGCAGGCTTTTCGCCGTTCCAGGTGTACAAGTCCCAGATGATGTATTGGATGCCGATGGCTTCGGCATTCTCGATCAAGAAGTTGCCGATGGGGTCACCCAATTCGTTGTCGGCCTGAGCCCCTCCGACGGTGTGGATCATGATGTCGAGGGCGCGGCCGGTCCCATGCACGCTCATCTTCGAGCTATCGCCGTTGATGGAGCGGCAAGAGTATCCGCCGATGGAGTAAGCCTGGGGAAAGTGCGCGTAGAGGTAGTCGCGCAAGATATTGTTGCCTGGGGTCATGCCGCCAGAGCAACCGCTTTCGCCCACCCAGGGGCCGGCTTGGGTGTTGACCACGAACTGCGTGTCGCCGATGGCGAGGGTGGCCGCCGGAATGGACCAGGGTCCGGGGTGTGCCAGGCGGCCGCGGACTTCACTGTAGTCTTCCCCTTCGTACGCGGGCGCGCAGGCAGTGGCAGCGAGCAACACTGGGAGCGCGACCGCGCTGAGCACATGGGCAGAGCGCATGGAAGCCAGGGTAGCGCACTGGCGGGCCGCCTTCCACGTCGGCGAGCTGCGCCGTCAGTGCTTTGTCGTCGGTGCACCGCCGTTTCGCGGAATATTCCAGGGCCGCGGTAGACCCTGGGCGTCAGTTGCTAGCGCGCAGCGCCCGCGGCGCAACTCGACGCGGCGGGATCAGCCGAGCACGCCGAGTTGTTTGCCGACCTTGGTGAAGGCGGCGATGGCGGCATCCACCTGCTGCGGCGTGTGCTGCGCGGAGAGCTGGACGCGAATGCGCGCGGCATCCTTGGGAACGACGGGATATGAAAACCCGATCACGTAGATGCCCTCCTGCAGCAGCGCGGCGGCCATCTCTTGCGCGCGCTTGGCGTCGAAGATCATGACGGGCACGATGGGGTGGATCCCGTCCCGGATCTCAAAGCCCGCTGTGGTCATGCCCTGTCGGAAGCGCTTGGCGTTGTCCATGACGCGCTGGCGCAGCTCGCCGCTCTTTTCGAGCAAGTCGAAGACCGCGATGCTGGCCCCGGCGACCGCGGGGGCCAGGGTGTTCGAGAAGAGATAGGGGCGAGAACGCTGGCGCAAGAGCTCGATGATCTCCTTGCGCCCGGTGGTGAAGCCGCCGCTGGCGCCGCCAAGGGCCTTGCCCAGGGTGCTGGTCAGGACGTCGATGCGATCGAGCACGCCGCAGTGCTCCGGGGTGCCGCGGCCTGTGGGGCCGATGAAACCCGTGGCATGGGAATCGTCCACCATGACCATGGCGTCGTAGCGGTCGGCCAGGTCGCAAATGGCGCCCAGCTGGGCCAGGTATCCGTCCATGCTGAAGACGCCGTCGGTCGCAATCAGGCGCAGGCGCTTGTCGCGAGTCTTCTTCAACGCTGCCTCGAGCTCGGCCATGTCGCCGTTTGCGTAGCGATGCCGTTCGGCTTTGCACAGGCGGATGCCGTCGATGATGCTGGCGTGATTCAGCGCGTCGCTGATCACGGCGTCTTCAGCGCCAAGCAGTACCTCGAAGAGCCCGCCATTGGCATCGAAGCACGAGGAATACAGGATGGTGTCGTCGCTGCCGAAGAACTGCGAAACTCGGGCTTCCAGGGCTTTGTGGATGTCTTGGGTGCCACAGATGAAGCGCACGCTGGAAAGGCCAAAGCCGTGGCTGTCCAGCGCTCGCTTGGCGCCGGCGATCACTTCCGGGTGGGAAGAGAGCCCGAGGTAGTTGTTGGCGCAGAAGTTGAGCACCTGGGCGCCGTCGCTCTCGATCTGCGCCGCCTGCGGGGTCGTGATGACGCGCTCGCTTTTATACAAACCGGCTGTTCGGATCGCGTCCAGTTCGGATGCGTAGATGCTGCGCGCCTTTTCGTACATGCTTGCCCTCTCTGGTGAATGAACAAGGTTGCGCGCAGCTCCGACGGGGAGGCGACGCGCAAAGGGTCTAGAAACGGAAGACGACTTTGGGGAAGGTCTGGATCTTGTCTTCGAACTGACTGGCTTCGAATTTGTCGAAGTCGACCAGGGGACCATCCCCGCGGTTCAGGATCACTTCCCAAATCAAGTCGTGAATGTTGGGCTCACGGCTCTCCAACAGATGGCGCGTGATGTGCCAGGTCTCCGGGATGCGGCGCCCGATCACACTGTGCATGGCGATGCCGTCGACGATCACGCGGTCGAAGCTCTCGATGATGGCGTCTCCGCTCTTGAGCCCGAACAGGATCACGTCGCCGCCGCGGCGCACGCAGTGGATGGCGTTGTTCACACTCGAATTGAGTCCGCTCATCTCCAGCACCACGTCCACGCCCACGCCGTCCGTCAGCTTGCGGATTTGGCCGGCCAAGTCCGGATCGTGGGAGTAGCCGTCCGGGCTGTCCCCCGGGGTGAGCACATGGTC
>CALMUT010000186.1 GCA_937872925.1 uncultured Myxococcales bacterium | reverse complement strand
GGCGACCACCGAGATCTACACTCTTTCCCTACACGACGCTCTTCCGATCTCCAAGATGCTCAAGGCTTCCAGCAGGGGCAGGCAGGTCCCGGCCCAGTGGGTGGTCCGGGCGACCCGAATACGGGCCCCACCGCCACTGCCGCGCCCAGTGGTAGCCAGGCGCCTGCCGGTGGGCAAGTCCCGCCCTTGGGGGCCATCTTCAGCGATCCATCGACCCTGCAGAACATCCTCTCCGGAGCACTCGCAGGCGGCGCGGCGACCATCGGCGGAGTGAGCGGGGCGGAGATCATTCTGGCGGGGATCAAGATGAAAGCGGACACCGACGCCAAGGGCATGAAGGCGGACGGCCAACTGCTCACGGCGAACTTGCAGCAAGACGGTCACGCCCAAGGCCAGCTCACCCTGGAAGCCAACCGCTGCTACTCCGTTGTGGGCTTTGCCGGATTCGGAGTTTTTCGATATCAAATCAACGTGATCACCGCGCCGCCGGCGCCCCCGCAGGTGTTGGCGCAAAGCAGTGGCGATGGCCCTGCACCTACCGTCGGGCCGAACGAGCAGTGCATTCGCAATCCGTACCCGACGCCAATGGTGGTCACGGTAGACATGCACGTCCTGCAGGGGCAGGGTAGCGTTGGCGCACAGGCGTACAAGAAATGAAGAAGATGAACGCTGCACGAATTCGAAAATGGGCTCTATCCGTCGCACTCTTGTCCGCGGGCGTCGCACTCGCGCAAGCCTGCAAAAAGAAAGAGGAGCCCATCCAATACCCGCCGCCACCGCCCCCAGATGCCGGGCAGCCGCAGCCCCCGCCTCCGCCGCCTCCGACGAACACGTCGCCCCTGCCGGGCGACGGCGGGCCGGTTCCCTTCGACACAGAGACCCAAGGGGTGCTGGACGACGTGATCAAACGCAAAGCCAAGACGGACGCGCGCGGCATGAAGCCCGTGGGGGAGATCTTCGGCGCCGCGCTGGTGGAGGGCGCCAAGTTCGAGCATCCGGTCATGATTGATATCGGCAAGTGCTACACCGTCATTGCCGTGGGCGGTGCTGGCGTGGAGGAAGTGGATCTCGAGTTGCAGGCACGCGCGCCGATCCCCGGACTGCCTGGCGCGGTGCTGGCGGTGGACAATTCCGGGGGGCGCGAGGCCAAGATCAAGCCTTGTTGGAAGAACTCACTCCCCGCAGGGTTTCCCGCAGTGGTGGTGCTCAAGGCCAAGCGCGGAACAGGCGCCGTAGGCGCGCGTCTTTACGTGAAGTGAAGTAGTCCACCCCGCTATCCAGCAACCCTCGCGCAACTGAGGGCAGCTCGGTCCGATAGGGGCCGACATGCCCATGCGCATCCTCAAAGGTCCCGCGCGGCCGGCCCGACTTGCGGACTACGACGAATGTCCGGAGGTGCTGTACCTGCATGGCGCGTTGCCCAGGGGAGCCGGGGTGGCCATTGTCGGGACTCGCGTGCCAAGCCCTGCCGCGCGAGACTTCGCGCGGAAGCTGGCAGCGGACCTTGCACGCGCTGGCGTGAGCATCTGGAGCGGCGGCGCCAAAGGCATCGACACCGCTGCCCACGAGGGGGCCCTCGATGCCGGTGGCACGACGGTTGTGGTCGCCCCCGCCGGATTCAACCGGCCGTTCCCCGAAGAAAACCGCGCGCTGTTTCAGCGCGTCGTCGACACTGGGGGCGGGTACCTCAGCGCGGAGCCCTGTGATGTGGCGGCGCACCAATCCAAGTTCTTTCCACGCAATGCGATCCTGGTGGCCTGTGCTCACATCCTCGTCGTGGTCGAAGCGGGATTTCGCAGCGGCGCGCGCAATGCCGCCAAGTGGGCGAGGCGGCTTCAGCGTCCGCTCTTTGCGGTGCCAACGACACCCTGGAACGAAGCCGGAACGGGCTGCCTGCTCGAGCTGCGGCTCGGCGCGCGGTTGCTCATGGATGAACGCTGTGTGTTGCGGGAGCTCGCACGTATCCGGGCGCACCCCCTCGCGCCCGGGCGCCCCGCCCGCGGCCCCGCGCAGGCGACCTTGGATTTGTCGGCCGGCGGGCCGGACGCGGCAGTTGGGTCGCTGTCACCCCGGGAGCGGGTGGTTTCTGCCCTTGAGGCTGGTGCATCGCATGCTGACGCAATCGTTCAAGAAACGGGCCTAACGGCGGCGCAGGTGCAAGAGGCGGTCTTGACACTCACGCTAGATGGGGTCTTAGCTCCCGACCCTGCAGGCGGCCTGAAAATCGTAAGCCGTCAATATCGTTGAATTTTGAGTCCCTACTCGCGGATCCGGTACTTGCACAGTCACGCCAATCACCGCATCAGTTGGTTAGGAAGGAAAGTCCAGGGGTCATGAGCAAGACGCTCGTCGTCGTCGAATCACCGGCCAAAGCCAAAACGATCAAGAAGTACCTAGGCAAGGGCTTCGAGGTCTTGGCGAGCAAAGGCCACGTGAAGGATTTGCCCAAGAAAATGGGCGTGGACGTCGAGCGTGGTTTTGAAGAGACCTACGAGGTCATCGAAACCAAGGCCAAGGTGCTCTCTGAGCTCGCCACCGAGGCCAAGAAGGCCACCCGACTCCTGCTCGCAACCGACCCGGATCGGGAAGGCGAAGCGATTGCGTGGCATATCGCCGAAGAGCTGGCGCGCCCCAAGCTTGAGGTCGAGCGAGTCGAGTTCCACGAGATCACTAAGAAAGGTGTCGAGCGTGGTTTGGCGGCCCCCCGCGAGCTCGACAAGAACCTGTACGCCGCCCAGCGCTGCCGCCGCGTACTCGATCGCATCGTCGGCTACGACGTTTCGGCACTGGTGTGGAGCAAGCTTGCGTTCGGGCTGTCTGCGGGACGGGTCCAATCCGTGGCCCTGCGCCTGGTCGTCGAGCGTGAGCGCGAGATCGAAGCATTCGTCCCCGACGAGTATTGGAACATCGGCGCTGCCCTCGTGGGCAAGAGCAAGCAGCCTGTCAGTGCCCGACTCGCTCGGGTCGATGGCGAGAAAGTCACCGTTGACAATGGCGAGCACGCCCACGCCATTCGCGACGACTTAACAAGCGCGAAGTTCGTCGTGGCCCAGGTCACCAAGCGGGAGCAGAAGCGTAACGCCCCGGCGCCCTATTCCACCAGCAAGTTGCAGCAGGATGCCACGAGCTACCTGCGCTTCACGGCCAAGCGCACCATGACCGTTGCGCAGAAGCTGTATGAAGGTGTGGATCTGAAAAAAGACGGCGGTCCGGTCGGTCTCATCACCTACATGCGTACCGACAGTCTGCGGGTCAGTCAGGACGCCATCGACTCCGTGCGCGAGTTCATCACGGAAGCCTACGGCAAAGAGCATCTGCCGGCGAAGCCCAACACCTTCAAGGCCAAGAAGAACGCGCAGGAAGCGCACGAAGCCATCCGCCCCACCAGTCTCGAATTCTCTCCGGATGTGGTGAAGAAGCACCTCACGGACGAGCAGTTCAAGCTCTACAAGCTGATCTGGGATCGCTTTGTGGCATCTCAGATGGCGCCGGCGGTTTACGACCAAACGGGCATCGATGTGGATGCGACGCCGACCCGCAAGGATAAGCGGCACGACAGTTACCGTCTGCGCATCAGCGGCAAGGTCCTGAAGTTCGGCGGCTGGCTGACTCAGTACGGTAAAGGAGAAACCTTCGACGCGGGCGGCGGAGAAACCCTCGCCGGCGAAGACGAAGCGAACGCGTCGGAGGAAGGTAGCATTCCGCCCCCGGCCAACGGCAAGAACGGCGCGGCCGCGGCTGCCGCTGCCTCCTTCACTTTCGATTCTGGCGACGGCCTCTTGCCGGAGCTGAACGAAAAAGAAGCATTGTCCCTGGTCACACCGCCTGGCGTGGTCACAGAGCAAAAGTTCACGCAGCCACCCCCTCGCTACAACGAAGGCTCGCTGGTGCGGGAGCTGGAAAAGCGCGGCATTGGTCGACCCAGCACCTACGCCGAGATCATCAGCAAGGTGCAAGCGCGGGACTACGTCGAAAAGCTGCCCGGCGGGCAAATGCAAGCGACGGAGCTCGGAAAAATCGTCGTCGATGGTTTGGTCAGCACGCATCTCGACTTCATGGAGCCCAGCTTCACCGCGAAGATGGAAGAAGACCTAGACGAGGTCGAAGCCGGAAAACTGGATCGCGTGGAGCTGCTGTCGCGCTTCTACAAGCGTTTCCGTGAAGTACTCGACGTTGCCAAGAAGGCCGAGCGTTGGGCGCCGCCGCCTGAGCCCACTGAGCACAAATGCGAGCAGTGCGGCAGCATGATGCTCAAGCGTTGGAGCAAGAACGGCTGGTTCCTCGGCTGCGAGAAGTATCCCACCTGCAAGTTCACCTGTGACGTGGCCGCGGATGGCTCGCCGGCCAAGCCCGAACTGACGGACTACGTCTGCGACAAATGCGAACGCGGCATGGTGAAGAAGACGGGACGCTACGGTGAGTTCCTGGCCTGCAGCGGCTACCCAGAATGCAAGAACAGCCGTCCGGTGCCGTTGGGGGTCCCGTGCCCGAAGTGTGGTGGCGACATCGTCGAGGTCCGCGCCAAGAAACGCGGCGGCCGACCCTTCTACGGCTGCATGCAGTACCCGGAGTGTGACTTCAAGCTATGGCAGAAGCCCATCGCCGAGCCCTGTCCGCTGTGCAAACATCCGTTCTTGGTCTACGGCGGCACCAAGAAGACGCCGAAGATCGTTTGCGGTCGCGGCAAGGAATGCGGCTACTCCCGCGGTGCGGATGAACCAGCGCCGGAAGCGCCCGCAGCGGGGGACAAACCCGTAGCGGAGCGCAGCGAAAGCAGTCGGCCGGCGAGCAAGAAGGACACGCCCGTCACTGCGGCCACGTGAGCCAAGTCACCATTATCGGTGCCGGTCTCGCGGGAAGCGAAGCCGCACTTTCGCTAGCTGCGCGCGGAGTATCCGTACGCCTGATCGAGCAGAAGCCGGCGGCGCGTACGCCGGCGCAAAGCAGTGACTCGCTCTGCGAGTTGGTGTGCAGCAACTCCTTTCGCGGCGCCGCTCTGTCCAATGCGGTTGGCCTGCTGAAGGAAGAAATGCGCCGCCTCGGCTCTTTCGTGATGCGGGCAGCGGATCAAACCCGCGTGCCGGCGGGCGGCGCGTTGGCCGTGGACCGCGAGCAGTTCGCGGCGCTGATGACCCGTTGGCTCGACGCTTCGGAGCGGATCGAGCGGCACACCGAAGTCGTGCCCGCGGTGCCGGCGGCGCGGCCCCTGGTGATCGCCACCGGGCCGTTGACCGGGGACGCCCTGGCGGCGGACCTTGCGGCGCTCATCGGCGCTGAATCCCTGGCGTATTACGATGCCATCGCGCCTATCGTCAGCGCCGATAGTATCGACTGGGATCAGGTTTTTATCGCGTCGCGCTGGGATAAGGGCGAAACCGAGGAAGAAAAGGCGGCCTACGTGAACTGCCCCTTCGACGCTGAGCAGTACACGGCGTTTGTCGCAGCGATCTGTGCCGCCGAAAAGGTTCAGCCCAAGAGCTTCGAGGACGTGCGCTACTTCGAGGGCTGCTTGCCCATCGAGGTCATGGCAGAGCGGGGCGAGCGCACCCTTTCCTTTGGTCCCATGAAGCCCGTCGGTCTGACAGACCCGCGCACGGGGCGTTGGCCCAAAGCCGTGGTGCAGTTGCGCAAAGAAGACGCCTCGGGCACGGCCTACAATCTCGTGGGCTTTCAGAGCCGCATGACATGGTCCGAACAGGCGCGGATCTTTCGCACCATCCCGGGGCTGGCCAACGCCGAGTTCCTGCGCTTCGGTGCCGTACATCGCAATACCTTCGTGAATGCCCCGCGCTGCCTCGACACAACGATGCGCTTGCGGGACCACGCCGAAATCTATTTGGCGGGTCAGATCACCGGTACGGAGGGCTACGTCGAAAGCGCTGCGGGCGGTTGGCTGGTTGCGCACTTTCTGTACGAACGGTTGCAGGGACGAGAGCCGGTGCTGCCGCCAGCGACGACGGCCCACGGTGGCCTGCTCACGCAGCTGTCCCGCAACGAAAAGGACTACCAGCCCTCAAACATCACTTTTTCGCATCTCACGCCCTGGGAGGGCGATCGGCTGAAGAAGCGCGCCAAGTATGAGGCCATGGCAGAGCGCGCCCTCAAGGACTTAAGCGAGTGGATGGCAGCGCACGTCACCCGTGCGGCATAGCGCCTGCGTCTACATCAATTCGCCGATGATGCCGTCGGCGCGCAGCCATGCTTCCGGCGCAATGCGCAGACGCCGCCCCAGTTGCAGGAGATCTCCGCGCTGCAGGCGTTTGTCTCGCGCTTTGCGTCGGTTTTCGGGCCAGGCCACGACGCCCAGCTGCGCCGCTTGAGCGTCCACGTCGATGCCCTCGGACAGGCGCAGGCCCAACATGATGCGCTCGCTGAGTGCCGTCTCCGGGGGGATGCGCTCCCACTCGCGCACCAGCCCGCCGCTGCCCGCGTCGCTGAGGCTGGCGTCTTGCCACGCGCCGGGCTGCAAATAACGCTCGGGCACCACGGTGTTGCGGTAGCGCACCTTGCCCGCTGCGTCCGTCACGGTGCCCCAGGCACCGACGCCGAGTCCTAAGTAGTCTCGTCCACGCCAGTAGCCGAGGTTGTGCGCCGCGCGGTGCCCCTCCCGCGCGTAGTTTGAGATCTCGTAGTGATCAAAGCCCGCGTCTTCCAAGGCGCTCTCGACCGCGAGGTAGCACTCCGCAACGGCATCTTCTGTCAACAGCGGCAACTTGCCTTGGCGCTGCAGCTGTCCAAACTGCGTTCCCGCTTCGATGGTCAGCGCGTAAGCGGACAGGTGCGTGATGCCTTCCGCCGCTAAGATGCTGGCTTCTTCCGCCGCGGCTGCGGCCGTCTGACCTTGCACGCCGAAGATCAGATCCGCAGAGACCCGCGGCAATCCTGCGCGCAGCGCGTCCCGAAGGGCCTTCAGTGCTTCTTCCGGGCTATGCCAGCGGCCCAGGAAAGCAAGCCGGCCTGGGTCGAGGCCTTGCACGCCAATGCTCAGGCGATTGACGCCCTGGTCGAGCAGCGCCCGGGCGGTGTCGTAGTTCAGACTCGACGGATTGCACTCGACCGTGATCTCCTCGACGGGTGCGGGCGCGGCGTCGCACAGCCGCCGGAGCACCCTGCCCAGCGCCCCGGGCTGCCACAGGGAGGGCGTGCCACCCCCAAAGAAGATGCTGCCTGGTCCCGCCGCATTCGGCCCCGCTGGCATGCCCCGGCGCTCCAGCTCGGCCAGCAGCGCGTCCGCGTAGGCTTCGTGGGGCAGGGTGCCGGGTTCCCGAGCAACGCTCAGAAAGTCGCAATAGGGACACTTCCGTAAGCACCACGGGAAGTGCACATAGATGCCGAAGCCGCTTTCGACCGACAGTTCGGCTGCGTCTGTCACCCCAGGAGCCTAGTACGGTCGAGCCCCGAAGGGAGCCGAGGAACCGACAACAAGGGCGCCTTTCGCCGGCCCGGCTTTGCTGCGGACCTTCCGCAGTGTTACTTTCCATTGCCTGCCGAGATTTCGGCATAAATCTATGCTTGCCGCCGACGATCTCGTCACCCGCATTCAGTCGTATCAGCCCGCCTCCGACGCCGATTTGATCCGGCGCGCATACCACTATGCAGAGTGGGCGCACCGCGAACAGATGCGCAAGAGCGGCGATCCCTATTTCATCCATCCCGTCAGTGTCGCGGAGATCATCGCCGAACTGCGCCTCGACACCGCGAGCGTGTGCGCAGGCTTGCTGCACGACGTCGTCGAGGACACGCCGAGCACGCTGGTAGACATCGAGCGGGACTTCGGCACGGAGATCGCCGAAATCGTCGACGGCGTCACCAAACTCGGCAAGATCAACTTCACTAGCAAAGAAGACCGGCAGGCCGAGAGCTTCCGCAAGATGGTCGTCGCCATGGCGAAGGACCTGCGCGTGCTTCTCGTCAAGCTCTGCGATCGCCTCGACAACATGCGCACCCTCGAGCACATGAAACCCGAGGCGCGGGAACGCATCGCCCGGGAGACCCTCGAGATCTACGCGCCTCTGGCCAATCGCCTCGGCATCCAGCGCATCAAGAGCGAGTTGGAAGACCACTCCTTTCAGCATTTGGAGCCGGATATATTCAAGGAGATCACCAGCAAGCTCTCCAAGACGAATAAGGAGCGCGAGCGCTACATCGAAGGCGTCTGCCGCACCATCACCTCACGCTTGGCGGAGGCCGGTTTTGCCGCAGAAGTCACTGGCCGTGCGAAGCACCTGTACTCGATCTATCGCAAGATGAAGGCTGCGCAGTGCGACTTCGAGCAGGTCTACGACGTGATTGCGTTTCGCATTTGCGTGGAGAGCGTCAGTGACTGCTACGCAGTGCTTGGCGTGATCCACTCGCGCTGGACGCCGGTCCCCGGGCGCTTCAAGGACTACGTGGCGTTGCCCAAGTCCAATATGTACCAGTCCCTGCACACCACGGTGATTGGCCCCGGGCGCCAGCGCATCGAGATCCAAATCCGCACCCACGACATGCACCGCGTAGCTGAAGACGGCGTGGCCGCGCACTGGAAGTACAAGGAGCGTATCTCTGGCGGGGTGGACCCGCGCGAGGCGGACAAATTCGGCTGGCTCAAAGAGCTGGCGGACTTCCAGCACAACGTAAAAGATCCGGCGGAATTCCTGGAGAGCGTGAAGATCGACCTCTTTCCAGACGAGGTATATATCTTCACGCCCCGCGGGGATCTGCGCGTCTTCCCCCGCGGGGCAACGCCCATCGACTTCGCCTATTCGATCCACACCGATGTCGGCAACCACTGCTCGGGTGCCCGCGCAAACGGCCAAATCGTTCCGCTGCGCTACAAGATGCGCAACGGCGACGTGCTCGAAGTGATGACCTCGCCCCAACAGCGGCCCAGCAAGGACTGGCTCGACTACGCGGTTTCCGGCAGGGCACGTGGCCGCATCCGCGGATTCTTGCGCCAGGAGCAACGCGAGAAGAGCGTCAATCTGGGCCGCGAGTTGCTGGAGTCCGATCTGCGCCAGGCCGGCATGAGCTACGCCAAGCTCAGCAAGAGCAAAGACGAAATGCGCCGGGTATGGGAAGCGCACCGTTTCGGCAACTGGGACGAGCTGCTGCTCGCGGTCGGCTACGGAAAGCTCAGCTCCGACGAAGTGGTCAAGACGGTCCGCGCCAAAGGTGCCGACAACCCCTCGGAGCCTCCCAAAGAGTTCAAAGAAGGTCGCATCGAGCAGATCGTCCGCAAGGTCACTGGACGTGATCACACCGGCATTCGTGTCAGCGGCATCGACGACGTGCTCGTGCGCTACGCGAAGTGTTGCAACCCTCTGCCCGGCGACGCCATCATCGGCTTTATCACCCGCGGGCGCGGGGTGACCATTCACCGACGCGAGTGCCCCAAGGCCTTCGACAACTCCGATCCAGAGCGCCGCATCGACGTCAGCTGGGACACCAAGGCCAAGATCAATCGCCCGGTGCAGCTGAAGGTCACGACCGCCAACAAGCCGGGCATTTTGGCCACCGTCAGCCAGACCTTCAGCGCCCAGAAGATCAACATCAGCGAAGCCAACTGCCGCGCCAGCGACGATGGCCGCGCCTGCAACGTGTTCACCTTCCACGTGAACGATCTGTCGCAACTGAAGAACGTGATGAAGGCGCTGACGAAAGTCAGCGGCGTCGTCGAAGTCGAACGCGTGTAGGTACGCAAAAGTCCAGGCGCGCGGGCCTTGTTTCGTCGCCTACGTGCCCGGCAAAATCACGGGCTGCCCGGGCCGGTCGTGTCGTTTTGCGAGGGCGTCGCGGAGGTTGCACCTTCTATTGCCGGGACCCGCCCCCCGAACGTCGCGTAGAGCACGGGCAGGACTACCAAAGTTGCAAACGTCGCAGTGATGATCCCGCCGATGACGACGGTGGCGAGCGGCCGCTGCACTTCTGCGCCGACGCCTGTGTTCAAGGCCATCGGGAGAAAGCCGAACGCCGCGACTAGCCCGGTCATCAACACGGGGCGAAGCCGCGTCTCGGCGGCCTCGCGGATCGCGTCCATTGGGCTCTTTCCCAAACGTAGAAGTCGCTGCACCTGCGAGACCAGGACCATGTCGCCGAGCACGGCCACGCCCGAAAGCGCGATGAAGCCGACGCCCGCCGAAACAGAGAAGGGCATGCCGCGGAGCCACAGCGCGGCAACGCCGCCGACGGCAGCGAACGGCACCCCGGTGAAGACGCGCAGGGCGTCTTTCACCCGACCGTAGGTGATGAATAGCAGCGAGAGAACGAGCAGCAACGCGATGGGCACGACGATGAGGAGCCTCTTTTGCGCTCGCTCGAGATTCTCGAACTGTCCTCCCAGCCTCGGATAATATCCGTCTGGAAGGTCCACCGTCTTTAGCGCTTTCCGCACGTCCGCAACGAATGAGCCGACGTCTCTGTCACGGACGTTCGCTTGCACGCTGATGCGGCGCTTGGCCCACTCCCGGTTGATGGTTGCTGGGCCCTCAACCACGTGGATCTTCGCCAACGCACTGAGCGGCATGCGCCCACCTTCGGGCGTTGAAACGAGAATTTGGCCGATGCGGTCCGCCGACAGGCGCGACGCATCGTCCAATCGAACGACGAGGTCGAAGCGACGTTGCCCATCGATGACTTCGCCCACTTTGCGGGTGCCCAGCGCGTCCACGACCTCGAGCACCTCGGCAACGGGAATGCCATGCCGGCCCGCTGCTTCGCGATCGACTTCGATGGCAAGCATTGGAAGACCCGTGAGTTGGTCCACTGACACATCCGCCGCGCCAGGTATGTTTTCGACGACGGTACGGATCTCGTTGGCCTTCGCCCGCAACACTTCGAAGTCGTCGCCATACAGCTTGATGCCGACATCTGCGCGGAGACCGGCGATCATCTCGTTCATGCGCATCTCGATGGGTTGCGTGAATACGCTGCGCATTCCCGGCAGGTCCTCCAGATCCTTCATCATCAGACCCATGAGCTCGTCCTGGGTCGTGCCGCGTTTCCACTGATCGCGCGGCTCCAGGGTGAGGAACACATCCGACACCTCGAGTCCCATCGGGTCCGTGGTGACCTCGCCACTGCCAGTTCGCGTCCAGATGTGCGCGATTTCGTCCGGGTAGCGCGCCAACAGATGGCGCTCAATCTGAGACCCATAGCGGACGGACTCGTCGAGAGACACGCCCGCAAGACGAACGGTGTTGATTACGATCGCCTGTTCGCGCAGGCGCGGAACGAACTCGGAGCCGAGCTGTGTCGCGAGGAATGTCGCACTCGCAACCAGAAGTGCGGCCCCTGCCAGAACGAACCCGCGTCGTCGAAGCGCCCAATCCAGCACGGGGCGGTAGCCTCGCTTCAGGCCGCGAATGAAACGGCTGTCGCCTTTGCCACGGCCCTTCTTCAGCACGAGGCTCGCCAGCACGGGCATCACCGTGAGCGACAGCAGCATGGAGCCGAGTAGGGCGAACACGACGGTTAGCGCCATCGGTTGGAACAGCTTTCCCTCGACCCCCTCCAGCGCGAGGATCGGCAAGTACACGATGATGATGATGAGCTCGCCAAATAGCGTGGGTTTTCGAACCTCCACGGCGGCGTCGCGCACGACCTCTGTGACACTTCGGTCGGAGGTGTCTTCCTGCAGTCGCCGCGAAGCGTTCTCCACCATGATCACAGAGCTGTCCACAACCAGGCCGA